>JANONC010000283.1:0-10989 GCA_031420655.1 Rhodospirillales bacterium | reverse complement strand
CGACCCGATGAGCACGACCGCCCTCCTCCGCACCCGGCGGTTCCTGCCGCTGTTCGTGTCCCAATCGCTGGGCGCGTTGAACGATAATTTGTTCAAGAACGCGCTCGTTGCCCTGGTCATCTTCCGCACGGCCGAGGGCGGCACGCCGCTGGTGGCGCTGGCAGGCGCGCTGTTCATCGCGCCATATGTGCTGCTGTCCGCCACCGCCGGGCAGCTGGCCGACCGGTTCGACAAATCGCGGCTGCTGCGGTGGACCAAGCTCACCGAAATCGCCGTCATGCTGCTGGGTGCCTGGGGGTTGATCGAACAAAGTACTCCAGCCCTCCTGGCTGTGCTGTTCGGCCTGGGCGTACAAGCCGCGTTCTTTAGCCCGCTCAAATACGGCCTGCTCCCCGACCATCTGCGCGCGGACGAACTGGTGCGTGGCAATGCTTTGATCGAGGCTGGGACCTTTGCGGCCATCCTATGCGGCACCATCGCTGGCGGTGCCCTCATCGGGCTGGGGTGGTGGGGGGACGACGCCTTCGCACTCTTTGGCCTCGGGGCGCTTCCGAGGGTGCCACTAGGGCCTGCCGTCGTGGCGGTCCTGGGGGTCTTGATCGCCGTCGGCGGGGCCGTCGCTGCCTTCCAGGTGCCTGCCGCCCGCATCAACGCCCCCGGCTTGCGCATCGGTTGGAACGTGTTTGCTGAAACCACGAATCTATTACGTTTGTCGCACGCAAACCGCCCCGTGTGGCTGAGTATTCTGGGCCTGTCGTGGTTCTGGACCATCGGCTCCATCTTTCTGACCGAGTTCCCGGCGCTGACCCAACAGGACCTGCATGGCGGCGTGCCGGTGTTGAACCTGCTGCTGGTCAGCTTCGCGGTGGGGGTGGGGGCCGGGTCGATCCTGGCCGGGCGGCTGTTGCACGGTGAGATTTCGGCCCGGCACGTGCCGTTCGCAGCACTGCTGCTGTCTGTGTTCACGTTTGGCTTCGCCTATTTTGCCGGGCTACCCGTTGCGGGCACGTGGTCCACGCCGGGCGCGCTGCTATCCTCCCCCGCGGGGCTCGCGGCCATGGCGTGCCTGCTGGGCGCGGCGGCGTGCGGCGGCGTATTCTCCGTGCCACTCTATGCCATCATCCAGCATTGGTCGGACCCGGCCCGCGTGGCCAGCATGATCGCAGCGAACAACGTCGTGAACGCGCTGTTCATCGTCGCGGGCTCCGGCGCTGTGGCCGGGCTGGCGTGGCTTGGGTTCCGGCCCGTCACCGTCCTGGCCGTGGCTGGCGCGCTCAACCTGATTACCGCCGTGATGATCTGTCGCCTGCTGCCAGAGGATATTTTGCGGGCCGTGTTCCGCGCCTATTTCCGCCTGGCACACGGCCTGGTGGTTACGGGGCTGGAGAACGTGCCGGCCAAGGGTGCGCGCACCGTGGTGGTATGCAACCACCTCAGCCTGGCCGATGGCTGCCTGGTCGCCGCGGCATTACCCGGGCCGTCCACATTCGTGGTCGACACCTTCATGGCCCGCAAATGGTGGGTGCGCCCGTTCCTGGCGCAGGTGGATGTACTGACGGTCGATCCGACTAACCCCTATGCCGCCCGTGAGATGGTGCGCGCGGTCGAGGCTGGGCGGCGGCTGGTGATCTTCCCGGAGGGGCGCACGACACGTACCGGATCGCGCATGAAAGTCTACGACGGCGCCGGCCTGATCGCGAGCCTGGCCGGGGCCGCTGTGCTGCCGTTGCAAATCAACGGACTGGAACGCAGCCGGTTTTCCCGGATGCCCAGCACCTTCGCCCGCCAGCTATTTCCCCGCGTGACGATGGCCATCAACCCGCCCGTCACCCTGACGATAGACGACGCGTTAACGGGCCGCGCCCGGCGGCTGGCCCTGGGCACCGCCGTCGAAGACCTGATGGTCGACGCGCAGTTCCGCGCCAGCACCACAAACCGCAGCCTGTTCGCGGCACTCCTGGACGCCGCCGCCCTGCATGGCCCGGCCACCGAAGTGCTGGAGGACGTGACGTTCCAGCCCCTTACCTTCAAGCGCCTCATCCTGGGCGCGTCCGTGCTGGGCAGGGCGCTGGCGGCGCAGTCGGCCCCGGGCGAGCGGCTGGGCGTCATGTTGCCCAACGCCAATGGCGCGATCGTCACCGTGTTTGCGCTGCAAGCGTTCGGGCGTGTGCCGGCGATGCTGAACTACTCCGCCGGGGCGGACGCGATGCTGGCTGCCTGCCGCGTGGCGCAGGTGCGCACCGTCCTCACCTCCCGGGTGTTTGTTGAAAAGGCCAAGCTGGGTACCGCCGTCGCGCGCATGACGGACGTCCGGTTCATCTGGCTGGAAGACCTGCGCGCCACGTTTGGGCTGCGCGCCAAGCTGCAAGGCTTGTGGGATTCGCGGCGCGCCCGCCACCTGCCCGGTGCCAGCATGGCCGCGACCGACCCGGCGGTTGTGCTGTTCACCAGCGGCTCCGAAGGCGTGCCGAAGGGCGTCGTGCTCAGCGGGCGCAGCATCCTGTCCAACATTGCGCAGGTCAGCTCCGTCCTCGATTTCAGCAGTGCAGACCGCGTGCTGAATGCCATGCCGCTGTTCCACGCCATCGGCCTCAGCAGTGCCACGCTGCTGCCGTTGCTGAGCGGCGCGCGCACGTTCCTCTACCCCTCGCCCCTGCACTACCGCATGGTGCCCGAGCTGACCTATGGCACGGACGCCACGTTCCTTTTCGGCACCGACACATTCCTGGCCGGCTGGGCGCGCTACGCCCATGCCTACGACTTCCGCTCCGTCCGCTACGTAATCGCCGGCGCGGAAAAAGTGCGCGACGAAACGCGGCGCACCTATGCCGACAAGTTCGGCGTACGGCTGCTGGAAGGCTATGGCGCGACGGAGACGGGGCCGGTGCTGGCAGTCAACACCGCCATGCATAACCGCCCCGGCACCGTCGGCCGGCTGGTGCCCGGCGTCGAGTACCGGCTCACACCCGTGGACGGGATCGAGCGGGGCGGGGCGCTGTCCGTGCGGGGGCCCAACGTCATGCTGGGGTATCTGCGGGACAGTGCGCCCGGCGTGATCGAACGCCCGCCGGCTGGCTGGTACGACACGGGCGACATCGTGGACGTGGACGGCGGCCGGTACGTGACGATCCTGGGCCGGGCCAAGCGCTTCGCCAAGATCGCCGGGGAAATGGTGTCCATGACGGCCGCCGAAACGCTCGCCGCCGCCGTGTGGCCCGGCGCGCACCACGCCGTGGTCAGCCGTCCGGACGAGCGGAAGGGCGAGCAACTCGTGCTGCTAACCACCCAGCCGGACGCGGAAACGAAGGTGCTGCTGGCCGCGGCACGGGAGCGCGGCACGCCGGAGCTGCAAGTGCCCCGGATCGTCCAGATCGTGCCCGCCATCCCCATGCTCGGTAGCGGCAAAACGGATTACCCCGCCGCCATGCGGCTGCTGGCGGAGGGTGTGCGTCCGGCGCCGGCGCTCGCACCCACGTAGCGCCGTCAAGCCAGGCGCGGGTGTCCCATCGATGGATTGCTTCGCTTGGTTCGCATTATCACCGTCACAGCACTTGGGCTGGCACCGGCGCCGCAAAGCCGTCTGTTGTCATGAACGAGCCGCCGCCGGTCATCAGGCTCGGCCCACCCTGGGGCACGCGGGCCGAGGTATGCAGGTCCAGATGCGGGAACAGCAGCTCGGCGACACGATACGACTCCTCCAGATGCGGATAACCCGACGCGATCACGGTATCGATGCCCAGGTCCTGGTACTCCCGGATGCGCGCGGCCACCGTTACCGGGTCACCCACCAGCGCCGTGCCCGCGCCGCCCCGGACAAGCCCCACGCCGGCCCATAAATTGGGCGCAACCTCCAGCCGGTCGCGCGAGCCGCCATGGAGCGCCAGCATGCGCCGCTGCCCCTCGCTGTCGCTTTCAGTGGCCAGCTTGCGCTGCGCCGTCGCGATCGTGTCGTCCGACAGATGGCGGATCAGCCGGCGGGCGGCGTCCCAGGCCTCGTCTTCGGTTTCCCGCACGATCAGGTGCAGGCGTATGCCGAACCGTAGCGTGCGGCCATGGGCACGGGCGCGGGTACGGATGTCGGCGATCTTTTCCGCCACCTGCGCCGGGGGTTCACCCCACGTCAGGTACGTATCGGCCTGCGCCGCCGCCAACGCGTGCCCGGCGGGCGACGATCCGCCGAAATAAATGGGCGGGTGCGGTGCCTGCACCGGCGGGAACAGCAGCCGCCCACCGGCCGACGACAGGTATTCGCCGGCAAAGTTCACCCGCTCGCCCGCCATCATGCCGCGCCAGATGGTCAGGAACTCCGCCGCCTGCGCATAGCGCTCGTCATGACCAAGGGTCAGTCCGTCACCTGCGAGGTCCGCCGGGTTACCGCCGCAAACCAGGTTGACCATCGTCCGCCCGCCGCTGATCCGGTCGAGCGCCGCGTATTGCCGCGCCGCTTCGCCGGGCAGCGTAAGACCGGGACGCAATGCGACCAAAAACCGCAGCTGTTCGGTGAACGGCACCAGCGACGCGGCCGTGACCAGCGCATCGTCGCACCCGGCCCCTGTCGGCAGCAGCACGCCGTGATAACCGAGCTGGTCGGTCGCCTGCGCAATCTGCCGCAAATAGCGGTTATCCACGGCGCGGGATCCCTGGGCCGAGCCGAGGTAGTGGCCATCCCCGCCTGTGGGGAGAAACCAGAGCATGTCGAGCGGGCGGCGCGGCGGGCTGAGGGCGTTCATGGCCGCGCCTCCGCCCGGCGCTGGCTGGGGTGCCAGACCGCGGCCGCCACGTCGATCCGGGCGGGCAGGATGTGCAACGCCGCAAACCGGTCGGCAACCTCCTGCTGCTGCGCCACGATCGTGTCGTTCAGCGGCTGCACGGCATACACGCCACGGGCGGCCGACACGCGCTGCGCTGCCAGCGGCACGCCCGTCACCTCCGACAGGACTTTGGCCAGCGGCTCCGGATTGTCCCCGGCCCACGCGGCCGCTTCGTTGATAACAGCAAGTATCGTTTGCAAAAGCTGCGGCTCCTGTTGTGCAAAATTACGGCTGGCGAGAAAGAAGGAGTTCCCGGGTGACAGACCCTCACCGGTTGTCAGCACGCGGGTAGCCGGGTCCTGCGCGGCGATGGCATAGAACGGGTCCCAGATAGCCCAGGCGTCGATCGCGCCACCACGGAACGCTGCCCCGGCGTCGGCCGGTTGTAGGTTCACGTGCTGGATGTCCGCTGGCGTCAGGCCGGCCCGGTCCAGCGCCAACAGCGCCATGGCGTGCGCGCTAGACCCCTTGGTAAAGGCGAACCGCTTGCCCCGCAGGTCGGCCAGCGTCTGGATAGGGCTATCCTGGCGCACGAGTATTGCATGATCGACGCCGGTCAGCGGCTGCGCACCCACATAGACCAGGGCGGACCCGGCGGCCTGTGCAAAGATGGGCGGCGTGTTGCCGGTCGCCCCGAAATCGACCGCGCCGGCGTTCAAAGCCTCCAGCATGGGTGGGCCGGACGTGAACTCCACCCATTCCGGCGCCAGGCCCAGCGCCTCCAACCGGCGCTGCTGGCGCACGATCACCAGCACGCCACCTTTCTGCGTGCCAATGCGCAGGCGGGGAGCCGCGCGGGCCACGCCGGGCAGGGACAATGCTGCGCCACTGGCAAGTAGGATGCGGCGGGTGATCAAGCGGCTTCTCCGATCTGGGGTTCATGGACGCCGAGTTGGTTCAGCAGCCGGGTCCGCAATGGCCCGAACGCGGCGCGATTGCGCGGGCGGGGCCCGTCATTGATTACGTCCAGCACGATCCGCCCCTGCGCCAGCACCAGCACCCGATCCGCCAGCGCCAACGCCTCGTCCACATCGTGCGTGACCAGCAGCGTCGCGGGCCGGTGCCGGGCCCACAGCGCCAGCACCAGCGCGTGCATACGCAGCCGGGTCAGCGCGTCCAGCGCGGCAAACGGCTCGTCCAGCAGCAGTAAGCCCGGCGCGCGGACCAGTGCCCGGGCCAGCGCGGCACGCTGCGCCTCTCCGCCCGACAGCGTGGCGGGCCAGGCGTCCTGGCGATGGGATAGACCCACCTCCGCCAGCGCTTCGATAGCCCGGGCGTGGGCGTCTGTGCCGGTCAGGCCAAGGGCCACGTTCTGCCACACACTTTTCCACGGCAGCAGCAGCGGCTGCTGGAACGCAACCGCAACCGGCTGCGGCAGGGTCACGACCGCGTCTGCGGGCACCGGGTCGAGCCCCGCCAGGGTGCGCAGCAGCGTCGTCTTGCCCGAGCCGCTGGCACCCAGCAGCGCGACGAACTCGCCCGGTGCAATGTCAAGCGCGATCCGGTCCAGCACGGGCGGCTGGGCACCGAACTGCCGGGTCAGGTTGCGGATGCGGGCGGTCATGCGCGCACGGCCAGGGGCCGCCACGCCAGCGCGCGCCGCTCGAGCCCGCGCACCAGCGCGTCTGCGCCCAAACCGAGCATCGCGTACAGCCCAAGGCCGACCAGGATGATGTCGGTGCGCAAAAAGTCGCGCGCATCGTTGATCAGGTAGCCAATGCCGGCCTGGGCATTGACCTGCTCGGCCACCACCAGCGACAGCCACGCGACACCCAGGCTGTAGCGTAGGCCCACCAGCGCGGAGGGCAGCGCGCCGGGCAACACCACGTGGCGGATCAACCCGCGCCAGTTGAGCCCAAATACGCGCGCCATCTCGATCAGCCGCGGCTCTACCCCGCGGATGCCGGCGAAAAGATTAAGGTAGAGCGGAAAGGCAGTGCCGAGTGCGACCAGGGCGATCTTGGGTGCCTCGCCAATGCCGAACCACAAGATGAACAACGGCACCAGCGCCAGGAACGGCAGGGTGCGCAGCATCTGGATGGGCGCGTCGACGACATCCTCGCCCAGCCGCGACAGCCCGGCGACCAGTGCGAGGCTAGCCCCAACCGTCACGCCGATGGTCAGCCCGGCCGCCACGCGCCCGAATGAGACGGCCAAGTGCCAGGGCAGCGCGCCCGTCACGGCCAGCGACCACGCCGTGGCCACGATCTGCGCCGGTGAGGCAAGGGTCCGTGACGACAGCAGCCCGGACGAGGACGCAGCTTGCCAAGCCAATAGCAGCACGGCCACGGACACGAACCGGCGCATGCCGGGCCAGAGCGTCAGCACACGGGAGCGTACCCCCCAAAATGGACGAACCGCCGGCCGGTCGAGGGTCAGGATCGTAGTTGGCACGCTAGGCTCCAGTCGCGCTTAAACACGACATGAGCTAACGACGGCCTACCGCTTCCCGAAAGAGTGCTGTTCCGCAATCTTCTGCTACCCGGCCGCATGTTCGTACTGCGGCAGAGGCCGAATGAACTATCTCGTTTTCTGAAGCCGGCGCGCTCCAGCCTGGCTAGGGCAAGCTTATGCTCCGGATACGCCCGGCGGGAGATTGGCGGTGCTTGTGTGAGCCATCCCGTGGCATGGGCATGCAACTTGCCCGGCTCCGGCTTGCGCGCGGGGCCGGATGCGGTCTGTTACCGCCAGCCCACCAGGAAGGCCGGCCAATGGACGAGATCGACCGCAAGCTTCTCGCGCTGCTGCAAGCCGACGTGACCACACCCATGGCGGAGCTGGCGGACCAGGTCGGCCTGTCGGCCACGCCCGTGTGGAAGCGCATCCAAAAACTGGATCAGACCGGCGTCATCCGCGCCCGGGTAGCCCTGGTGGAGCCGGAGCGGGTTGGCATCGGCCTCGTCGTGTTCGTGGCCATCGAGGCGCATGAGCACACGCCGGAGTGGATGCTTGCGTTCGGCAACGCACTCGCGTCCATGCCAGAGATCATGGATGCATACCGCATGGCGGGTGAGGTGGATTACATGCTGCGCGTGGCGGTGCCGGGCATGGCGGAGTTCGACGCGTTCTACAAACGCCTGACAACCGCCGTGCGTCTCAAGAACGTGACCTCCCGCTTCGCGATGGAGCGGCTGAAATCCACCACCGCCTACCCCCTCCCCGCCCGCGCCTTCCGCGACCGCCGCGCGCCTGGGCCGGACCCGGCGTGAGTTGCGGGACTGTGGTGGGCATGCAAGCGTCATCAACAGCGGTAAGGGATAGGGCGTGGCGCACACCATAGGACGACGGGGCGTGATGCTGGGCGCGCTCGTTGCGGGTTGCGCGCCGGGCCTGCCGTCCCAAACCGAGTTCGACCAGGCCGCCGACGCCGAAATAGCCCGCCGGCCCCAGGATTATGTGAATGGGGAGGCGCGAGCGTTCGCCGTTCGCCGTGACGGCCAGATGAAGGGCCTGCTGTGGGGCACAATCCACATCGGCTATGCCGACGCCACGGTCATGCCGGCAGACATACGCCGTCTGTTTGCCGGCAGCGCCAGCCTATCGGTCGAAGAGGTCCTCGATCAGCAGTCCACTCAGCGCGCCGCCGCATTCCGGCAATTAAGAAAGCGTACTTTTTATACACCGGATCCGGCTGTGCTTGCGGCGTTACCGGCAGAGACATGGCAGGCGCTGTATTCGGCTGGCATGACGGATGCTGACATCGAAAAGCTGACCCTGACGGGACTGTCCACGTTCGTCACAAACCGGGCGTCGTCCAAGCTCCCCGGGGTCCTTCCGCGGGGCGAGATCGTCGATATGAACTTGGTCCGGTTTGACCGTAGTGCCGCGATCCCTGTCCATGCTCTGGAAGAAATCGACGCTGCAATGGTCGAAGCCATGCATTACGGTAGCCCAAACGGTATAAACGGTGCCGCGGCACTCGCCTGGACTCTGCGGCGTCGTGAGCGCCTTTCAGCCTTCTCCGACTGGGTCGACACCCAGTACGGTAACGGTGCGGTCGCCCGGGCCTCCGCAGGGCTAGACACTTGGGAAGCCACGCGCGCCGATCTGGTCCGCCATGATGCGCGGCGTGCTGCCCTGCTGACCGATCGCAACCGGTCATGGATCGCCGCGATCGAGACACGCATGACGGAAGCCGACAAGCCGGCGTTTATCGCGTTTGGCTGCTCCCACCTGCTGGGCGACGACGGTGTTGTGGCCCTGCTTCGCGCCAAAGGCTGGACCGTGACACCCTGCCTGGGCGACCGGTGCGGCAGTAGCGCGTAGCCGGCCCAATCACGAACTCCAATGCCAGTTTTACGTTTGGTGCGGTGTGATCCCACAAGTCCAACGACCGGCCCCCGGCCAGGCCCGTGCAAAAGGCGTGCTGTTGCTTATCGTCGGAGTGGGCCTTGCCGGCGCGATGGCTTATCTGGCGTGGTACCTGAATGACCTCATCGCCGCGCCGCCCGATCCGCACGGCACAGGCTGGACCGGCAGCCCAGCCATGACGCGGGATACGTTCTGGATTTTTGGGACCGTCGGCCTGATTGGCGTGGGGGCGGTGCTGAATGGCGTGTGGGTCATGCGGCACGGGGCGTTCAACCGTGCCCTGCGGATCGCATTCCTGCTCGTGGCCGCCGCACTTGTCATTCAGGTGGCGCTGTTCCTGCAGGCGTACCAAAGCGTTTAACCTGCGCCCATGACCAGGCCGCACGCCGGCCGCGATCGTCCGGCGGTGGCGGCCGCTCAACCCGGGCCCATCGCCCCCAGCACTGCCCCTTCCGTCAGGATCTGCGGCAGCACGATGCCGGGGCGCTGCGGCGGGTAGAACACATAAAGCGGTACGCCATCGCGGCCGTGTTCGGACAAAAAGGCGCTAATCTCCGGATCCTGCCGGGTCCAGTCGCCTTTTAGATACGCCACACCCCCGGCAAACCGGGCCTGCACGGAAGCGGGGGCCAGGGCGATCCGTTCGTTGACCAGGCAGGTCACGCACCAGGCGGCGGTCATGTTGACAAACACAGGCCGCCCCTCGGCCCGCAATGCCGCGAGCCGCGCGCGAGTGAACGGCTGGGACACGCCGCCGGTGTCGGCCGTTGCAACAGCCTTGTCCGGCAACGCGCCAAGTATAACCAGAACCCCTACGCCCGCCCCGCCAAGGATGGCATAGCTCATCGTCCGGCCGAGGCGTCCGGCCTGGTGCTGCCCCCACGCCCAAGCGCCGAGTGCCACCACGACCGCCCCGGCCGCGCCCGCCAGCACGCCCGCCGGCCCCGCCTGCAGGCTCACGACCCACAGCAACCAGGCCGCCGCGCCATACATTGGAAAGGCCAGCACACCCCGCAGCACCTCCATCCAGGCACCCGGCCGCGGCAGCAGGCGCGCCACGCCCGGCACCAGCGCGAGCAGTAGGTAAGGTGCCGCAAACCCCAGCCCGAGTGCTATGAAGACCAGCAGGGCCACCGCCGCCGGAGCCGCCAGGGCCGCCGCGATCGCAGCCCCCATGAACGGGGCCGTGCAGGGAGTCGCAATCAGCACCGCCAGCAGCCCGGTAAAGAAGCTGCCCCCCGTGCCGCCCTGCGCGGCCAGCCCCTGCCCGGCCCCGGCGGCCCGGGTCTCTACCGCGAACACGCCCGAAAGGTTCAATCCCAAGGCGAGCATGATCCACGCCATCGCGATCACGAAAGCGGGCGATTGCAGCTGAAAACCCCACCCCACGGCACCGCCCGCCTGACGCAGCGCCACCAGGGA
The DNA here is from genome assembly GCA_031420655.1 of Rhodospirillales bacterium. Lineage (GTDB taxonomy): Bacteria > Pseudomonadota > Alphaproteobacteria > Acetobacterales > Acetobacteraceae > JANPPS01. Next base: position 445 of record JANONC010000283.1, on the reverse strand, counting down.
CAACCCCAATCCGCCAAACGCCACCAGCACGCCCGCGGTGTAGGCCAACCCCTCGAGGCGCATCTGCGCGCGCGTACCGGTCATGCGCGCGACCGCCATCGCCTTCATCGCCAGCACCGGGAACACGCACGGCATCAGGTTCAGGATGAGCCCGCCCAGCAACGCCAGTCCCAGTGCCTCGGCCAGGGGTGCCGTCGCGGCACCGGGGCCATTGCTTGCAGCGTCCGCGCTGACATCCCAATAACTCTCCTGCCCGCCCGCATCGCGTAGCACGGCCACACCAGCCAGCGGCGTTGCAAAAGCTGGGCCGGGTGTGAGCTTCAGCGTAACGCGCCCTGCCTCCATCTGCAGTGCCTGCGGGGCCGGGTTCACCAGCGTATCGGGCGCAACCGGGATGAACCACGCGTCCCGCACCGCCTGCAGTCCCTCACCCGCCAGGGTCAAC
>JANONC010000282.1:0-3973 GCA_031420655.1 Rhodospirillales bacterium | reverse complement strand
ACCGGCGGTATTTTGCTAATGGCGGGTTACGCCATGCTGTGTGAGCGAATCTAGTGCCGAGTCTCGATATTATTCTCGGCGCCGCGGTTTCGGCCGGGCTATTTTTCTATTTGGTTTGGGCGCTCATCCGCCCGGAAGATTTTTGACATGAGCATGATTGGGTGGGCGCAGATTGCGCTGACGTTGTCGCTTGTGTTCCTGGCTGCGGTGCCGCTGGGCCGGTATGTCGCGGCCGTCATGCAGCGGGGCACGTCGGGCGCTGTGGAACGCCGGTTGTATGCCCTGTGCGGGATAGACCCGGCGCGGGGTATGAGTTGGCGGGGCTATGCCGTGGCATTGCTGGTGCTGAACGCGGTTCACTTCCTGCTGCTGTATGCGATGCTGCGGCTGCAATTCTACTTGCCGTTCAATCCGCAGGGCTTCGCCGGCATGTCGCCGCGGCTTGCGTTCAACACGGCTATCAGCTTCGTTACCAACACCAACTGGCAGGCCTATGCCGGTGAGTCGGCGTTGAGCCATGGCTCGCAGATGTTCGGGCTGACAGTGCATAACTTCGTCTCGGCGGCCACGGGGATCGCCGCCGCTTGCGCCGTGTCGCGCGCTTTTGCCTCGGGCGGACTGCAGACGCTCGGCAATTTCTGGACGGATGTGACGCGGGCGACGCTGTACATCCTGCTGCCGCTCACGCTGATTGTGACTGTGCTGCTGATGATCATGGGCGTGCCGCAGACGCTCGCCGCGTCCGTCGATGCGACGACGCTGGAGGGCGCCAAGCAGACGATCGCGCTGGGGCCGGTGGCGTTCCAGGAGGCGATCAAGCTGATCGGCACAAACGGGGGCGGGTTTTTTAACGCGAACTCTGCCCATCCGTTCGAGAACCCGACGGCGCTCAGCAACTTGCTGGAGAACTGGTCACTGCTGGTGGTGCCGTTCGCTATGGCGGTGGCGTTTGGCTATATCGTCGGCGACCGGCGCCAAGGGTTTGCGCTCATGTGGGTCATGGGCCTGTTGCTGGCGACGATGGCCGGCTTGATCTATGCGGCAGAGGCAGCCGGTAACCCGCTGCTGCAAGCGGTGGGGCTCGACCAGTTGATGGGCAACATGGAGGGTAAGGAACTGCGCTTTGGCGTGGCCGCCTCTTCCATCTTTGCCGCGGGTACGACTGCGACCAGCACCGGTGCCGTGATCGCAATGCATGACAGCTTCATGCCGTTGGGCGGCTTCATCACGCTGTTTTTGATGCAACTGGGTGAGGTGGTGCCGGGCGGCGTCGGTTCGGGCCTTTATGGCATCATCGTGTTCGCATTGCTGGCGGTGTTCGTGGCCGGGCTGATGGTGGGGCGGACACCGGAGTACCTGGGCAAGAAGGTACAGGCGCGAGAGATCAAGCTTGCGATGCTGGCCGTGCTGATCCTGCCGCTGTGCATTCTGGGCGGCACAGCCGTGAGCCTGGTGACCGAAAGCGGCGTCGGGTCGCTATCCAACGCCGGGCCGCATGGGCTGAGCCAGATGCTGTATGCCTGGACGTCCGCCACCGCCAACAATGGCAGCGCGTTCGCGGGCATCAGTGCCGATACGGAGCTGCTCGATTACGGGCTGGGGGTGGCCATGCTGCTGGGGCGGTTTGCGTTCCTGGTGCCGGTTTTAGCGATTGCCGGCAGCTTGGCCGCCAAGCCGAAACTACCGGCGAGCGCGGGCACGTTCCCCACGCACGGGCCACTGTTCATCGGGCTGCTGGTCGGCGTGATCCTCATCCTAGGTGGCCTGCAATTCCTACCCGCCCTCTCGCTTGGCCCGTTGGCGGAGCATTTCTCGATGCTCGCTGGCAAGACCTACTAAGGACATCTGACGATGGCACAGACTGCCGACACGATCGCGCTGTTCGATAGCACGATCATCGCCCGCGCCGCCCGCGACGCGTTTCTGAAACTCAACCCGGCCCGGCTGATCCGCAACCCGGTGATTTTCGTCACCGAGATAGTGGCGCTGCTGGTGACGGTGCTGGCCGTGCGGAACGCACTCGGCGGGACGCCCTGGACGTTTGCGGCGTCGATCGCGGTATGGCTGTGGCTGACGGTGCTGTTCGCGACGTTTGCCGAAGCAGTGGCCGAGGGCCGGGGCCGCGCACGGGCCGACAGCTTGCGCCGGGCACGCAGCGATGTGATGGCTAAGGTGTTGGCCAACCCGGCCGACCGTACCCGCACGACCGCCACTCCGGCCAGTGTGCTGCGTCGCGACATGGTCGTGCTGGTGGAGGCGGGTGACTTGATCCCGTCCGACGGTGAGATCATCGACGGCGTGGCGAGCGTCAACGAAAGCGCCGTGACGGGTGAGAGTGCGCCGGTGATCCGCGAGGCGGGTGGCGATCGCAGCGCAGTCACGGGCGGGACGCAAATCGTGTCCGACTGGCTTGTGATCCGCATCACGGCCGATCCGGGCAGCACGTTCCTGGACCGCATGATCGGCCTGGTGGAGGGTGCGAGCCGTCGCAAGACTCCGAATGAGATCGCGCTCGATATCCTGCTGGCGGGGCTGACGATCATCTTCCTGATCGCCGTCGTGACCCTGGTGGGGCTGGCCAAGTATTCTGGCACCGACCTGGGCGTGCCGGTGCTGGCCGCGTTGCTGGTCACGCTGATCCCGACCACGATTGGCGGGCTGCTGAGCGCGATCGGCATTGCCGGGATGGACCGGCTGGTACGGTTCAACGTGGTGGCCACCAGTGGGCGCGCGGTGGAGGCGGCGGGCGACGTCGATACGTTGCTGCTGGATAAAACCGGCACGATTACCTTTGGCAATCGCATGTGTGCGAGCCTCACGGGTGTGCCTGGTGTCGATGACCGGGCGATGGCCGAGGCCGCGGCGACAGCGTCGTTGGGCGATGACACGGCGGAAGGCCGGTCCATTCTGGCGTGGGTGCGCGACCGGCATGGGTTCGTGCCGGACATGCCAGTTGGCGCCAGCGTGGTGCCGTTCAGCGCCAACACGCGGCTGTCCGGCCTGGACGCTGGTGGGCGGTCGTGGCGCAAGGGTGCCGTGGACTCGCTTCTGGCGCTAGCCGGCGGCCCCGTGCCGGTCGCGTTTAGCGAAGCAGTCGACCGCATCGCGCGCGCGGGCGGCACACCGCTGGGGGTCGCCGTCGATGGGCGGCTGATAGGCGTGATCGAACTGAAGGATATCGTGAAGCCGGGCATCCGCGAGCGCTTTGCCCAGTTGCGCGCCATGGGTATCCGCACGGTCATGATTACGGGCGACAACAAGGTGACAGCGGCGGCGATCGCGACGGAGGCCGGGGTCGACGACTTCCTGGCGCAAGCGACGCCGCAGGATAAGCTCGATTACATCCGCCGCGTGCAGGCGGAGGGACGGCTGGTCGCAATGTGTGGTGACGGTACGAACGACGCGCCAGCGCTGGCGCAGGCCGACGTGGGGGTCGCGATGCAGACCGGCACGCAGGCCGCGCGCGAGGCAAGCAACATGGTTGACCTGGACAGCGACCCAACCAAGCTGATCGAGGTGGTGGAGATTGGGAAGCAGTTGCTGATCACCCGCGGGTCACTGACGACGTTCAGCATCGCTAATGACGTAAGTAAGTACTTTGCGATCCTGCCAGCAATTTTCGTTGCGACCTACCCGCAACTGGGCGCGCTTAACGTCATGCGGTTGAATAGTCCAGAAAGCGCTATCCTTTCGGCTGTCATCTTTAACGCGCTGATTATTGTGGCGCTGGTTCCACTAGCCTTGCGGGGCGTTGCCTTCCGTCCGCTCGGGGCGGCGGCACTGCTGCGGCGTAACCTGCTGGTCTATGGGCTGGGTGGGCTAATTGCCCCGTTTGTAGGCATTAAGTTGATCGACATGATACTTTCGCTGCTGAGGATTGCATGAACATGATTTCGGCTTTGCGCCCAGCGGTCGTGCTGATCGTGATTTTTACAGCCCTGTTGGGCTTGGCCCTGCCTCTGGGCTTCGTGGG
>JANONC010000281.1:0-20597 GCA_031420655.1 Rhodospirillales bacterium | reverse complement strand
GGCTACTGGCTGGCGCGGCGTTGCGAGGTGGCGCGACGCTGCGGCACGAGACGTTCTTCGGCACACTGGCGCTCGATGTGCCAGACGCGGATGCGCTGATGGCTCGCGCGCTGGACGCCGGGTTCAACCTGCGCCGGTTGGACGGGCAGGGGATTGCCATCGCGCTGGACGAAACCGTGACCCGGCCGGAGCTAGAGGCGTTGGCCGGGCTGTTCGGCACAACGCTGCTCGATACGGCCGGCACACCGCCCGCGCCCCGCACTAGCGCCGTGCTGACCGCCCCCGTGTTCCATGCACACCGGAGCGAGCACGCCATGCTGCGCTACCTGAAGCGGCTGGAGGACAAGGACGTGGCGCTCAATCGCAGCATGATCCCGCTTGGTTCGTGCACCATGAAGCTGAACGCGACGGCGGAGATGATCCCAATCACGCTGCCGGGGTTTGCCGACATCCATCCGTTCGCGCCGGCGGACCAAACGCTGGGCTATTCGACGCTGATCGAGCGGCTGGCAGGCTGGCTGTGCGACGTGACGGGATTTGCCGCCGTGTCGTTGCAGCCCAACGCGGGCAGCCAGGGCGAGTACGCTGGGCTGCTGGCCATACGCGGCTATCACGCGGCGCGGGGACAGGGGCACCGCGACGTGTGCCTCATTCCCAGCAGCGCCCACGGCACCAATCCGGCCAGCGCCGTGATGGCGGGCTACCGTGTCGTGGTCACCGGCTGCGACCGCGACGGCAACGTGGACCTCGATGATTTGCGGACCAAGGCGGCGCTGTATGGCGACCGGCTGGCGGCGCTGATGGTGACTTACCCCAGCACCCATGGCGTGTTCGAGGAAGGCATTGCCGAGATTTGCGCCATCGTCCACGGCCATGGCGGCCAGGTGTACATGGACGGTGCCAACATGAACGCGCAGGTGGGGCTCACCAGCCCGGCGCGGATCGGGGCCGACGTGTGTCACCTCAATCTGCACAAGACGTTCTGCATCCCGCACGGCGGCGGGGGGCCCGGCGTGGGGCCGATCGGCGTAGCGGCCCACTTGGCCCCGCATCTGCCGAACCACCCGGCGCGCCCCGATGCGGGGCCAGCGACCGGTGTTGGCCCGGTTTCGGCCGCGCCATTCGGTAGCGCGGGCATACTGCCCATCAGCTACGCCTACATCCGGCTGATGGGTGCGGCGGGCTTGCAGCATGCGACGGAGGTCGCGATCCTGAACGCCAACTACATGGCTGCCCGCCTGCGTCCGTACTTCCCGGTGCTGTATGCTGGGGCGCAGGGCAACGTCGCGCATGAATGCATCCTGGACTGCCGCGGCTTTCAGGCCGAGGCCGGCGTGATGGTGGAAGACATCGCCAAGCGCCTGCAGGATTATGGCTTCCATGCACCGACCATGAGCTGGCCCGTGACCGGCACGTTGATGATCGAACCGACCGAGAGCGAGGGCGTGGCGGAGATGGACCGCTTCTGCGACGCAATGATCGCGATCCGGGCGGAGATCGCCGCCATCGCCGCGGGTATGCTGGACCGGGTGGACAATATGCTGAAGCACGCGCCGCACACGATGGCGGAAGTCGCGGCGACGGAGTGGCCGCACGGTTACACGCGTGAGCAGGCGGCCTTCCCAGCCCCGTTCGTGCGCGTCGCCAAATACTGGCCGCCGGTGAAGCGGGTCGACAACGTGTACGGTGACCGCAACCTGGTCTGCACCTGCGCGCCGCTCGACAGCTATGCAGTGGCGGCGGAATAGGGGTCTTGCGCGGGCTCGCCCGGGCCAGCATTTTAGTGGCTGTAGCGTTTTAGGGACCCAATGGACGGCAGCTCGGATAACCGCCGGATCGTCATTCACACCCCGGCGGACTTTGCCGGCATGCGCGACGCCGGGCGCCTGGCGGCCGAGACGCTGGATATGATCACCGCTCACGTGAAGCCGGGGCAGTCGACGGCGGAACTGGACCGGCTGTGCCATGACTTTATGGTCGAACGCGGCGGCGTGCCTGCCACGCTCGGCTATCGCGGGTATCAGCACAGCAGCTGCACGTCGATTAACCATGTCGTCTGCCACGGCATCCCGGGCGACCGGCGGCTGATGGACGGCGATGTGCTCAATGTCGACGTGACTGTCGTGCTCAATGGGTGGCACGGCGATACAAGCCGTATGTATGTGGCAGGCCAGGCATCCACCAAAGCGGTCAAGCTGATAGATATCACCTATCAGGCGCTGATGCGGGGCGTGGCGGCTGTTAAGCCCGGCGCCACGCTGGGCGATGTGGGCCATGCCATCCAGTCGTTTGTGGAGGCGCACCGCTTCAGCGTCGTGCGCGACTTTTGCGGCCACGGTATCGGGCGCAAGTTTCACGAGGCACCGAACGTACTGCATTTTGGCCGCGCCGGTGAGGGCCCGCGGCTGCGGCCTGGCATGTTCTTCACGATCGAGCCGATGGTGAACGCAGGCCGGCCGGAGGTGAAGATCCTCGAAGACGGCTGGACCGCCGTCACACGCGACCGTAGCCTATCGGCGCAGTTCGAACACATGGTGGGCGTTACGGAAACGGGGGTGGAGGTGTTTACGTACAGCCCAACCGGCCTGTTCCATCCGCCCTACGCATGACCGCGCACATCACGACCCACCGGCTACGGTTCAACGACACCGACCGGCTGGGCCACGTGAACAACGCCGTGTTTGCGGTCATGCTGGAGCAAGGGCGATCCGAACTGGCCATCGCCGCCGGGCTGCCGGTGGAGGGTGCGGCGCAGGCGCTGGTGATCGTGCGGCTAGAGCTGGATTTCGTAGCCGAGATGGCTTGGCCGGGTGACGTTACAATCGAAACGGCCGTGGCGGAACTGGGCGGGCGCTCGATCAAGCTGCGCCAGCGCCTGGTGTGCGGCGGTACCGAGACGGCGCGGGCGCTAACGGTGCTGGTGGTGCTTGACCACGCGACCAAGCGTGCCGTGCCGCTGACGGAGGCCTGGCGCGAAAGCCTGATCCAGTGGCACGCGATACCCTAACGTCTGACCTGCTGGATGGCGTATCCCGCTCGCCGATGACAGCGGAGGGGCACCGGGCGCGCATGCGTCAGCGCCTGCTGACGGCCGGGCCGGACGCAGTGGCGGATCATGAACTGCTGGAGATGATGCTATTCATCGCTCTGCCCCGGCGGGACACGAAACCGATCGCCCGGGCATTGCTGACCCGGTTCGGCAGCTTCGCCGCAGCGGTAAGCGCGACCCCGCATGAGCTGCGCGCCATCGAAGGGCTGGGCGAGGCGGGCGTTGCGTGCCTCAAGACGGTCCAGGCTGCAGCGCTGCGCTTCATGCGCGCCGAGATCATGGATCGCCCGGTGCTGAGCAATTGGGAGCGGCTAACGGACTACCTGACCGCTGTCACGAGCCGGGAGCGGATCGAACAGTTCCGCATCCTGTTCCTCGACTCCAAAAACCGATTGCTGGCGGATGAGGCGCAGAGCCGCGGCACGGTCAACCACACGCCCGTCTACCCGCGTGAGGTGGTGAAGCGTGCGCTGGAGTTACACGCGACGGCGTTGATTTTGGTCCATAATCACCCGAGTGGTGACCCGGCGCCATCACCCGAAGACCTGGCCATGACGGCGCAGATCAAGGCGGCCGCGGCAGCGCTGTCGATCGCGCTGCATGATCACGTGATCGTCGGCAACGGGCGGACGTTCAGTTTCCGGGCGGAGGGGTGTTTGTAGGCGGCTTGGATGGGGGTCTTTCCGGCGTAGAGTGCCAAGATCGACCCCCAACCCAGCCCTCCCCCAAAGTGGGAGAGGGGGAAGTGATGCTACCGGCGACGGCGGGTGGTGGTGGTGGTGCGGGTCGGCGCGGGTTCCGCATTGCACCCGCCGGTCGCGATGGGCTGGCCGACTGACTTGGCACCCGCGTAGTTCGCAAGCTCCGCCCCGCCGCGCAACGCCATCACTTCGTCGAAAATCGGCAGATTCGTGTTGCAGAATAGCGAGCCCTGCTTCAGCCCGGTCTGCGATTCGCTGTTGGCCAGCTGCGTCACGTAGTCGTCGCGCTGCTTGGCGCTAGCCCGGCCATGAATGCGGCTGAAATAGGTGTTGAGCGCGCGGTCCTCGCTGGTGAGCTCCGGACGGTAGCGCGTGACGAAGTCGTTGTACTTGGAATTGGCATCGCACGTCAGCGCCGTCACCATCAGCCGGGTCTTAAGACCGGTCACTTCGAACGCCGTCGTGTCGGCCGGACGGATACATTCAGCCTGGGCTTGGCCAGCGAGTAGCCCGGCGATGACCAGGCAAGAACTTAGAAGACGCATAAACAACTCCCACGGCGAGAACGTAGGGTGTGGTAAACCGGCTATGGCGCGGAAAAGCAACCATGAACCGTGCATAGCGACGACACCGTGACGGATGCAGCATCATGGGGCACAGTGCGGCATGTCGATTGCAACAGTAACCATATGAACCCCGTCGCCGACCCGTTTTCCGGCTATGCGCCGGGCCCCTTCCATTGCGAGCTGACAAGCCGGGAAGGTCCGGCTGGGCGACAGTTGCGGGAGCGGATTGCCGTCATCGGGCTGGAGGCGCTGCGCACCCGTGCGCGGGCGGCAGAAGGGGATCTGCTCAACCTCGGTATCACCTTCACCGTCTATTCCGAGGCAACGGCGATCGACCGCATCCTGCCGTTCGACTGCGTCCCTCGCATCATCACGGCCGCCGACTGGTCCGTGCTGGAAAGTGGGGTGCAGCAGCGGGTCAAGACGATCAATTTGTTCCTGGAGGACGTCTATAACAAACGCCATTTCGCGCGGGACGGCATCGTGCCGGCGGCACTGGTGTACACCAACCCCAACTACCGTCCGGAGATCGAAGGCTTTCCGGTCCGTTTTGGCACGTACGCCCATATTTGCGGCATCGACATCGTACGTGACCAACAGGGCGCGTTCTGCGTGCTGGAGGATAACGCCCGCACGCCGTCCGGCGTCAGTTACGTCGTCGAAAACCGGCATTTGATGCTGCGCAACTTCCCGGACCTTCTGGCCGGCATGCGCCTGCGCCCGGTCGATGATTACGGCCGGCGCCTGCGCAGCGCCATGGACGAGATTGCGCCCGATGGGGTGGTTGACCCGCAGGTCGTGCTGCTCAGCCCTGGCATCTACAATTCGGCCTATTTCGAGCATGTGTTTTTGGCGCGCGAAATGGGCGTGCCGCTGGTGGAAGGGGCGGACCTCACGGTCGAGGATGACCGCGTGTGGATGCGTACAACCGCCGGGCTGAAGCGGGTGCACACGATCTATCGCCGCATCGCCGATGACTTTCTCGACCCGTCCGTGTTCCGGGCGGACAGCATGCTGGGCGTACGGGGGCTGATCGGGGCCTGGCGCAAGGGGAATGTCACGCTTGCCAACGCTGTCGGCACCGGTGTGGCCGACGACAAGGCCGTCTATGCCTACATGCCACGCCTGATCAAATACTACCTCGGCGAGGATGCGATCTTACCCAACGTACAAACTTACATTTGCGGTGAGCCGGAGGGGTTAGCCTACACGCTGGCCAACCTTGCCAGCCTAGTCGTCAAACCCGTGGGCGAGAGCGGCGGCTATGGCATCACCGTTGGCCCCCGCGCGACCCTGGCGGAGCTGGAGGCCGCCCGCGCGCTGATCGTGGCCGACCCGGCTAATTGGATCAGCCAGCCCATGATCGGCCTATCGGTCGCCCCCACGTTGACGGACACCGGCATGCGGCCCCGGCACCTCGACCTGCGCCCATTCGCCATCACCGGGCGCGACACCTGGGTCTTACCGGGTGGCCTGACACGGGTCGCTCTCAAGGAGGGTAGCCTGATCGTCAACTCGTCCCAAGGTGGCGGGTCGAAAGACACCTGGGTGCTCGCCGAATGACCCGCCTAGCCCGCCCGCTGCTGACGCGCGACGCCGAAGGGCTGTTCTGGATGGCGCGCTACATGGAACGGGTCGAGAACCTGGCCCGGCTGATCGACGTTACTCAAACCTTTGAAAGCCCCGGCTTCGAGGCGGAGGCCTGGAGCGCGCTCGTCGCCATCATGGGTGATCAGCCGCGCCTGATGAAGAAGGGCTACGCGCTGTATGCGACCGACATCAAGCGCTTCTACCTGCTCGACGCCACCAACCCGACCAGCATTCCCGGTGCGATCGATGCCGCGCGCACCAACGCCCGCATGTTGCGGCCACTGATCTCGACCGAGATGTGGATGCAACTGAACGTGTTCCACCGCGAAATCCTCGCGATCCACCCGGCCGAGCTGGACGGCGACGCACTCAGCCGCTTGTGCCGGCGCCTGAAAGAAGGCGTGCAGGCGCATACTGGCATCACCGAAGGCACGTTGTTTCGCGATCAGGGCTGGCACTTCTACGAGATGGGCCGGCTGCTGGAACGCGCAGATCAGACGACGCGGCTGCTCGATATCAAGTACCACCTACTGTCGCCGGCCGGGGCGGAGGAGCGCCGGGTGGTGGAGCTGACGCAGTGGAACGCCTTGCTGCGCGCGGTCGCCGGCTACCACGCATTCCGCCGGGTATCGCACGCCGGCTTCGTGCCAGCGGATGTGGTGGAGTTCCTGCTGCACGACACGGCGTTCGCCCGATCGGTGGCACTTTGCCTGGCGCAAATAGCGTCCCACCTGAACGATCTACGCAGCCAGTATGGCCTGCGCGACACGGCCGGCGTGCTGGAGCGGATCGGCGAGGTGCGGATGGGCATGAAGCGAGACGTGCCGGCGCTGCTGCAGCACGGGTTGCATGGCTTTCTGGACAAGCTGCAAGCCGACCTACAGGGCCTGGCTGAACTGATCGGCACCGCTTTCTTCCGCGACTGGCGCCCGCTGCGCGCCGTGCCGGCCGAAATGACCCCGAGCGAAATGACCCAGAGCGAAATGACGCCGAGCATTGGCACCGGCATGACGCAAACGATGGGTGGGATGAAGCAGGGCTGACTACGCCGCCAACCCCTTATCCCGCAGCAAGTCCAGCACCGCAGCCTCCGGCACGTCACCACTGGTGAACGCCTCACCCACGCCCCGGACCAGTACGAAATGCAGCGTGCCGTCCCGCATCTTCTTGTCGCGACGCATCTGGGCCACCAGGCTGCTGGCCGAAAAGCGGCGGTTTAGCATGGCGGGCTCGGTGGGCAGGCCCATGGCTTGCAGATGTGCCTCCACCCGGGCGGCGTCATAGGCCGGGCAGTGCCCAAGCCGGACCGAAAGCTGGAACGCCAGAGCGATACCGATCGCCACCGCTTCGCCATGCAGCAGCGCGCCGCCATACCCAACTTCGGCCTCCAGCGCGTGCGCGAACGTGTGGCCGAGGTTCAGCAGGGCGCGTCCGTTGGCGGGCCGTTCTTCCCGCTCGTCATCGCCGACCACTGCGGCCTTGAAGGCGCAGGCGCGCATGATCCCCTCGGCCTGCAACGCCCGGTCTCCGGCTACCATGGCGCCGCCATGCTGCTCGAGCCAGGCGAAGAACGCCGCGTCGCCGATCAGCCCGGCCTTGGCCACCTCTGCATAGCCCGCGCGCAGCTCGCGCCCTGGCAGCGTGCCGAGCGTACCCGTGTCGGCCAGCACCATGCGTGGCTGGTGGAACGCACCCAGCAAGTTCTTGCCATAACTCGTGTTGATCCCCGTCTTGCCGCCCACGCTGCTGTCGACCTGGGACAGCAGCGTCGTTGGCACCTGTACGAACGGTAGGCCACGCAGCGTGGTCGCCGCCGCGAACCCGGCCAGGTCACCCACCACGCCGCCGCCCAGCGCCAGCACGGTCGTCTGCCGCTCCACGCCCCAGCTGAGCAGCCCGTCCACGACCTGCTGATAGCCCGCCAGGCTCTTGCTGGCCTCGCCCGGCGGAACCACGACCGTGTGGCTGCGGATGCCGGTCTGTGCCAGTCCATGCAGCAAGGCGGGCAGGTGCAGATCGGCCACGGTGCTGTCGGTCACGATCGCGACCCGCTTTTGTGGCAGCACCGGGGCCAGCAACGCGCCGGCGCGGGCGATCAGGTTCTCGCCCACCAGCACCTCGTAATTGGCTTGTGTGAGCGAAACCTGTAGCCGCCGGGGCCGCCGGAACGCATCGAGTGCCGACAGCACATGGCTGGTCGTGCGGTCCGGATGCTCGTCGCCGCAATCGACGACCACGTCGGCCTCGGCATAGATGGGATGCCGGCGCTCCATCAGTTCGGACAGCACATGCGCCGGGTCCGCGCCGGCCAGCAGAGGGCGGTTGGTGCGGCTCGACACGCGACGCACGAGAGTTGACAGCGGCACGCGCAGCCACACGCTGACGGCGTCGGCCCGGATCGTTGCCCGCGTGTCCGTATCCATCACTGCGCCGCCCCCCGTGGCCAGCACGAGCGGCTCACCCGACAGCAGGCGGCGGATGACCCGGCGCTCGCCCGCGCGAAAATCCGCCTCGCCATAACGGTCGAACAGCTCGGGGATGGTGCAGCCGGCGGCAAGTTCGATCTCTGCGTCAGCGTCGCGGAACAGCAGGCCGAGGCGCGCGGCCAGGCGGCGGCCGATGCTGGTCTTGCCAGCACCCATCAAGCCGATCAGCACGATGCTGCGCCCGGCCGCGCAGGCCGGCATGCGCGTCGCGAGGCCCGCATTGGAAAGCAGCGGCGGTTCGGCCGGGCTTGAAAGGCCTGGTTGCCCAGGCAGGTCCGGCATGTTGCGTGTCATGGCTTGCAACGCTAGCACACGCGCAGGTGCGCCGGCCACGTGGCCCGCTGTGGGAGTTGGCATGGGCCGGATCGTGGTCACTATATTTGGCGTTTTGCTGGTGCTGGCCTTGATCGGCCTCGGTTTACTGGGCGCGTTCCCCCCTGCCGCCAAGCCCGAGCAAGTGCAGCGCGTGCTGCCGAACGAGCGCTTCATCGGGCGCTGAGCGGACAATGGACCGGCATGTCGAGTCGTTCCTGGAAATGATGGCCGCCGAGCGGGGGGCCGCGCGCAACACCCACCTCGCGTATGAGGCGGACCTGACCGCCTTTTCCGCCTTCGTCGCCACGTACGGGGCCACTCCCGCCACCGCCGATGCGGCCATGGCGCGCGATTGGCTGCGCAGCATGGCCGATCTGAGCGCCCGCACCGCCGCCCGCCGGCTGTCAGCCTTGCGCGGCCTGTGCCGGTTCCTGATCGTGGACGGCGTGCGGACGGACGACCCGACGGCGCAACTCGATAGCCCCCGCCTGCCGGCGACATTGCCCAAATTCCTGACCGAGACTGAGGTCGACGCCTTGCTCGCGGCTGCCCCGGCGCGGGCGGGACGGAGCGGGCTTATGGCCCACGCGGCGCTGCACATCCTGTATGCGGCCGGGTTGCGGGTGTCGGAGTTGCTGGGGCTGCCGCACGCGCCGGTGCCGCCGACGCTGATCGTGCGCGGCAAGGGCGGGCGGGAGCGGATCGTGCTGCTGTCGGGGGCCGCGCAGGCGGCGGCAAGAACCTTGATGGACGGCGCGCCCGAGCCCCACCGCTGGCTGTTCCCGGGCCGTGACCCGCGGCAGGCCATGACCCGCCAGGGGTTCGGCCTCATGCTGAAACAGGTGGCCCTCTCGGCCGGGCTGGACCCGGCGCGCGTCAGCCCGCATGTGCTGCGGCACAGCTTTGCCAGCCACATGCTGGCCCGGGGGGCGGACCTGCGTTCGCTGCAAATGCTGCTGGGCCATGCGGACGTCGCCACCACGCAAATCTACACGCACGTGCTGGCCGAACGGCTACGGGAGCTGGTGACGTTGCACCACCCCCTGTCGGCAAACGCCCGGACCGGCTAAGCCCCGCCCATGCGTCACTTCCTGGAATTCGAAAAACCGGTTGCCGAGCTCGAGATCAAGATCGAGGAACTGCGCGCCCTACAAGGGCCCGAGCGGGAGGGTGTGCCGGATATCGAGGACGAGGTGGCCCAGCTTGAGGACAAGGTGGAACACCAGCTCCGCCTGACATTCGCGCGCCTGACTGCCTGGCAAAAGACGCAAGTCGCCCGCCACCCGGCGCGCCCGCACGCGCAGGATTACATCGATGGCTTGATCACGGACTACGTCCCGCTGGCTGGCGACCGGGCGTTTGCCGACGATACGGCCATCGTGGGCGGGCTCGGCCGGTTCCAGGGCCGCCCCGTGGTGGTGCTGGGCAACGAGCGTGGCTCGGACACCGAAAGCCGGCTCCGTCATAATTTCGGCATGGCGCGGCCGGAGGGCTATCGCAAGGCGCGCCGGCTGATCGAATTGGCCGGGCGGTTCGGCTTGCCGTTGCTGACGTTTGTCGACACCGCCGGCGCGTTCCCGGGTGTGGACGCCGAAGCGCGCGGCCAGGCGGAGGCCATCGCCCGCTCGATCGACGCCATGCTGGCCGCCCCCGTCCCGGTGGTGGCAACGATCGTGGGCGAGGGTGGATCGGGCGGCGCCATTGCCCTGGCGGCGGCCGACCGGGTGCTGATGCTCGAACACGCGATCTATTCGGTAATTTCGCCCGAGGGTTGCGCCAGCATCCTGTGGCGGGACGCTGCGCAAGCGGCGGCGGCGGCAGAGGCGTTGCGGCTGACCAGCGCGGACCTGCTCGCCAATCACATCATCGACACCATCGTACCAGAGCCGCTCGGTGGGGCGCATCGCGCGCCGCAGGCGGCCGTGGCCGCTGTGGGTGAAGCCGTGGCAGCTGCGCTGGCCCCACTGGCCGCCCTGTCTGGCCCGGCGTTGATCGCAGCCCGCCGCGACCGCTTCCTGGCACTCGGCCGCGCGCCGGCCTAGGCATGGTGGCAGTCACTGTCGCATCGGGCAGTTGACGTAACAGACGCGCGGGGACCATCACCGCCCATGCCCGGCCAACCCTCCGCAACGCCAGACCCGGATACGCGCGGCCTCTTCTTCCGGGTGTTCCCGAGCATTTGCCTGCCGATGTTCCTGGCCGCGGTGGATGCGACGATCGTGGCGACCGCGCTGCCCGCCATCGCCGGTACGCTGGGCGATGTGGAGCGGATCGGCTGGGTCGTCGTCGCCTACCTGATGGCAACCACCATCGCCGCCCCGGTCTATGGCCGCCTGGGTGACGCGCTCGGCCGCAAGCGGCTGATGCTGCTGGCGCTGATCGTCTTTGTCGTGGCGTCCGTTTTGTGTGCGATCGCCCCCACCATGCTGACGCTGATCATGGCCCGCGTGTTGCAGGGGGTGGGGGGCGGCGGATTGATGACCCTGTCACAGGCCTTGGTGGGCGAGACGGTGCCGCCGCGGGAGCGGGGACGGTACCAGGGGTACCTCGCCAGTATTTTCATGGTCAGCTCGACCTTCGGCCCCGTCATGGGCGGGTGGCTGACCCAGGGTTTTGGCTGGCAAGCGGTGTTCCTCATCAATGTCCCGCTGGGCGCTGTGGCCTTCCTGCTGGCAATGCGTTTGCCCGACCGGCGGCCTACGGCGGTAGCAGTGCGGTTCGACTGGCTGGGCCTGCTGCTGTTCGCCGGTTTCGTCGTGCCGCTGCTGCTGGCGCTGGAGCGGGTACAGCAGGTCAGTGTGGCGACCATTCCAGTCGTGGTGGCAATGTTGGCCGGGGCGGCTGGGTCGCTCTGGCTTTTGTTGCGGCAAGAGCGCCGTGCGTCGCACCCATTGATCCCGGTCAATGTGCTGCGTCATCCGGCCATCTGGCGGGCGGACGCGATGGCAGCCTGCGCGGGTGCCAGCATCGTGGCTGCTGTCACGTTCATGCCGATCTATCTGCAGGTGGTGCGCGGCGTAAGCCCGGCCCGCGTCGGACTGCTGCTGCTGCCGCTTACGGCAGGGATCGCGATGGGCTCGTTGCTCACCGGGCGCAGCATTGCCCGCACCGGGCGGACGGCGGTGTGGCCGTCCTATGGCCTGGTCAGCGTCGTCGTGTGCCTGCTGGTGCTGGCGCTGGGGGCCGGGTCGATTCCCACGGGAGCGTTGCCGGCGCTGTTCCTGGTGCTGTCCATGTCGCTTGGCACAACAATGCCCGTGGTTCAGGTGACGGTGCAATCTGTCGCCGGGGCAACTAACCTGGGCGCAGCGTCGGCCTCGGTGCAGTTCTCACGCTCCATCGGCGCCGCACTCGGCACGGCCAGCGTGGGCGCTGTGCTGTTCGCGATCCTTACTGTGCATGACCCGGCGGTCGCGGAGTTGTTTGCCACCATCATCCAGCGCGGCCCAGACGTGCTGGCGACGCTCGACCCTGCGCGCCGTGCGCTGGTCAGCACCGAGATTGCGGGCGCGTTCAGCGCCGCGTTTGGCACAATCGCCGCCTTTGCAGCCATGGGGTTGGTTCTAGCCTGGACCTTGCCGGTCCGGCGTATTTGAATGGATGGGCTGGCCAACATCATCGGCTTGTCGATGTTGGTCAGCATCGTCGCAGCCGGGGCGGCGGCGGTCTGTGGGCTTCCGGCAGGTGCCGTGCTGGCGCTTTATCGTTTTCCGGGCCGCGACGCAGCCGTGCTGGCCGTCCACGCGCTGCTCGGACTACCGCCGGTCGTGGTGGGCCTTGCACTCTATTTGCTGCTGTCCCGCGCCGGGCCGCTCGGCGGGCTGGGGCTGCTGTTTACGCCCGGCGCCATGATGCTTGCGCAATTCCTGCTGGCGCTGCCGATCGTGACCGCTCTCAGCCACCGCGCCACCCTGCGGCTCTGGAGCGACTATGGGGACGAACTGGTGATGGCCGGCGCGTCCCGGCTGTGGGCGATGCCGGTGCTGCTGGCAATCGGGCGGGCAGATGCAGTGCTGGCCGTGCTGGCCGGGTTCGGCCGGGCATTGAGCGAGGTGGGTGCGATCCTCATTGTTGGGGGCAACATAGCGGGGCATACACGCACCATGACGACCGCCATCACACTCCTGACCGGGCAGGGCCAGTTTACCCCGGCGCTTGCCTTGGGCGCGGTGCTGATTACTCTCAGTCTACTGACCAGCACGCTGGCGTTCGTGTTGCAGCGGCGTCGCTGGTTCGTGCTCGCTGGGGCGTTGCTGTTCGTGCCGGTGCCGGGCCAGGCGGCCGAGACCATCGTGCTGGCCTCGACCACCTCCGTGCAGGATAGTGGGCTGCTGGAGCACGTGCTGCCCTTGTTCACGGCCGAAACCGGTATCGTCGTGCGGGTCGTGGCGGTCGGTACCGGCCAGGCGCTGGCGATCGCTGCCCGGGGCGATGCGGACCTCGCGCTGGTGCACGACCCGGCGGCAGAAGACGAGTTTCTGGCCGCGGGCTTCGGCCACGACCGGGTTCGTATTGCCTGGAACGACTTTATCGTCGTAGGCCCGGCGCAGGATCCGGCGGGCGTGCGGGGCGAGCGCGATATCTCGGCCGCGTTCCGCCGCATCGCTGCCGCACACGCGCCGTTCCTATCCCGCGGCGACCAGAGCGGCACCCATGCCATGGAGCGCCGGTTGTGGCAGCGCGCGGGCGTGAAACCGTCCGGCGATTGGTATCGCGACGTGGGCGCCGGCATGGGGGTCACCCTGAACCTGGCCGCGTCCATGGACGCCTACACCCTGACGGACCGTGGCACTTGGCTTAGCCATGGCGCGCATGACGCGCTGCCAGCGCTGGTGGAAGGCGACCCGGCGCTGCTCAACCGCTACAGCACGATCGAGCTGACGCGCGCCCCGCAACCCGTGCCCGCGCATCGCCTGGCGCAGTGGCTGCAGGGCCCGGCTGGGCAGGCGGCGATCGCAGCTTACCGCCGCAATGGCCGGGTGCTGTTCCACCCGGCCGCCGACCCCGAGCCCCGTTAGGCCGGTACCCGGTTCAGGTAGGCGTCCAGCACGTCCGCCGGCGTCCCGTCCTGCACCACGCGGCCTTGTTCGAGCCAGAGGGCCCGTGTGCACCAATCCTGGATGATCGGGCTGGCATGTGACGACAGCACGAGGATGTCGGCACCGCGCACCATGTCCTCCAGCCGGGACTTGGCCCGCTCCATGAACGCCGCGTCACCCGCCAGGAACCACTCATCCATCAGCAGCACCTGCGGCCGGATGGCGGTGGCGAGTGCGAACCCCAGGCGAATAACCATGCCCGAGCTGTAGAAGCGCAGCGGCAAGTCCAGGAACTCAGCTAGCTCGGCAAAGTCCTGCACATCTTGCTCGAGCGCGCGGATCGCCGCCGGGTTCAAGCCGTTGAATAGGCCACGCAGCGCAATGTTCTCGCGTCCCGTCAGCTCCGGATTCATGCCGAGATTAGGGTCGAGCAGCGCGCCGATGGTGCCGTTCACGCGCACTTCGCCCACTACCGGCTCATAGATGCCGGCCAGCGTGCGCAGCAGCGTGGTCTTACCCGCGCCGTTACTGCCCACGAGCCCGAGCCGGTCACCGCTGCGCAGACTGAGCGTGATGTCGCGCAGGGCCTCCACGACGATGCGCCCGCCATCCGATTGCAGCCGGCTTTGCCGTAACCGGCCGGAGGCGGCAGCGAGCATCGACCGCTTCAGGCTGCGTCCGCTGCCGTGGTAGATGGGGAAGCTGACATGCACGCCATGGACGTCGACGGTTGCCATGGCTAGATCCAGAACGCCAGCCGGCTGCGCGCCCGGCTGAACAGCCATCCGGCCACAACCAACAGCGCCAGGCTGTAGCCGAGGGCGGACAGCCAGATGGTGGCGCCGGGTACATGCCCTAGTAGGGGACCGCGAACGATTTCAAGCAGGGTGTAGAACGGGTTGAACGGCAGTACCGCGGCCGCCCGCCCCGTCAACAGTTCCGGCTTCCAAATGATAGGGCTGATGAAGAACGCAATCTGCATGACGCTGCCGACAATAGGCGGGATGTCGCGAAAGCGCGCGCAAACCGAGCCAAGCAGCAAGCAGGCTGCGACACCGTCGATCAACCAGAGTGCCAGCCCCGGCAGCGCCGCCAGCGCCGCCCACCCCGGCCAAACATCGAACACGGCGAACACCACCACGATGACCACCACGTTATGCCCCAGCACGAGTACGTTGCGCACCATGACCCGGAATGCATGCAGGTGGAACGGCATCCGCATGGACCGGATCATGCCCTCGGCTTGCTGGAAAGACGTGCACGCCTCCGTCACCAGCGTCGAAAGAAAGCCCCACAACACCAGCGATAGCGCGAGGTAGGGCAGGTAGTCGTGCAACTCCATCTTGAACAGCGTCGAGTAGAGGACGCCAAGTGCTGCGACCATCACGGCCGTGGAGAGCGTGAGCCAGAATGGCCCCAGCACGGAGCCGCGATACCGCAGGCGGATATCGAGCCAGCCGAGCGTGACCGCCAGCCGCCATTGCCGCAATCCGTCCATAAGGTCGAGCAGCGCGAGCCGGGTCCGATTGGCGGACGACAGGTCCGACAGCATCACGAGCGATGTGCGGCCGGCGGGGGCGACGGTGATGTCCATGGCGCGCGGGCTACCCGATCCCAGGGCGGCCCGCAACAAGCCGGCTCGTTCCGGCGTCACGGCAATTTTTGGGTTGCACTGAATCCGATGGTCCGTTAGTGCGTTGGACGGGTTTCTTGTAAGCCCCGCTGAACCCGGGCCCGTGCCCGATCCCTGCGGCGGTGACCCCGTCGTGCCCTCCGGCCCCCAAATTGTGGGCGGGCCGCGCCACGACGGAGGCTTTGGCCAATGCCGATTTCTACACATCTGGGTCGTGCCGCGGTTGCGGTTGCTGTCGTCGCGACGGTTTCGGCCTGCTCCAGCGGACCGCAAATGAGTGCGCAGGAAGAAAGTGGCCGGTACCGCAGTTATGCCGGCGGTAACTACACACCGCCGGGGCCGGCCAGCGATCCGTGGGGTCCATATATCACCGAAGCGTCGGCGAAGTTCGACGTGCCGGAGCGCTGGATTCGCGAGGTGATGCGCCAGGAGTCGGGCGGCAAGCTCTTTGGCCGCGGTGGGCAGCTGATCACGTCGAGTGCGGGTGCGATGGGCCTCATGCAGGTGATGCCTGCAACATATGACGAAATCCGCGGCCGCTATCCGGAGCTTGGCGGCGATCCGTTTGATCCGCACAACAACGTCCTGGCGGGCACGGCCTACATCCGTGAGATGTACGACATCTATGGTTCGCCAGGCTTCCTGGCAGCGTACAATGCCGGGCCGGGCCGGATGGACGACTACCTAACGCGCAGCCGGACCCTGCCGGACGAGACCCGGCGCTATGTCGCGTCGATCGGGCCGCGCATTAGCGGCGCCAGCCCCAACCGCGCGAGCCCGGGCGAGCAATACGCCATGAATGCGGTGCCAATGCAGATACCGGCCGGTCCGCGTTACCCAACCCCTGCTTCCACGCCGTCGTATCAGGTCGCGGACTCTGCGCCAGCGGGTCGGATCACGCTTGGGGCACCCACGCCGGTTGTGCTGGCCAGCCTGGCACCTGCGCCAGCCCCGGCACAGGCCCCGGCAGCGGTGCAGTTTGCCTCGGCCGAGCCGTTGGGGTCGCGCATCCGCCTCGCGCCGCAGCCGGCCGAATTGTCGTTCACGCCGGCACCCGTCCCGTTCCAAACCGCCGCTTTGGCCCCCGCCGCCTCCATGCCGCCCGCGCCGGTCCCGCAAGCCGCGTCAATCCTGCAAGCTGCGCCGATCCTGCAAGCTGCGCCGGACGCGCGCCCGCGCCCAAGCCTGCTGGCGTCATTGCCGGAGCCGCCGCGCCCCGTACCCGCGCCGCCAGTGCCGCAATCCCTGGCACCGCAATACGCCGCGTTGCAGCCGCCCGGTGCGCCGCGGCGGTTGGGGTTCCAGTTTGTTGCCAGCGCCAACGCGGCGCCCGTCCACCATGCCAGTGCGCCCGGCGGTTGGGCGGTGCAGGTGGGGGCGTTCGCCAACCCTTCGCTCGCCGCCGCTGCCAACGCCGCGGCGCGGGACCAGGCGCGGGACGCCCTGGCCGGCGCACAGCCGCTGGTCGCAACGGTTCACCAGGCCAACAGCACACTTTATCGCGCCCGCCTGACTGGCCTGTCACGCGACGCCGCCGCCCATGCCTGTGAGCGGTTGGCCCGGAGCCGGACCAACTGCATGGTGGTTTCACCCGACGCCCAGAGCTAACCGGCTCCCTCCCCCCCGGTCACGACCCGGGGAGGAGGGCTCCGGCGCTACCGGCTCACCCCATTTGTGCGGCGGCGAACTCGTAATTGGCCAGCTTGTCCAGCCAGTTCGTTACGTAGTCCGGGCGGCGGTTGCGGAAGTCCAGGTAGTAGCTGTGCTCCCACACATCGCAGCCTAGGAGCGCCTTACCCTCTTTGGTCGCGAGCGGGTTGCTGCCATTGGGCGTCTTGGTGATCTTCAGCTTGCCATCGGAGCCCATCACCAGCCACGCCCAGCCGCTGCCGAACTGGCCCACGGCGGCGGCCTTGAACGCGTCCTTGAACGCTTGCACGCTGCCGAAATCGGCCGTGATCTTCTGCTCTAGCGCTGCCGGCATGTGGCCGCCGGTGGGCGACATGTTTTGCCAGAACAGGATGTGGTTCCAATGCTGCCCGGCGTTGTTGAACACGGGCGCCATCTCGGCATTGCCATAGCTCATGGTCACGATCTCATCGAGCGACTTGCCGGCCAGCGCCGGGTTCTTTTCGACAAAACCGTTTAGCGCCGTGACGTAGGCCTGGTGGTGCTTGCCATGGTGCAGCTCCAGCGTCTCCTGGCACATACCGGCACTGGCGAGCGCGGAGTGGGAATAGGGCAGGGTCGGAAGTTCGAACGCCATCGGGACAGTCCTTGTTTGCGGAGGCGGCACCATGCTGACGGAGGGCGAGCGGCGTCAAGCTTGCCGAACCGGCCTGCGCCCGCCATGTCGCGGAGATGTTATCATCCATGGGCACTCTCGTTCAAAAACACGATCCGGACCGGTTCCTGACGGCCCTGTTCGCGCCGCCGGCCAAGCGGGAAACGCTGTTCACGCTCTATGCGTTCAACCACGAGGTGGCGCGCGCGCGCGACCTGGTGCGAGAGCCAATGATGGCGATGGTGCGCTGGCAATGGTGGCGCGAGGTGCTGGACGGTGCCCGGCGGCGGCACGAGGTCGCCGGGCCCGTCGGTGACGCGCTGGATGCGGGCGTGCTGGACGCCGCGAGCCTGGGTGCCATCATCGACGGGCGCGAGCTGGAGGTGGATGGGATCGACACGCTGGAGCAGTGGCGGGCGTATGTGCTGGGTACGGCAGGGGCAGTGGCGGCTGCGGCTGCTATGGTCCTCGATCCCCGCAGATCCTCATCCCAACCCGGGCAGGAAAAAGAGCGGATCGCCTCACTTGGTGCCGCCTACGGCGCGGCGGGTCTGGTGCGGGCGGCACCGGCATTGTTGCGGCAAGGGCGAACGCTGCTTCCGCCGGGCGGGACCGATGCGGCGCGGGCCGAGGGCTTGGCCTGGTTGCGGGTGGGCCGGGTGCCACGCGCCTTGCGCCCCGCCGTCCTCGTTGCGGCATTGGCGCGGAAAGACTTGGGCCGGGCCGAACCGGCGCTGCAACGCGGCCTGGGTGACAAGCTGGCCGTCGCTCGCATGGCTTGGCTTTAATTAGGGCGGGGACTTCGCGCTCCGTGACGCGGACCTGCCCGGGATGTGTTGGCCCCGGGCAGAAATGGTTCAGGGCGCGCGGCGGCGCCGGCTGATCGCGAGCCCGGCCAATCCCGCACCCAGTACGACCAGCGTCGCAGGCTCGGGCACAGGAACGGTTCCGGCGGTGACGACAAACGGTGCTGGCGTGCCGGCGCCGGTAAATGGGTCGCCAAACCGGCCAACCGCGTTGCCGCCCGACGTCAATCCGCCATAGCCGCCATAGCCGATCACCGCCCCGAGCGACAGGATTGGCGTCGAGCCGGTGGCACTGGACTGCAACAGATAGTCGATCTGGGCCGTCGCACCCGGTGCCAGCACGCCAAGGTCGACGGTGCCTGTGGTCGTGTTCCAGCTGTAATCGCCAGTATTGGCGGCCAGAGTCGGACCGGCGGAATTCAAGACCAGACCGTTCTCGGTAAACGTCGGGGTCGAGGTCCCGGTATTATTCAGGGTCAATCCGGCTGCGTAGTTGAGCAGACGCGTCGCGACCCCCCCGACGGTGGACGTGAGAGTGGCGGCTACACCTGCGGTTTGCTGACCTTGCGCCGTGACCGCGGTATTGACCGATAACTCACCGTTGAGCAGCGTATAAGTCAGTTGGAAGTCTGTCGCGGCTCCGAACGTGTTCGTGATGGCGGCCTTGTATTCCGAAAAGCCATTGATCCCGAAGACGTTCGAACCGGACGACCGTGTACCGAACGCGCCGCCAACCGTACCGAAATCGTGACCGAAGATGCTGTCATTGCCGATGGCAATGGAGGGCAGCAGATCGATCGACGGCGCCGGTGAGGAGCTCACCGTCACCGGCAAGCCAGAACCGACAGCGTACGTGAATCCGGCTTGAACGGTTTGTGCGGCGGCGGGTCCAGTGCCCGTAGCCAGTAGGGCTACAGCCGAAGATCCCAGAAGCAGCAAGGCGCGGACCCCGACCGGTCCCACCGGTATGCTGAACGATGCCATTACGAACGACCTCCCGAAGACTTGATCGGTAAGTAGCAGCAACAACTTGCATGTCAAACCTCGCTATCGACACAGCGCGGCGCAGCCCTCCGCCACGGCATCGGCCGCCAGGCCGGACGTGAACCCGTGGTAGCGCCGGGCGAATTGCGTGGCCCGGTGCGCATAACCAGCATCGGTGCGGAGCACTTCAAGCGCCGTGACGGCCGACCCGGTATTAGCCCCGGTCAGTACGCCGGCTCCCAGGCCAAGCCGCACGACCTGGTGCAATGTCATCATCTGCTCCAGCTGGTCCGGCACCTGGACGATAGGCCGCCCGGCCAGTAGTGCCGCCGACACCGTTGCCAGGCCCTGGCAGATAACAAAGTCGCATTCGGCCAGCGCGCGGCTGAATTGCACGGTTGCCGCATGTACACGCACGCTGTTGTTTTGTCGGTCCATCCCCCCGCCGCCGCGGCAGTGAAGTACCGTGGGCCAGCCGAGCTGCACCAGCGCATCCAGCATCGGGCGAAACACCGGGTGGGCAGGGTCGAGATAGGCGAACACGCGCGGACCCGGTCCGGCGGGCCATTCCGGTGCCTCGCCTGTGCTTTGCGCATAGATCGGACCATAAAAATCACCGTTTGCGCGATCCACGTAGTGATCGAGTTCCGGCAGGGTACACAGGAACGGCGTCGCCCCGCGAAATAGCCCGGCCAGGCTGACCAGACCCGGCTGCCCCCGCGCCGCCAGGCAGGCATTGGTGACCCGCACGACTGCGTCGTCCAAGGCCTGCAACCGCGCCGGGTCCGCTATCTGCCACGCCTGGGTAGAGGGCAATGGGTTTTGGGGCGGTGGCAGTGTGTAGCCATTCTCGACGGCGGCGACCGGTATGCCCGCAATGGAGGAGGCCAGCATGGCCGTCGGTGCAAAATCGGTGATGACGAGTTGCGGCCGGTGACGGGCCAGGATGGCCAGCCACACCTCCACCCGGTTTTCCAGCGTAACCGGGTCATCGAAGCCGCAGCGCAGCAGCACCTCGGCATAGCTATCGGCGAAATGCGTGGCCGCGCTGGGTGAAGGTATCGGTGCCGGTTCGATCGCGGTCGTGATACCGGCGAAGATATGCCGGACCAGGTCCAGACTTTGTGTCGCAACGGCGATCTGA
>JANONC010000280.1:0-1521 GCA_031420655.1 Rhodospirillales bacterium | reverse complement strand
CCTTGTGGAACAGCTCGATGGTCTGGTCGGTGATCCGCGCCTCGATCACCTCGCGCACCAGGCGATACGGCACCGAGTAGAAATGCCCGTGCACCTCGACGTGGTAATCCAGGCCCGCCCGGCAGCGGCGCCACTCCGCGTGGGCATACGGCGTGTCCGGCATCGGCAGCAGGGCCTGGCGCTCGATCGCCTCGAACAGCGCGCGGCGGCTGGTGCCGAGGTGGCGCATGGGCCGGTTGTTCAGGTCGGTAACCAACTCGCGGATCGCGCCGTTCAGCTCCGCCAGGGAGTGGAACCGGCGATTGCGCAGCCGGGCCAGAACCCAGCGTTGGACGACCTGGACGGCCACCTCGACCTTGGCCTTGTCACGCGGCTTGCGCACCCGGGCTGGCAGGATCGCCGTGCCGTAATGGGTCGCCATGTCCTGGTAGGTCCGGCTGATGCCGGGCTCGTAGCGGCTTGCCGCGGTGACGCCGGCCTTGAGATTGTCGCACACGATCTGCCGGGCCACACCGCCCATGCTGGCGAACGCGCCGACATGGCAGCCGAGGGCGGCGCACAGCGCCTTCCCTTTCCGCCTGCCGACGAAGTGCGTCGGCTGCCTGCGGCACCGGCTCCAAGCCAGTCCGGCAGCGATTGCGTCCAGCGTGCCTCGGCGTAGGTGAAATTGGACGCGCCCGGCACCGCCACGAAGATCTGTGCCCGCCGAACCTCGCCTGTGGCGCCGTCGATCACCTCTGCCGTCTGCCCGGCATAGTCGACGAACAGCCGCTCCCCGGCCGGATGGCTCTGCCGCATAGTGGGCGACAAGCGGCCGCGCCAGTCGCGGGCCAGATC
This sequence comes from Rhodospirillales bacterium, assembly GCA_031420655.1. Classification (GTDB taxonomy): domain Bacteria; phylum Pseudomonadota; class Alphaproteobacteria; order Acetobacterales; family Acetobacteraceae; genus JANPPS01. The sequence continues at coordinate 684 of JANONC010000280.1, read as the reverse complement.
GCAGAACCGGCTGTAGCCATAGCCATCCGGCTGCCCGGCCCGATACTCCTCCCACAGCAGCAGGAGGGTGACGCCAGGGCGGCGGAGCTCAGCGTGGATGCGGGCCCACTGCGGCTGCGAACGCAACGCCTCTGCCGGCGTGAACGGCGGGGTGAACAGCTTGCGCTCCAGCGCTACGTCGTCCAGCGCCGCCGGCACCTGCCACGTGATGCCGACCACGGCGGCCCGACGCAGATATTCCGCGACCGTGTAGCGGCTGACACCGACCATGACGGCGATCTGATGGCCGCTATGGCCGCAGACGTGTTTAAGGCGAAGGACTTCTCGAACCTGACGCATTGGCAGTCTCTGGCCTGACATGGCGCTCCCCGGGGATCACTGGAGAGACACCGTGCCGTCGGTGAATGACTGCTCGCGAACCGCGCCGTTGCCCGCCCCCTCAGGGGTGGCTGGAATGCGCCGGAATCACTGGCTGGCTTCCGTCGGAATCACCGGCTGGAATGCATCGGAATCGCCGGCTGGTTTGCGTCGGAATACGCACGTTAGGGCATCGCCCGGCATTCGCCCATCCTTCCCCTGGCGGTCTGGGGGAGACAGGGGTGGTCAGGCTTGGGGAACTCGTCGTGATCCTGGATCTACATCGGCAAGGCTTGAGCCTTTCTGCGATCGCTCGACAGACGGGCC
>JANONC010000279.1:0-5382 GCA_031420655.1 Rhodospirillales bacterium | reverse complement strand
TGCGCACGCCGCCGCTGCGGGTCGCGGTGGCGAGCCCGTTCGACTACGCGGCCCAGACCCGCGCCTTCGTCGTGACCGACGTGGGCCCAGGTGACATACCGCCGCTGGCGGCTGCCTATCGCGAACTGTTCCTGGCGGCGGGCGGCGGGGCACTTGGCCTGTTTACCGCCATCAGCCGGCTGCGCGCCGTCCATGCCCGGCTGGCCCCGGCGCTGGAGGAGGCGGGGCTTACGCTGCTCGCACAGCACATGGATGCGATGGACAATGCGACCCTGGTCGATGTGTTCCGGACTGAGACGGATAGCTGCCTGCTTGGCACGGATGCGATGCGCGACGGCGTCGACGTGCCCGGCCGTGCGCTGCGGCTCGTGGTGTTCGACCGCGTGCCCTGGCCGCGCCCGGATATCTTGCACCGTGAGCGGCGCACGCATTTGTCGGGCGGCGACCCGCGCGGCTATGACGACAGCAAGGCCCGGCTACGGTTGCGCCAAGCGTTCGGGCGGCTCGTACGTTCCAGCACCGACCGGGGCGTGTTCGTGTTGCTGGACCGGCGGACCCCGTCGCGGCTGCTTTCGGCCTTCCCCGCGGGGGTCGAGGTGGTGCGGACGGGGCTGGCCGACGCGGTCGCGCAGACCCGGGCGTTCCTGACTCCATAAGATTGCCAGCCGCGTGCGGTGCATTTAGGGTCCGCCCGATATGAAAAAGGCGAAAACAATGCTGGCACGCACGGGGCTCGATGTGCAGGAAGCACTGGTCTGCACGATGGTGCTGGTCGCGGCCGCAGATGGCGGAATCACCGATCGGGAAATCGGTGTGATGTCCGTCGTTGTTCAAACGCTACCGGTGTTTCAGGAGTTTAGCGCCGAACGGCTGGAGGTGGCGACCGACGCGGCGGTGGATCTGCTGGGCGAGGATGACGGCCTGTCCCACGCCGGGCAGATGATCCGCGACGCGCTGGACCCTAAGTTGCGCGAAACGGCCTACGCGCTGGCCTGTGAGGTAGCGGCCGCGGACGCAGCGGCAACGCAGCCCGTGCTGCGCATGCTGGAGCTGGTGTTGGCCGAATTGCGCATGGACCCGCTCGTCGCCGCGGCCATCGAACGCACCGTCCGTGCCCGCTACCGGCGGGTGCCGGCTTAGTTTGGCGAGGACTACTCCCGCCCAGGGGAAGCAGCCTGGTCGGGAGGTGCTCTAGGCAGCCAAAGCCTGCGTGCGCACCAACCGGGCGTAATGGCCGTTTTGCCGCAGCAGTTCGGCATGGGTACCCTGCTCCACCGCCGCCCCGGCCGCTACGACCACCACGAGGTCCGCATCCCGCACCGTCGATAAGCGGTGCGCCACGATGATTGTCGTGCGGTTGCGGCGCAATGTTACCAGGGCATGCTGCACCGCCGCTTCGCTTTCGGCGTCGAGCGCGCTCGTCGCCTCGTCCAGCAACAGCAGCCGGGGCGCGCGCAGCAAGGCGCGGGCCAGCACAATGCGCTGGCGCTGACCGCCCGATACGCGTTGTCCGCCTGGGCCGGCCCGAGTCTCGAACCCCTCTGGCAAGTCGCGCACGAACCCCGCCGCCGCCGCCTCGGCCGCCGCAGCGACCGCCTGGTCTGTCGCGGCCGGCTGGCCCATGCGGATGTTGGCGGCGATGGTGTCGTCGAACAACAGCGCATCCTGCCCGACATAGGCGATGGCGGCGCGCAGGCTGGCCAGCGACACGGTGCGCACGTCCGCGCCATCCACCAGCACGCGCCCGGTGCTCACGTCCTGCAAGCGGGGAATGAGCGCCAGCGCCGTGCTCTTGCCCGCGCCGGACGGCCCGACAAGGGCCACGGTCATGCCGGGTTCGGCCACGAATGACAGGCCAGCCAGCGCCACGCGTCCGTCCGGATAGGTGAAGCCCACGCCTTCGAACACCACGCGCCCGAGTCCGACCGGCAGGGCCGGTGCGCCGGGCGGGTCCAGGATGCCGGCCGGCTCGTCGATCACGGCGAACACCCGTTCCAGCCCCGCCAGGCCTTCCTGGAGCGCCGCGTTCATCGATCCCAGCGCCCGCAAGGGCTGCGCCGCCATTAGCAGCGCCGCCACGAAGCCGGTGAAATCGCCCACCGAGCCCGATCCCTGCGACGCCCGCCAGCCGGCGAAGCCGATCACGAGAGCCACCGCCGTCCCGCCCAGCACCTCCAGCAACGGATCCACCCGGGCGCGACTGCGGCTCATGCGCATCAGCGCTTGGTAGAGGCCCTGGAACGCCGCATCCGCCCGGCGCGTCTCCGCCCCCTCCAGCGCATAGGCGCGCACGGTCCGCGCCTGAGCAAAACTTTCGTGCAGCACGGCCGCGGTCTCACCCATGCGCTCCTGCATGCCACCCGACGCGCGGCGGATACGCTTGCCCAGCCGCTGAATCGGCAAGGCGGCCAGCGGGTACATGGCGGCCGCGATCGCGCTCAGCACCCAGTCCAGGTACAGCATGGACAGCACGAGGCCTACGATCGTGACCCCGTCCTTCAGGCCGTTCACGGCCCGGGTCAGCGCCTCGCGGATCACCGCGGCGTCGGTCGTGAACCGGGCGGCAAGCTGGGCGGGGGCTTCCCGCTCCACCTGCGCCAGGTCGGCGTGCGACAAATGGGCGAACATGCGGCCCTGCAGGTCACGGATGACGCGCAGCACCATAGACTGCACCATCACCGTCTGCCCGTACTGCGCCGCTGCCTTCGCTGCCGTGACGGCAATTACGATGACGGGGATTTGGTACAGGATGCGCTGGTCCTTTGCCGTAAACAGGGCAAACGCGCGCTGGATCACGACCGGGTAGAGCGCCGTCAGCCCCGCCATCGCTGCCGTCAGCACCAGAATGCCGGCGATCCGCGCACGGTGTTGGCGCACGTGCTCTCGCCACAGCCGCCAAAGGAGTGCGCTGGACGCAGAAGAGGATGTCATGCGCCGGGCCGTATCAGCCACCCAGCCGGGCGGCAAGCGCGGCTAGGCAGTCCGCCCGGATCGCGATGCAGCCGCCGTCCAGCCACCAGGCGCGCACGGCCCGCAGGTGCTCGCCCACCGCCGGGCCCGGTGACAGGCCACGCGCCACGACGTCGCGCCCCTCCAGCGGGAACACCGGCACCGGCGTCGCTTGCAGCCGCGCCACAACCGGGCCGCCGCCAGCCAGCCAGGCCCGGCCCAGCAATGCCAGGGGCGGCGTTTCGGCCAGCATCCGGCGCAGCGCCGCATCGTCCATCGAATCCGTGGGCGCGTCACCAACCAGCGCCAGCAGCATCGCCCGCTCGTGGGCCGACAGCCGTAGCGCCTCCGCCAGCGCCGCAGCGCCGGGGCGCATGGCCTCCAACCGTAGCAACGGATCGGGTGGCGCATCGGGCGGCAGGCGTTGTAATCCCGCCGCGGACGCACCCGGCACCAGCGCCTGCAGCACGCCCAGCCCATCCATCAGCGCAACCGCCGCAGTGGGGGCGGGGGCGGACAGGATGAGCCTCAACTCGCTCCACACCCGTTCGGCCGACAGGTTCGCAAGGCCGGGCACGCCGCCGCGGATCGCGTCGAGCGCCGCCGGGTCCGGGGCACCATGGCCATAGCGGGCGTGAAACCGGAAAAAGCGTAAGATGCGAAGGTAATCCTCGGCAATGCGCGCGGCCGGTTCGCCCACAAAACGGACAGTGCCGGTGGCGAGGTCGGCCGCCCCGCCAAAATAGTCCCACACGGCCCCATCCGGAGTCATGGACAGCGCATTGAACGTAAAATCCCGCCGGGCTGCGTCCTCCTGCCAATCCGTCGTCCAATCGACCCGGGCATGGCGGCCATCCGTGTCGTGATCGCGCCGCAGCGTCGTGATCTCGTAGCTGGCGCCGTCGCTCAGCGCCGTGATGGTGCCGTGGGCGAGCCCGGTCGGCAGCGCCCGCAAGCCTGCGGCGTTCAGCGCCGCCGCGACCACGTCTGGCGGCTGCGGTGTCGCGAGGTCGACGTCGCTGACAGCCCGCCCGGCCAGCGTATCCCGCACCGCGCCGCCCACGATGCGCGCATCGGGTACCGCTGCCAGCACGGCTTGCAACGCGGGGTGGGTAACAAAGCCAGGCGGCGCGATCCTAAACGCAGGGCTATCGGGCATGGCCGGGCACGAGCACGCCATCCTTGACCTGCGCCGGGACATAGACGGAGTCGGGCGGCAGCCGGTCATGCGACGCATACCACGACATGCCAGCGGCAAACGCGGCCAGCCCCAGCGCCGTTCCGGCCAGCAAGCGGCGTGACGGCCCGTGTTCACCCCGGCGCAGCGCCTGCCGCCAGGCCACGAACAGCCCAACGGGGACCATCAACAACAACACCTCGATCCAGCGCATTACGCCGCCGCTGCGTGCTGCAGCCGCCCTGCCAGGCTGACCAGGATCGAGGCTGTCGCCCCCCAGATGTAATGCTCCGGATGGGGCCAGACCCAGAACTCACGCTGGCGGCCACGGAACTCCTTGCGCTGCCGCTGCGGGGCAGTCGGGTCGAGCAAGGTCGATAGCGGCAGGATAAAGATACTTGCGACCTCATCTTCCTGCGGCACCAACTCTAGGCCGGATGGCAGAAAGGCCAGGATGGGGGTGATCCGGAATCCGGTGCCGGTCAGATGTTCTGGCAGGCGTCCGGCCAGCTCAGGGATGGCGGGGTCTAGCCCCACCTCCTCATGCGCCTCACGCAGTGCTGCGGCCTCGGCGCTCACGTCGCCCGGGTCCATGCGTCCGCCCGGGAACGCCACCTGCCCGGCGTGGCGCGCCAGATGCGCGGCGCGGCGGGTCAGCAGCACGCCGGGTGCCGGGCCGCCCACGATCCCCACCAGTACGGCGGCCGGGATCAGCGGCCCGACCGTCAGGTTTTCCGCATCGTCAGACGTTGTGGGCACGCCCATCGCCTCGGCCGCCGAAACACCAAGGCGGCGGCGCAGCGCCTCCAGATCCATGCGGCTACGCCTCGTCCGTCATGCCCGGCGGGAGGTCACCGAGGGAGAAAAACTGGTTTTGGCTCCAAACGCCGAGCGCCCGGGTGCAACCGACCGTGCCGGGCACGGCAAGCGCCACCAACTCGTAATAAACCGCGCGGCCGATCCGTGCCTCGAGTGGCGGCGCGCCGTTCTGCGACCGGATAGTGATGTAGGGCGTCGGCTCACACGTGAGGATGTCATGACGCACGCGGATCGGGTGTGACGGCCCGGCTGTCACAATCTGATCGACATTGGTCCGGAACGACAGGCTCTGGTTATGGCCGCAGCCCGCCCAGTCCAGCTCGACCGCAATCCATGGCGTATCTTCGACTTCGATGCGCCCTCGCTCAGCCGGCGTTTCAAGCCAGTATGCGCCATCGGGCGTCCGGCGCAGCACGCTGCTGAACAGGCAAACCAGT
>JANONC010000278.1:0-1558 GCA_031420655.1 Rhodospirillales bacterium | reverse complement strand
GTGAGCACCGCCACGCGGAAGGCGCTGTTTGCCCGAACGGCACCGGACGCGCCCAATGTTTTGTCGGGCGCAGAACGGGCCACGCTTTCGGCACTGATCGGCCGCATCCTGCCGGGTGCGCCCAGTACGCTGGCCGCCACGGTCGAGAACGGCCTGGCGACCGGCGATGGGTGGCGTCCGGCTATCCTGCCGCCGGACACCGAGGCCTACCGTACCGGCCTCGCCGCCCTTGGCCCCTTCGCAACCCTGGACGGCCAAGCCCAGGACACGCTGCTCGCCAGCATCGAAACCCGCGACGCCTGGCCCGGCGGCTGGACGGCCCAGCAGATGCAGGCCTGGTTCGGCGATGTGCGCGACGCTGCCATCCGCGCCTACGTTTCCCACCCCGCCACCCTCGCCCAGCTACGCTACAGCGGCGTCGCCTACGCTGGCGATGGCGCGTTCAAACCCGGCTTCGCTGACCCCGGCCTGGGCGGGGCGGAGCCGTGGGAGCCATGATGACCCATGATCCCGTAGACGTCGTCGTCATCGGCACTGGCGCAGGCGGCGCACCCTCGTTAGCCACCCTCGCCGCCGCCGGGGTGCGCGTCGTCGCGCTGGAGGCAGGCGACCCGCACGACCCCGAGCACTTTACCGCCGACGAGATCGCCGCGACTAAGATTTATTGGCTGGACGAACGCCTGTCCGCCGGGGTGCCGGCCCAGGCATTCGGGGCCAACAACAGCGGCCGGGGCGTCGGCGGCTCCATGCTGCACTGGGGCGCATTCTGCCCCCGCCCCGACGCACGCGATCTACGCCTCCACACCACGACCGGCGCCGGCATCGATTGGCCCCTGACCCTCGATGAGCTGCGCCCCTGGCTGCAGGAGGTCGAGGCCACGATCGGTGTGGCCGGCCCCGCCCACTACCCGTGGGACCCAGGCCGCCAGTACGGCATGCCGCCCCCCGCCCGCAACGCGTCGGCCCAGTTGATGGCCCAGGCCTGCGACGCGCTCGGCCTACGCGCGACTGACGCACCCGCTGCCGTGCTGACACGCAGCCGGATCGAGCCGCAAACCCGCCTACCATGCATCAATTGCGGCCACTGCCACCAGGGCTGCCGCAATGGGGCCAAGGCGAGCATGGATGTGACCTACCTGCCGCAAGCCATTCGCGCCGGGGCCGAAATCCGGTCGGCTGCGATGGTCTTTGGTCTGGAGCAGGACAGTGCCGGCCGTGTCGCCGCCGTACTGTACCGGCACCAGGGGCAGGAACACCGGCAGCCCTGCGGCACCCTGTTTTTATGCGCCGGCGGAGTCGAAACGCCGCGGCTGCTGCTGCACACGGGCCTGGCCAATAGCAGCGGTCTGGTTGGCCGCAACTACATGGCCCACGTCGCCTGCCAGGTCTGGGGCACGTTCGGCCAGCACACGCGGCCCTGGACCGGCTATCCGTCCGCCCTCATTACCGAAGACATGATCCGCCCGGCGGAAGCGACGTTCGCCGGCGGATACCTCATTCAGTCATTGGGGATCGTACCCGTCACCTGGGCCACGCAAATGGCGCGCGCCCGCAACCT
>JANONC010000277.1:0-34659 GCA_031420655.1 Rhodospirillales bacterium | reverse complement strand
GTGGCGGAAATTTGCCGGGCGCCGCACAACTATTTCGACCGCCCGTTGATAACGGATTTGGCGACGGCCTTTGAGGCTTTCGATGCGGACCCGGCATGCCGGTGCGTTGTTCTTGCATCCGAAGGGCGAAACTTCTGCGCGGGCGCTGATTTCAGCTCACCGGCCCGGCAGATCGTGGGGGACCAGCAAAGCGGGCATCTGTATCAGCAGGCCGTGCGGCTGTTCCAGTGCCGGAAACCCGTCGTGGCGGCGGTGCAGGGGGCAGCCGTAGGCGGCGGGCTGGGGTTGGCGCTGGTGGGGGATTTTCGTGTCGCTTCCGCCGCGTCGCGCTTTACGGCCAACTTCAATCGGCTCGGCTTTCATCCAGGCTTCGGCATCAGCATCACGCTGCCGCGCGTGGTGGGGCCGCAGCGTGCCGCATTGCTGCTCTACACAGGCCGACGCATCGGCGGCGAAGAAGCGCACGCGATGGGCCTTGTCGATGTGTTGGCCCCTGAGGGGGATGAGCGTGCTGCCGCACTGGCGCTGGCTACCGAGATCGCACAATCAGCGCCGCTGGCCGTGATGGCAACCCGGCAGACGCTCCGCCAAGGTTTATCCGATGCTATCGCGGCCATAACCGACCACGAGTTGGCGGAGCAGGAGCGCCATTTTGCGACAAGTGACTTTGCCGAAGGTGTGCGGGCGATGGCAGCGCGCAGACCACCGGTGTTCGAAGGAAGGTGACGGTCCGGAAGCGAAACCGGTTGAAGGCGCTTCGTCCCGTCGTGGACCTACCCCGGTCCCGGTTACACAATCTCAGGCACGGGTTTGCGATCGCATCAATGTAGGAACAACTCCTCGGCACAAGGGCGGTTCGCCGTGGTCGAAACTGTGGTCGATCGGTACACGCGGCCCCGACTCGCGCGTGTTCGCGGCGTCCCATGCGTGCTTTCGCATCGACAATATTGATGGCTCGGGCGGCGTGCCTGCGGACGGCCGTCATTGCCCCGGCGGACGGCGACAGAGGCGGTTCGGTTGCGCCAAGGGGCCAGAAACGCTAGGGAAACTGGGTGGACAGGTGGCCGAGCGGTTGATGGCTCCAGTCTTGAAAACTGGCGATCCTTCACGGGATCCGTGGGTTCGAATCCCACCCTGTCCGCCAATGATCACTCGTAACTCACTCGTTCAACTATCTTTGTCCTCCTGGTCGGGAAATCTACCCCATTCCTACTCACGCACCGGCATCAGCTTCACCGCATGTTCCGTTGATCGCCAACACCGCCAGCTCTTCGAGGATTGCCGACTCTCATTGCCTGGACGCAGTGTTGGCTAATCCAGCCGAAGCCGGCCGCCGGTCGATGGCAAGCCACAGGCGGCAGTTTGATGTTGATAGGATCAAGGCGACTGGAGCTGTCTTTTCTGGCCGGCGCATGAGCCAGCCGCTGTCCAACATGACGTTCCTCGCTGTCCTGAAGCGGATGGGCCGGCCTGATCTGACGGCGCACGGGTTTCGATCGTCATTCCGAGACCAAACACCTAGAATGGCGCGATCGAGAAAATGACGGCCTACTTAAAAAGTAGCACGGACTCGACCTTACCGGGCGACACGAAAAAGGACACTCTCTCAACCAAGGAGATCAGCTTGGTGAAGGGCGCGATAGTCACTAGGGTGCAATGAATTGGATAAGGTCCGAACTCATGCGCACCTTAGCGTACGTTGTCCTGCTGTCGCTTATTGCCGCGTCGCCTCAATCCGCACAGGCCCGCACTGGCGAAAACTGGGTGGTGTCGTGGACCGGGTCGGTTCAGGGTCCCTATCCCGTTGGTAACCCGTCGGCCCAGCCTGACCAGAAATTCGCCTTCCCCGAGCCGGCCACCGGAGCGCGGGATCAAACGTTCCGCCTGATGATCCGGCCGGATGTATGGGGTCGCCAGACCCGTATCCGGCTCAGCAACTCGTTCGGCACCAAGCCAGTGACGTTCGACGGTGCTTACGTTGGCCTGCAATGGGGCAGCGCGGCACTGGTGCGTGGGTCCAACCGGCCCGTGACGTTCGGCGGCAAGACTTTCGTCATCATCCCGCCAGGGAACTCGGCATGGAGCGATCCAGTCACCCTGCCCTTTGTGAAGCAGCCAGTCGATCTCGCCGGTCGCCGGCTCGCGGTGAGTTTCCATATCGTGGGGGACAGCGGCCCAATGACTTGGCACGCCAAGGCGCTGACCACCTCCTATGTCACCGCGCCCGGCGCCGGCACCCAGGGCACCTTGGAGGATGAGGCGGCGTTTCCCTATACCACCGCGTCGTGGTTCTTTCTCGATGCAATCGAAATGAGCGCGCCCGCCGACACTTTCGCCATCATGGCGTTCGGTGATTCGATCACGGACGGCACCGCCTCGACCATGAACGGCGATGACCGATGGCCCGATGTACTATCGCGTCGTCTAAAGGCTATTTATGGCAACAGGGTCGGGGTCGTGAATGGCGGCATCGGTGGCAACCAAGTCGCCGGACCGCCCACCTACGCTTCCGGCATGCCGTTCGCCGGCGGTCCTGCTGCCGGTCAGCGGCTTGATCGTGACGTACTGGCGCTCTCCGGTATTTCGAGCGTGATCTGGCTGGAAGGCCTCAACGATTTCAGCAAAAACGGTAACGCATCGACCGAGCAAGTCATTGCCGCAATGAAAGATGGCGTGGCCCGGCTACGCTCGAAATGGCCCCATATCCGCGTCGTCGGCGCCACATTAACCTCGGCACTCGGTAGTTCGAGCGCAGCCCACGGTTCTCCGGAGCAGGACGCGAAGCGGAAGGCTTTTAACGACTTCATCCGCACGTCCGGTACGTTCGACTCTGTGATCGATTTCGACAAAGCCGTGATCGATGCGCAGTCGGGTGGCCTCAAGCCGGAGTTCATCCCCGAAAGCACCACCGGCGGACCCGGCGACAAGCTTCATCCCAATCGCACCGGCTACTTAGCGATGGGCGAGGCGATCGACCTCGATCTGTTCAAGCCAGGTCGCCTTGACCGCAGGGCAAACCGATAGAGGGGACGAAACGGCTGGCAAACATTGCCACAGCGCCACGGCCTGGCCTGGCCTGGCGCATGTTTCAAGTCGAGCATGGCGCTGCCATCGCTGATCGGCGCGTCCGGTGATCTCGAACATTGCTAGACCATTTATTGTATGACAATCTTACCCTACGGTCGTGGCTTAAGAGGTAAGACGTTGCGTCGTTATCACGTCCTGGATGGAAGGGAAGTCATGTGTCCGCCTTATTTGGCCTAAGCGGACGCGTTGTCCTTATCACGGGTGCCACCCGCGGTATCGGCCGGGCAATCGCCCTGCGTATGGCCGAGGCTGGTGCGCGCGTGGTCGTGTCGTCACGCAAGCAGGATGCCTGCGACGAAACAGCCGCACTCATCGAGCGTGAACACGGACCCGGTCGTGCCCTGTCTATCGCCGCCTCCATCTCCGACAAAGACGCCCTTGCCCGCATGGTGGAAACGGTCAGCACACGCTGGGGCGGCGTCGACGTGCTGGTCTGCAACGCCGCGAGCAATCCCTATTACGGCCCCATGGCGGGCATCAGCGACGAGCAGTTCCGCCGCATCCTGGACAACAACATCCTGTCCAGCCACTGGCTGGTGCAGATGGTTGCGCCCGGCATGCAAACGCGGCGCGACGGCGTCGTGATCCTCGTATCCTCTGTCGGCGGGCTGCGCGGCTCTGCAACCATCGGTGCCTATAATGTGTCGAAGGCCGCGGACATGCAGCTGGCCCGCAACCTGGCCGTAGAGCTTGGCCCACATAACATCCGGGTCAACTGCATCGCGCCCGGCCTGGTCCGCACCGACTTTGCCCGCGCCTTGTGGGAGAACCCGGACACGCTGCAATCCTATACCAAAACCACGCCGCTTGGCCGCATCGGTGAGCCGGAGGAGATTGCGGGGGCGGCCGTGTTCCTGGCGTCACCGGCCGGGGCCTTTACCACCGGCCAGACCTTCGTAATCGACGGCGGTTATACGGTGATGGGAGCCTGAGCATGGCCGCCTGGAACTTCGCCACGGTCTGGGACACGGTGGCGCAGGCACACCCGGACAGGATCGCACTGGCCCATGGCGACCGCTGGTTAGACTGGCGCAGCACGGAGCGGCGGGCGGCAGGTATCGCCGCAACGTTGTGCGACGCCGAGCTTGGGCGGGGCGACAAGGTGGCCCTCTATCTGCACAACGCGCCCGAGTACATGGAAGCGGCCTATGCCGCGATGAAGGCCGGGCTGGTGCCGGTCAACACCAACTACCGCTATGTGGCAAACGAGCTGCTCTACCTCTGGACCAACGCCGATGCAGCCGCGGTGGTGTTTCACGCCGCCTTCACTGCAACGGCCGAGGCCCTGCGCGGGCGCTGCCCGGCGGTACGGCTCTGGCTGCACGTCGGTGACGGCAGCGGATCCTGCCCAAGCTGGGCTCAGCCGTACGAGCAAGCAGCCGCGATGCCGCATGCGGCCCATTTGACCTCGGGTGACGATCAGATTTTGATCTACACCGGCGGCACCACCGGCCTGCCCCGCGGCGTGATGTGGCGGCAGCATGATCTCTATCTCGCCTCCAATGCCTCCGGCGACGCCGCCACCTTCGATGCGGAGGCGGTGCGGGGCGCGACTGTCCGGGCCCGGCCCCGTCGTGCTGCCGGCGGCACCGCTCATGCACGGCACCGGCTTCGTGTTCGCTGCCACGATCCTGAACCGCGGCGGCACCGTGCTCACTCTGGCCGAGCCGAAATTCGACGCGGACCGCCTGCTGGACGCCATCGGGCGGGAGCGGGTCACTGATCTATGCATCGTCGGCGATGCGTTCTGCCGCCCGATGGTGGAAACGCTGGAGCAGGAGCCCGGGCGATACGATCTATCGAGCCTCAAGATCGTCTCGTCGTCCGGTATGATGTGGAGCCCGGCAGTCAGGGCGCGCCTGCTTGTGCACGCGCCCGATGTTCTGATGATCGACTTCCTGAATGCGTCCGAAGCCAGTGGGCTCGGCCGCTCCCTCACCTCGGCCCGCAAGCAGGAGGCGGGTGCCCGCTTCCGCCTGGGCGAAAACGCCTTCGTGCTGGACGATGACGATCGCCCCATGCCGCCCGGCACCGGCCGGCCCGGACGATTGGCGGTGCGGGGCCGCGTGCCGCTCGGTTACTACAAAGACCCAGTCAAGACGGCGGCAACCTTCCCCACCATCGCCGGCGTACGCTGCGCCGTACCTGGCGACTATGCGATTGTGGAAGCGGATGGCAGCATCACCCTGCTGGGCCGCGGCTCCATCTCGATCAACACCGGCGGCGAGAAAGTCTTTCCCGAGGAGGTGGAGGAGGCGGTGAAGACCTTCCCAGCGGTGCGTGATGCCCTGGTGGTCGGCGTGCCGGACCCACGCTTTGGCCAGGTAGTCGCTGCCGCAATCGAGCCGGTCCCAGGGCAGACCGTGGAGCGCCACGCCCTGCTCGCCCATTTGCATGGGCGATTGGCCCCGCACAAACTGCCGCGGATCGTGATGGCGGTGGACACGATCGGCCGTGCCCCAAACGGCAAGGCCGATTACCGCGCCATGGCCGGGCGCGTCGCGGCGTGGCACAATCCGGGCGACGAATAGCGCCGTGGATACGCCGCACGTTCTTTACGACGTCAGTGACGGCATCGCCACCGTGACCCTCAACCGGCCGGAGAAGCGCAACGCCTTCTCCCCCGAGATGATCGTCCGCTTGTGCGATATCTGGACCGAAATCGCCGCCGACCCGGCCATCCGCGTCGTGTTGCTGACCGGTGCCGGCGACCAGGCCTTTTCCTCCGGCGGCGATCTTGGCACCACGATCCCGCTGATGATGCGCACCCGCCTCCCGGTGGGTGTGTGGGAAGAACGGTTTTCCGCTGACCGCAAGCAACTCTACCGCGCCATTCTCCGCGGTGCCGATTTTTTCAAGCCGGTGGTCGCTGCCATCAACGGGCATGCTTTGGCGGGTGGGGCGGAGATGATTTTGGGCACCGATATTCGCGTGATGTCGGATAACGCCATGATCGGCGTGACGGAGGTGCGGCGCGGCTTGATTGCTGGTGGCGGCTCGCTCGTGCGCCTCGCCCGGCAAATCCCGTGGGCCCAGGCCATGGAGCTCGCCTTGGTGGGTGAGCCGATCACCGCGCAGTAGGCCCTGGCCGTGGGCCTGGTCAACCGCGTCGTGCCACCAGGCCAGGTGGTGGACACCGCGCGTGACTTCGCGCGCCGCATCGGCCTGGGTGCGCCCATGGCACTGGCCAAAACGAAGGAGGCGATGGTCCGCTCCAACGGCCGCCCGTTCGAGGAGGCGTTCGCCATCGAAGCGCAATGCACGAAGGACAACGCCAAGACGGCGGATGCGCGGGAGGGGCCAAACGCCTTCATGGAAAAGCGGCCGCCGCGCTTAACCGGCCAGTAAGCGCTTCCGCCGTCAGCCGTTCGGCGACCCGCCAGCCAGCGCCGGCGATCGGCGTCGCCATGCGGCCAAGCGCGGCCGCCGCCGGGTCGGACGCTGTCCCCTCTTCCGACCGCTTGGCGATGCCCTGCACGATCGCAGCAAGGCGGAACAGGTTGAACGCCACATAGACCTCCCAATTCTCGGTAGTCGAGCCTGGGCCGGACCTGCGGCCTGTGCGCCGGTTGTAGCTGGCGACGTAATCGGCCGCGTCCGGAATGCCGAGCGCCGTCAGATCGACCCCTTCAAGGCCCCGAAACACCTCAGGCCGCAGATACCAGGCCAGCGTGTTGTTAGCGAAGTCCGACAGCGGGTCGCCCAGCGTGGACAGCTCCCAGTCGAGCACCGCGACCACGCGCGGCTCGGTCGGGTGGATCAGCATGTTGTCCAGCCGCAGGTCGCCGTGGACAATCCGGACCTCATCGCTACTGGGCAGGCGCGACGGCAACCACTCCATCAGCCGTTCCATGGCCGGAATCGCGACTGTTTCCGACAGCCGGTACTGCTTGGACCAGCGGCCAAACTGGCGTTGCATATAGTTGGCCGGCCGCCCGTAATCGCCCAGGCCAGCCGCGACCGGGTCGATCTGGTGCAGTTGGGCGATAACCTCGTTCATGGAATCGAAGATGCCGGCGCGCTCAGCGGGCGACAGGCCGGGCAGGCGCGGGTCCATGAACACCCGGCCGGGCACGAACGCCATGACGTAAAACGCGCTACCGATCACCGATGGATCTTCGCATAGCGCATGAACGTGGGGCACGGGCACGCCGGAGCCGGCCAGGGCGGCCATCACCCGGAACTCTCGTTCGACCATGTGTGCGCTGGCCAGCAGCGTGCCCAGCGGCTTGCGGCGCAGCACATAGTCACCGGATGGGGCCGTGAGCCGGAAGGTCGGGTTGGAATTTCCTCCGGCCAGCGGTACCGCGGTGACCGGGCCGTGAAAGTCCGGCACCTCGCGTATCATCCAGGCTTCCAGGGCTGAACGATCGGGCATGTTGCGGCTGGACGGCTCTGCGGTCATGCGCGTTTCCCTGCATGGCCCTGGTACGGGCAACCGTTCATAGCCTAGGCCGGGGTCCGGTGGCCGGCAAGCCGGTGATTGTCCGACAGTGTCGTTGACACCAGCGGGGCAGACTATGCAGGACCACCTAACGAAGAGAAGCCTTTCGAACAAGGGATCGAGCCCGCAGTCATCCCGGCACTGACCATCGGCCCCAAAGCACCAAAAGCCCGTGACGCCCCGCGTCGTCCATCGTATCGTAGGGCCGTGAACGTACACGTCCCCGCGCCCGCGCCCCTGCAGATCGAGGTGGTGTATGACCTCGTTTGCCCGTGGTGCTACCTCGGTGTCCGCCGCCTAGGCCGCACGTTGCAGCGTCGGCCGGACCTGTCGTTCGGGCTGGTGTGGCGGCCGTTCCTGCTTAATCCGGACATGCCGCGCGCAGGGATGGCGCGCACCGACTATGTCATCCGCAAGTTCGGCGGCGAGGACCGCGCACGGCGGCTCTATGGCACTATCACCGACGTGGGCCTGGCCGAGGGCATCGCCTTCCGCTTCGACCGCATCCGCCGCACGCCGAGTAGCGTGGAGGCCCATCGCACCGTGCGCTGGGCGGACCGGGCGGGCGCCGGTCGGGAGGTGGTGGAGGCGCTATTTGCCGCCCACTTCTCAACCGGGCAAGACATTGGCGACCCGGCCGTCCTCCGCGCCGCCATTACCGCAGCCGGGCTACCCGGGTGGGCGTTTGCGGCCTACCTCAAAACTGACGAGGACGTGGACTTGGTGCACGCTGACAACCTGCGCGCGCACCGGCTGGGTATCAATGGCGTCCCCTGCTTTGTGATTGCAGGCCGCCATGCGATCGCCGGGGCACAGGAGCCCGAGGTGATCGAGCGGCTACTGGACGTCGCGGCCCTCGACAAACCACAGTGACGCGCCTCAAAATTGTCAATTGCCGCCCTGGTAATTTGCAAGCACAGTCCGCCTGCTTGCCAAATGGAGACGTTTAATGCGCCCGCATCGCCCGCTGATTGCTGCCTTCCTGGTGCTTGGTGCCATTCCCGCCGGCGCCGCCACGACGCCCGACCAGGCCAAGGCGCTCGAGGAGCAGCTTCAGGGTTGGTTTACGACCAATTTCGGCAAAATCATGAAGCCCGGCACCCGCCCGGCGCTGGTGACGCCCGCAGGCGACCGGTATTTGATCACGGTCCCAACAGGCCTCAAGCGCGACGGATCGGGCGAAGACCTGGCGGTGACGATGCTCGCCAACCCGGCGGAGAAGGGCCGCTGGGTCTTCGACACGGTTAAGCTTCCCCAGCCGTTTGAATATACCATGACCGTCCCAGCAGCGAAGGAGGCGGGCCAAAAGGATGCGCCTGCCCCCACCACCATCCATACCAAGGTGGTCGCCGCAACGCAGGACGGCTCCGGCATTTGGGACCCAACTTTTGCCACGCCCAGCACATTCAAGCAGACCATGACGGGGATCGTCAGCACCTCGACCGGCAGCGGCGTGAGCCAGACCAACGCGATCGAGAAATCAATGACCGAGGTCGTCATGACACCGGTCGGTACGGACAAGTTAAACCTGACCAGCAGCGGTACGCTGACGGGCTATGGCCTCAAGATGATCACGCCTGACGCAGCCGGCTCGATCGACCTGGCTGCCAAGACGGCTGCCGTCAGCATCGTCATCAACGGTATGTCGCGCGACCGCGGCGCAGAAGCGATGCGCGCCATGGTTGATTTGTTCGCGGCCGGCGTTCCAGGCATGACGCCGCCCAAGCCCGGCGCACCGCCAACGGCGGATCCGAAGCTGTCGCCGGCCGGCATGGCCGCGCTGAAGCGCCTGGTCGCGACGTTGCCGGATTTGGGTTCGTCCATGAAGCTGGATGAGAGCGTTTCGGACCTGGCGGTAAACGCGATGGGCAAGACATTCGCCGCGTCCAAGGTTGGCTTCACCATGGACATGAAATCCGTTTCGGGCCAGTTGCAGGGGGTGATGGGACTGGTGGCGCAGAACATGGTCTGGCCGGATCTCGGCGTCGGTGACCTCAGCAAGCTGTTGCCGCAGCACGTCGTGATGCGCCCGGCGGTGAGCGGGATTTCCAGCCAGGATCTGACTGACTTACTCAATGCCGCCGTCGAGAACGGACCGAAGGGTAAGCCGGAAGATGCGGCGATCAAGAACCGGCTGCTGAGCAAGGGCGGCACGATCGGGCTGGAGGCGCTGGAGTTCGATACGGGCGGCGCCACCTTTGCCGCCACCGGCACGCTGACGGTGCAGGGCAGCCCGTCCGGCCAGCCGGTCCCCAAAACCGGCAACGCTCACATCGTGGCCAAGGATTTTGACAAGCTCGTCGCCGTCGTGAGCGCGCAGCCCATGCTGGCCCAGGGTATGCCGGCGCTGGTATTCGTAAAGGGCCTCGGCAAGCAGGCCGAGGGCGGCCTGGTATGGGACCTCACGTTCGACGGTGCCAAGCTGGCCGTCAACGGCACCGACATGAGCGCCATGATGGGCGGGGCGCGGTAGCCCCGTTCTTCCTGTCTGTAAAAGACCCTGCCCAACCCTTCCCACACGGGGAGGGAACTGGCTACGCGGCCACCTTCGCCAACCGATTCAGGTTGCCTAGCACGTCGCGGCCCAGCGTCATCCGCTCCGTCACGTTCATGTCGCGCACGATGCTGAGCTTGTGGTCCGGGCGCAGCCGGATGGCACCCTTGCGGGTTCCCAACCACTGCACAAGGCCAGCCGGGTTACGGAAAGCGTTGCCGCGAAAGGCAACGACCATGCCTTTCGGCCCAGCCTCCAGCCGCTCCACCCCGGCGTCGCGGCACAGACGCTTGAGGGTCACGACTTGCAACAGGTTGTCCACCTCGGCCGGCAGCGGGCCGAAGCGGTCCACCAGCTCCGCCGCCATGGCCTCCGTCTCGGCGTCCGACGTCAGCGCGCCGATGCGGCGATAGAGACCCAGTCGCACCGGCAGGTCCGCCACGTACACCTCGGGGATCAGCACCGGCAGGCCGAGCTGGATGTTGGGCGTCCAATCCCGGTCGTCGCGGCGGGACTTGCCTTCGGTCCGTATGTCCGCAACCGCGTCTTCCAGCATCTGCTGATACAGCTCGATCCCGACCTCACGAATGTGCCCGGACTGTTCATCCCCCAGCAGGTTGCCAGCCCCGCGTATGTCGAGGTCGTGCGACGCCAGCGTGAACCCGGCGCCAAGCGTGTCCAGCGTCTGCATGACGTCCAGCCGTTTCTTGGCCGCCGCCGACAGCACGTGGTTTTGCGGCCATGTCAGGTACGCATAGCCCCGCTGCTTGCCGCGCCCCACCCGGCCCCGCAGCTGGTACAACTGCCCAAGCCCAAACATATCCGCCCGGTGAATGATCAGCGTGTTGACGGCAGGCATATCCAGCCCGCTTTCCACGATGTTGGTGCTGAGCAGGATGTCGTACTTGCCGTCGCCGAACTCGGTCATCACCCGCTCGAGCTCCGTCGGCGCTAGCCGGCCGTGCGCCTGGACCATGCGGGCGTCGGGCACGATCGCACGGATCCGGTCGGCCATGCGGTCCATGTCCTCGATCCGCGGTACGACGCAGAATATCTGGCCGCCGCGGAACCGCTCGCGCTGGATGGCTTCGCGCACCACCACGCTGTCGAACGGCGAGATGTAGGTGCGCACTGCCAGCCGGTCGACCGGCGGGGTCGCGATCAGGCTCATCTCCCGCACCCCCGTCAGCGCCAGTTGTAGCGTGCGTGGAATGGGCGTGGCCGTCAGGGTCAGCACATGCACGTCGGCCTTCAGCTGCTTCAGCTTTTCTTTGTGCGACACGCCGAAATGCTGTTCCTCATCCACCACCAGCAGGCCGAGGTCGGAGAACTCGATCCCTTTGGCCAGCAGCGCGTGGGTGCCGACGATGATGTTGACGTCGCCCGACGCCAAACCCTTGCGAACCTCGATCGCCTCCTTGGCCGTCACCATGCGGGATAGCTGCGCCACGCGGATCGGCAGGCCGGCAAAGCGCGCGGTAAAGGTGCGGTAGTGCTGCCGGGCCAGCAGCGTGGTGGGCACGACGACGGCAACCTGCGACCCGGCCATCGCCGCCACAAACGCCGCGCGCAACGCGACCTCGGTCTTGCCGAACCCTACGTCGCCGCAGATAAGCCGGTCCATCGGGCGGCCTGCGGCCAGATCTTCCAGCACGTCGCTGATGGCGCGTGCCTGGTCCTCGGTTTCGGCAAACGGAAAGCGGGCGCAGAACTCGTCCCACGCACCCTCTGCCGGGGCCAGGGTCACGGCATCTCGCGTACGCCGGGCGGCGGCGGTGCGGATCAGCTCGCCAGCCATGTCCTGGATGCGCTGCTTCATGCGGGCCTTGCGCCCCTGCCAGCTGGCACCGCCTAGCTTGTCCAGCGCCACACCCTGCGTCTCGGACCCAAAGCGCGACAGCAGCTCGATGTTCTCGACCGGCAGGTACAGCTTCTGCATGCCGTCATACAGCAAGCGCAGGCAATCGTGCGGCGCGACACCGACACGCAGCGTTTCCAGCCCATCATAACGGCCAATGCCGTATTCCTGATGCACGATCAGGTCGCCTTCCGCGATCTCAGTCGCCTCGGCAATGAACTGGTCTGCCCGCTTGCGGCGGCGCGGCGGGCGGCTGATGCGGTCGCCTAGCAGGTCCTGCTCGCTGACCAGGCCCATAGTCCCCGCGGTGAAGCCACGTTCCAGCCCCAGCGTGATGACTGCGACCTGGCCCAACGGCAGCGCCTGCGCGGCAGGCCAGGTCTCGGCGATCTCCGCCCGCAAGCCATTTTCACGCAGCAAATGCGCCAGCCGCTCACGCGAGCCACGGGTCCAGGCCGCAACCACGGCGCGCCGCCCCTGCCCGGCCCAAAGCTGCACCGACTCGCGCAGCTGACCGAACACGTTGGCCCCGTCCCGCGCGGCCCCCGCCTTGGTAAAGATGGCACCCGGCCGCCCGCCAGCGTCGATGCCCACCGCGCCGTCCGCCTGCAGGTAGGGCGTGAACCCGACCGCCTGGCCCCGTGCCAGCAGCGCGACCCACTCACCCCGGTCCAGGTAAAGCTGCCTGGCCGGTAGCGGCCGGTACGGTACCTCTCCATCCCGCGGGGGGGCCAGCCGGGCGGCAGCGTGGTCCTGGATCATCTCCAGCCGCGCATCGATGGCCGCCCCGGCTTGGTCATCAAGGCTGACGGACGCGCCGGGCAAATAGTCCAGCAGCGTTTCCATCGCGCCATGAAACAGCGGCACCCAGTGCTCGATCCCCGGGTAGCGCCGCCCGTCGCTGATAGCCTGGTACGCCGGGTCTTCTGCCGCCTTCGGCCCAAACAGCGTACGCCAGTTCTCGCGAAACCGGCTGATGCTTTCGCGGTCGAGCGGCACCTCCGACACGGGCCGCAGCACCAGCTCGCCGATGCGGGTGGCGCTGCGCTGCGTCAGAGGGTCAAACCGCCGCAGGCTTTCAACTGTGTCGCCGAACAAGTCGATGCGTACCGGGTCGGGCTCACCAGCCGGATAGATGTCGATAATGCCGCCGCGCACCGCGTACTCGCCGTGCTCCATCACAGTGCCGGAGCGGCCGTAGCCGTTCGCTTCCAGGAAGGCGACGATCTCGTTCAGGTCTGCGGTCGCCCCGTCCCGGACGGCCAGCATCGCACCCTGGAACAACCCCCGCGGCGGCACGCGCTGCACCAGGGCGTTGACGGTGGTCAGTACGATCGGCGGCGTATCGGTCGCCTCTGTCAGCCGGGCGAGGGTCGCGATGCGCTCGCTGACGATTTCCGGGTTGGGCGACACGCGGTCATACGGCAGGCAGTCCCAGGCCGGAAAGCGCAGCACGGGGATTCCGGGTGCGAAGAACGCCAGCGCTTCGGCAAGTCGCGCCATTCGGGCGTCGTCGCGCGTGACATGGACGACGGCAGCCGTGTGCCCAGCATGGCGCTGAGCAAGTAGGATCGCGTCATAGCCCTCCGGCGCGCCGTAAACAGTGGCAGTCATCGGTTGGGCGGTGCTCCGGGGTAGCTGAGTACCTGCTCGCCATCGCGGGCGGCCTGGCGAACGGCTTGCATCATCGGTGAATCGGCCTCGGCCGGGATGGGTTGGCGGCCCGTAAGCCAGTCGGCCAGCATTGCGTCCGGATGTTCCATCACCGCCTCGATCGCATCAAGCTCCGCTACGGTAAACGTGGCAAGCCGTCGCCGGACGAAGCCGCCGACCAGGATATCGTTTTCATAGGTGCCGCGATGCGTCGCGCGGAACAGGATGCGCCGGCGGCGCGGCTCGTCGGACTGGTCTTCGGTAAGGTTTGGCATGCGGGCTGTCATATAGCGTCCGACCCGCTAAGTGTCAGCCCGTGCATCCCATCCTTGTTCCCTTGCTGGCCCCGCTGGCGGGCTTACCCGGCGCCGGGCCCCACACCGCCCGGCGGCTGGAGCGGGTGGCAGGCGGCCCGCGCGTGCTGGATTTGCTGTTCCATCTGCCCGAATCCTATGTGGACCGGCGCGCCGTGGCCACGATTGCCAGCGCAGTGCCCGGCGGGGTGGTGACGATCGAGGCGGAGGTCGTCAAGATCGAACAGCCGGGCGGCGGCACCCGCCAACCCTGGCGCATACTGCTGCAAGACCTGACCGGATTCGCCGAGGTGGCGCTGTGGGACCGGCCCCCGCCCGTCTATACCAAGGGGGCGCGGCTGGCCGTGTCAGGCAAGCTCGACGTGTTCGGCAACCGCAAGCAGCTGCGCGACGCCCGCGCCGTGCCCGCCGAACAGCGTGCGTCGCTGATGCAGCTAGAGCCGGTGTGGAAGCTGACCGAAGGGCTGAAGCAGCCACGCCTCGCATCGGCGATGACCCTGGCGCTCGCGCGCGTACCGGACCTGCCGGAGTGGCATGACCCGGCCCTGATGCGGCGCGAAGGCTGGCCGTCATTCCGGGACGCGCTGATGGCGTTACAAGCTCCGGACGCCATCCCGGGTGACGCCGCGCGCGCGCGCCTCGCCTATGACGAGCTGCTGGCGCATCAGGTGGCGCTGACCCGCATGCGCAGCCGCGACCGTGAGCGCCCGGGCCGGTCCCTGGTGGGCGACGGCCGGCTGCGGGCGGCGGCGCTGGAGCGCTTTGGCCACACCCCCACGCCCTCACAAATCCGGGCGTCGCAGGAGATCGACGCCGATCTTGCCGCACCCCGGCGCATGCTGCGGCTGCTGCAGGGTGACGTCGGCTCGGGCAAGACGCTGGTGGCGCTGCTGGCGATGCTGCGTGCGGCAGAGGCTGGGTATCAGGCAGCACTGATGGCACCCACCGAGGTGCTGGCTTTCCAGCACCACCGCACCCTGACGGCCCTGTCGCCCGTGCCCACGGCGCTGCTGACCGGCTCCATCAAGGGCAGCCTGCGCCGCAACATTCTGCTGGGCCTCGCCAACAACCGGATCAAGCTGGTGGTCGGGACCCACGCGCTGTTCCAGCAGGCGGTCCGGTATCACGGCCTGGCGCTGGTGGTGATCGACGAGCAGCACCGCTTTGGCGTCGACCAGCGGCTAGAGCTGGGCTCCAAGGGTGAGCAGACCGACGTGCTGGTCATGACCGCGACTCCCATTCCGCGCACGCTGCTGCTGACGCAATGGAACGAGATGGCGGTGAGCCGGCTGACGGAAAAACCCGCCGGCCGCAAGCCGATTCGCACCACCATTCACTCGCTAGCGACAAGTGGCGACGTGGTAGACGCGATCGGACGGGCGCTGGAACGGGGTGAGCGCGCCTATTGGGTGTGCCCGATGGTGAGTGAGAGCGAGACCACGGATTTGGCCGCGGCCGAAGCGCGCTTCGCGACGCTGCATGCCCGGTTCGGTACCCGGGTGGGCCTGGCACACGGCCAGCAGGAACCCGGCCGGCGCGACGCCGCACTGGCCGCCTTTGCCCGCGGCACCATCCAGCTGCTGGTCGCTACCACCGTGATCGAAGTGGGCGTGGACGTGCCGGAGGCGAGCATCATGGTGGTGGAGCACGCCGAACGGTTCGGGCTGGCACAGCTGCACCAGTTGCGCGGCCGGGTGGGGCGCAGCACGGTGCAGAGCTACTGTCTGTTACTGCATGACGATGGTCTGTCCGAAACCATGCGCCGCCGGCTACTGCTTTTGCGCGACACCGAAGACGGGTTTACGATCGCCGACGAGGATTTTCGCATTCGTGGCGGCGGCGACCTGCTGGGCCGGCGACAATCTGGCATGGCCGGCTTTCGCCTGTCGGACCCGGGCCAGCACGAACGCCTGCTCAACATCGCCGTGCGCGATGCAGCTTTGATCCTGGAGCGTGACCCCGGGCTTGATGGTCCCCGCGGCAAGGCGGTATCGCTGCTGCTGGAGCTGTTCGGCCGCACGGCCGAGCCGGCGGTGCTGGAGGCCGGGTAGCTACTCGACCGCGACCAGCTCCACATCGAACACCAGCGTCGCGTTGGGTGGAATGACCCCGCCCGCACCGCGCGCGCCATAGCCGAGTTCCGGTGGGATGGTCAGCGTGCGCTGGCCGCCCACCTTCATGCCGGCCACGCCCTGGTCCCAACCCGCAATCACCCGGCCACCGCCCAGCGGAAAGCGGAACACATCGTTGCGATCGCGCGAACTATCGAACTTCTTGCCCTTGGTGTCGGGCGCCGCCGGGTCATGCAGCCAGCCGGTATAGTGCACCGCGACCGTCTTGCCCGCGACAGCCTCTGCCCCGGTCCCAATTACGTGGTCGATCATCGTCAAACCCTTTGCTGGTTGGGCCAGAGCCGGAAGGGCTGCAGCCATGATAAAAATTGCACTACGTCCCAGCATGACTGTGCTCCACCCTGGTTGGTTCCCGCCGCCCTACGACAGTGCCAAATCGTTCGATCGGGGCCGGATAGCCGATAAACCAGCCCTGGACCTCTTCACATCCTGCCGCACACACCGCCTGGCGTTGCTGAGCCGTTTCCACCCCTTCGGCCACGACAGGCAGATGGAGCGCATGCGCCAACCCGGCGACCGCGCTGATGATAGCCGCATCCTGCCCCCCCGTGGCGATACCAGCCGTGAAACTGCGGTCGATCTTGATCCTGTCGAACGGGAATGCGCGCAGCGTCGCCAACGACGAATAGCCCGTGCCGAAATCGTCCAACGCGACCAAGACGCCCAATTGCTTGACCCGGCACAGTGCCTGCATGACTGCGGCAGAGTTGTTCATCAGCACCCCTTCCGTCACCTCCAGCACCAGGCGGTGCGGAGCAAGCCCCGTCTCGGTCAGCACGTCTTCGATCATTTGGGCAAAGACGTCGCCAGCCTCCAATTGTACCGGCGAAACGTTTACGGCAATGACCAGGGGCCGATCCCACTCCGCCGCCTCGCGGCAGGCCTCCCGCACCACCCAAGCGCCGATGCTGGTGATCAGCCCGCATGCTTCGGCAATTGGCACGAAGACCGTAGGTGAGACGTCGCCCCGCTCTGGATGGTTCCAGCGGAGCAGGACCTCGAACCCGGTGATTTGCCCGTCCGCCCTCGCCTGGGCAATGGGTTGCCAGTGCAACTGCAATTGATTGCCGGCCAGCGCGGCCTGCAGATCCTGCTGCAAAACCCGGCGGTAGTGCGCGTGCATATCCATGGTGGCCTGGAAATAGGCGGCCCGGCTGTGTCCTTCCGCTTTCGCCCGGTCGAGGGCTGCTACGGCATTGCCCAGCAGCGTCTCGTGATCGACGCCATCGGCCGGGTAGAGGGCCACACCGGCCGAAGCAGAAATCGCGATCGGGACGGTGCCGATCGCGTACGGCTCGGCCACGCGCGCCAGAACAGCGTCGATTAACGTCCTGATGTCGTCGATCCGGTTACGGGGGGCGAGAAGGATTGCGAACTCATCGCCACTCGTGCGGCTGACAGTGTCGCCGTTCTGCACGCAGCTACGAAGCCGGGCCGCGACTTCGGCCAGCAGCTTATCTCCCGCCTCCTGGCCCCATAGGTCGTTGATGGCCCGGAATCCGTCGAGGTTGACGACGGCAACGCCGAACCCGGTGCCCAGACGGTGCGCGTGCCCGATCGCTTTCTCCAGCCGGAGGCGCAGCATGGAGCGGTTGGCGAGCCCCGTGAGCATGTCGAAGTGGGCCAGGGCATGAATGCGCCTGAGCGCCGCCACGTTCTCATCCATCGTGGCGCGAAAGACGTTCAGCGCGCCGGCGACCTGCCCGATCTCATCGCGCCGACCGGCCCAGCCGATCTGCACCGCCCGGTCACCCCCCGCCAAGCGCCGGGTGAGACCCGCTACGGCAATAAGCGGGACCGAGATGCCCCGGCCGATCCACCACGACAGCAGCGCACCCGCAAGCGCCACGCCCGCAATCGCCAGCCGCATAGCCAGTCCGGTCCGGTCGCGCAGGGTGGAGATCTCGGTCTGCCTATCATCTGCCACCGCCCGGGCGAGACCGCGCGCCACGTGTCCATCGGCACTGGCGTCCTCGAACAGCTGGCTTGACCGCTGAACCGCGCCGGCCGCGTCCACACTCGTGTCGACGTACCATTTCATGGCGTCGCGATACGCGGCCAGCGCCGCACCCAGCCGCCGGGCGATGGGGAGTTGGGTCGCCCGCAGCTCCGCAGCGGTATCGGCCAGACCTTCGACATAGCCCTCGAAATACTCACGGCGCCGGTGGTCCGTGCGCTCCAGCAACGCCTGTTCCGCCCGTTGCAGCCCATTCTGCTGATCCAGCACCGCGGCCGGACCCAGCGCTGCCATCAAAACCACGGCCTGCGCGGCGACGGCTTGCCGCAGGCTACCCTCACCGCTGTCGAGCAGCTTGGCCTCGAGGTCCGTCGAATGCCGCGATCCCGCCTCGTACTCGGCCAGCGTCTGCGCGAACACGGCAGCGCCTGCCTGGGCCGCGTCCGGCAGGTCTTGCTTGCCGGCGATCGCTGCCAAATCCGCGCGGGCCTCCTGTATCGCCAGTACATGCTGGCCGATGGCACTGGAGTTGTGTCGCAGTAGAAAACTGGTTTCGGCTTGACGCGCTTCGGCCAAATGCTCGAGCACGAAGGAGTACCGGACGTTCACCCACATCGCGAGGTCGGCCGCGCGCTGCAATGGCACTTCTGTCCGCTGAGCCAACAAGTAGATCGCGCCAACGAGCAACAAACCAGTCACGCCAACGGTGCCAAGTGCGATGACCCGCACTGCCACGCCGAAGGTGACTAACCGCTTCACCGCCTGCCCACCCTCCCTGGTACCAGCCCGTTCACTCCGCCTTTGCAGGGACGGCTAGCGCGGCTGGCACATCGGCCGCACCGCCAGCGGGCTTTGGCCGGTCCATCATCGCCCCCGTCATGGGAATGAAGAACACGCCCACATCCTTGCGGGACCGGACTTTTCCATCCTCATCCTTCGTATACACATACAGCAATTGGCCGCGTTTGAAGGGCTGGCCAATCGGCAACAGCATGCGGCCGCCAGGCTTGAGTTGCTTGAGCAACTCGGGCGGCACGTATTGCGCGGCGCATGTGACGATGATGATGTCAAACCCGTCCTTGACCTCGGGCCAGCCAAAATAGCCGTCACCCACGCGCGTCTCGACATTGTCGTAGCCGAGCGGCGCGAACACTTTCGCCACCGCGTGGCCCAGCGGCTCAATAATCTCGATCGAATGGCTGCGCTTGACGATGCGGGACAACAACGAGGACTGGAACCCGCTGCCGGTGCCAATTTCCAGCGTCACAGACGTGGGCGTGGGTTTGCACACCTGCGTCATGTATGCCTGACCCAAATAGTCCGACAGCGCGGAGCCATAGCCCAATGCCCACGGCTTTGGGTCATCCTCGTACGCGACACCGGATTGCGAACGTTTCTCTGGGTACAGATAGTGGTAGTACTCGCGCGGGACTTCCGCGAAGGCTTTCATAACAGCCGGGTCGGCCGAGCCCAGGCGTGCGGTGAGGTAGCTCTCGATCCGCTTGAGGGCGGCCGGCTTGCGGGCCTGGATGGCGGCGAACTGTGCGTCCGAAAGGTCGGTCGGACGGCCCGACTTGCGCATGGCCTCCATATAGACCTCGCGTGTCCACGCTGGCGTTGCGGCGTGGGCGGCAAACGGCACGGCAGCGGCACCGGCCAGAACGGCCCGGCGTGTCAGGTCGGCGATGGCTGCCATTGGGGCACCTTTCGGACGGAGGGATAAGCGATCACCGTTACGGTATAGAGCAAAGCCGCTAAAAGAAGCACCCGGTCAAAGCCGTACTGGACAGCAATAAGATTGGCGAGTGGCGTAGCAACAACAGAGAAGGCTCCGTTCAGAGCCCAAGCCCAAGGTAACAAGCCGCCGCCCACCGTCCCGGCCCGCGCGAGGCCGAGCGGAAACGGCAAGCCGAGTGCGACTGAAACGGGGGCAATCAGCACTAACATCAGCAGCGCCCGTACGGCCCAGGGTAGGTTGAGGGTGGCCAATAAAAACGGCTCTAACCCGAGTAAACAAATAGCGCACCAGCCCACCACCACCGCGGCCGAGAGTGCTATGCCCGTCTGACGCACCCGGTCCGCCAATAACGAGCCCAGGCCAGAAAAGATCAGCATACCCGTCAACACGATCGCGAATGCACTGGTGCGGTCGTTTAAATACAGGCTGGCCTTTTCTATCAGGAATATCTCGATAAATAAGAAGCCGAGCCCGAGCGAAGCGAAGTATATGACCGGGCGCAGCATCGGCGGCCGACCGCTGCTAGCCCCCGCCACACGGGGCACGATGATGGGCACGATCAGCACGATCAGGGCAAGCACGGCCGCCTGCGCCAGCACGGCCAGGTTCACCAACTGCGCCACCTCCGGCTGCGGCATGATCTCGAGCCGTTTTAGGATGTTCGGCAGCTGCTCCAGCCGCAGTACGCTGTAATACGCCGGGCGGTCGAGTGTGATTGGGGCCAGGTTGAACGCGCCCTGGCTGGGCGTGTCCTCGCCGCGCAGCACGGCCCCTGCCTCATCGGCCACCGCGTCCTGCGCCCCGGTGCCGCTCGTGACCTCGCCGGTCGTGAAATCCACCGCCGGCAGGTCGTTGTAGATACCAGCGCGCGCCGCCCCCACATCGATGCCGGGATAGTACGACACGTCGAATGAGCGTTTATCGGCGAAGCGACGCACGGCATCCACCGCCGGTGTGGTCCAGGGCGCGGGCGTAATCAGAATCCGCACCGTCCAGGCGGAGCGGTAGACCAAGACATGGGCCGAGGGGTCGGCCACACCCAACCGCCGCAGCGCCACCCGGACCGTCGCCAGGACGCGCACGGCATAGACCGGGAACTCGCGGATCGAGACCGGGATCGACACGACCCCCCCGGGGTTGAGTGCGCGCAGGTAGCCCAGCATCGCCTCGGCCGTGAACGCGGCGCTATTGGCTTCGCCCTCATCCAGGAAGTCGCCCGACACGTCCACCACGTCATAGGTGGCGCCCAGTGCAAGCGGGCTACCATCCAGCAGGCGGATGCGCGGGTCGGCTGCCAGCGCAGGCGACGGGCCAAGGCCGTTGCGAAGTGCGCCCATCAGCACCGGATCCGGCTCGATCGCATCGACCGTCGCCGCACCGAGCGCCAGCGCTTCCAGCACGCGGAAACCACCACCCGAGCCGGCCAGTAGCGTGCGTGCGCCAGGCCGCATCAGGTACGGGGCCGCGTCGAGCGCGGCGGGCGCATAGGCCGCATCCGTGCCGTCGTCCCGCCGCAGGCCTGCAATACGGTTGCCGTCGCGATACAGGCCATAGCTGGTGGGCGGACCCGGCACGCCCAGCATGCCGGCGTTGTTGGACACGTCCGTATCTAGCCGTTCGGTAAAATCATCCAGTAATGCGTACAGCCCGCGCGGCGACCGCACCTCGGCCACCACTGCCGCGTCTGGAACATGGGACGGGGCGTAGATCGCCTTGAACTCGTTATATTCGGCGTGATTGTCGCCCAGCAGCATCGCTTCGGACGCCACCAGCACCAGCAACGCCGTCATCCCCACCCGCAGCGGTGCCGGGCCGAGCCATGCGGCGGCGGCAACCACGAGCAGCAGCGCCGGCACAAGGTAGAAGGGATGCAACACGCTCATCAGAACCAAGACCAGCGCCGCCCCGGACCCGGCCCCCGTCAGGTCGTACCCGTACACGCGGGGGATGCGCGTGTCGTTCACGACAAAGGTCAGGCTGATGTACAGGCCCGTCAGGAAAAAGAACGGCAAGAGCACCGCGTAGTAGAGCGCGATGTTTTCGAGTTGCCCGGCATAGGTGACGGCGTTCTGCA
Source organism: Rhodospirillales bacterium (assembly GCA_031420655.1). Taxonomy (GTDB): domain Bacteria; phylum Pseudomonadota; class Alphaproteobacteria; order Acetobacterales; family Acetobacteraceae; genus JANPPS01. Next base: position 12,908 of record JANONC010000277.1, on the reverse strand, counting down.
GCTGCAGCGGGTTGAACGGGTTGGTCGTCGTGAAGCGGAATCCGGCCGCCCCCGTCCCGATCAGCACCACCGGTAGCCAGCGCAGCAGCACCGGGCCGTGCCGCACCGCCCAGTCCCGCACAAGCGCGATTGCGACGCCCGACAGTGCAAAGCCGACCATGACGATCGAAATGACCCAGTAGCCGTACTCGCTCCATTTCGCGACGGCGAAATATCGGGTTAGCGCGATTTCGTAGCCGACTGCGGCACCCGAGATGAGGAACAGCGGCCACAGTGACGGCGCCCGCACGGTCATGGCCAGACCCGGCGGCGAATAAAGCTGACCAGCACGTCGTTGAACTTGTCCGGCTCGTCCACGAACAGCGCGTGTCCGGCTTGGGTGAACAACACCGTTTCCGCATTGGGCGCGCGGGCGACGAAGTTGGCGGCCTGCGCCTCGAATTTTGGCCGCACCACGTACAGGACTGGCTTGCTCACGCTATAGACCGCGCTGCGCCAATAGGTGCGCGGCACCGGGTAGTTGACCAGTGCAGCGGCCGCTTCGGGCGGGGTGCGCAGGGCGGCGTCCGTCAGGCGTTCCAGGTAATCCTGCCCGGGTGAGGAGCGGAACATGCCGCTCACAAAACGGCGCATCTGCTCGTCGCGCGCCAGCCGCGGCGCGCGGGCGGCGGGCATGCGGCCGGGCACGGGCGCAGGCTCCTCGCCGATCGAATTGTCGATCAGTACCAGCCCGGCCAGCGCACTGTCCCCGGCATTCGTGACGTAGGCGAGGCTGTCGAGCACACCGAGCGACCAGCCGACCAGCACGACAGGCTGTGGCAGGCGCTGGATCAGTTCGGCAATATCCTGCCCGCGGCGGACATGGTTATACCCACCAAGCGGGACGGCGCTATCGCCCTGTCCGCGTGGATCGAGCGCCACGGCGTGGTACCCGGCGCGCGCCAGGCCCGAAAGTTGGGCCTGAAAAATCCAGGCCGGCATGGTCCATCCCGGCACGAGCAACACCGTGCGCCCCTGGGCGGGTCCAGCGTCGATCACATGCAGCCGCACGCCGTCCGAGGTCGTGAACTGGAGCTGCGCGGCCCAGGCAGGCCAAACGGTAAGGTAAGCGAGCAGGACGAAACGGATCATGCGCCGGTATGGCAGAGCCGGGTGGTGCCGTGTCAACCCAAACGTGTCAGTGGGCCGGTGGCGTGGGGGTAAGGCCCGACCGCAGGACCTGATCTTTCATCCCGCGCGCAATCAGGATCGCGGCTGCCATCAGCGCTGCACACAGCCCAAAACTGAGCGCAAAACCTGGCACCAGCGCCGCCCGGGCTTGCACAATCGGCACAGCACCGAGGCCATCGCCGCGCAGGGACCCCAGATCCACCGCCGCCGCCAGTCCCGCCGCGGCCAGCCCGGCGTTGAATTGCAGCGTGAGTACCGTGCCCACCACCGTGCTGCCAAACGCGCCACCCATGGAACGCAGGAACAGCAACGAGCCCGTGGCCGCCCCCACATCGCTCGGCGGGGCCGCATTCTGCACCGTCATCAGCACTGTCGGCATCGTGGCACCGAGCCCCACGCCCAGCACGGTGCTGCCCACGAGCACGAACCAGAGCGGCCCCAGCATCGTCAGCGCCAGCAGCCCAGCCGTGGCCAAAGACAGGGCGACGATCAATATCACCCGCGTACGCCCCAGTCGTCGCGCCACCTGCCCGGACACGTAGGCACCTGCGACGGTCGCGGCCAGGAATGGCACAACGAGCAACCCGCTGCTGGACGCATCCACCCCCACCACCAGCTGAAAATAGAGCGGCAGCAGGAACGTGGCCCCAAACAGACCGAGCGAACTGACGAACGCCACCATGACGCCGCGCAGGAACACCGGGTCGGCAAACAGCCGCGGCGGCAGTACCGGGTCGGCCGCGCGCCGCTCCCACCACACCAGCGCCATCAACAGACCTATCGCCAACACCGACAGTGCAAGTATCTCGGCCGAGCCCCATGCGTACTCGCCTCCTCCCCAGCTGAGCGTCAGCAAACAGGCCGTGACGCCGCCCACCAGCAGCGCCGCCCCGGTCCAATCGATCTGCGCCGGGCGGCGCACGACAGGGATGGTGCGTAGCGCCCGGTCGCACAGGACCATCGCCACAAGCCCGATGGGTAGGTTGGCCCAGAACAGCCAGCGCCAGGAGAAATGGTCCGTCACGTACCCGCCCACGATCGGGCCGCCGATCGACGCGATGCCCCACATGGAAGCCATGTAGCCCTGGTAGCGGCCCCGTTCCCGCGGCGCCACCACGTCCGCCACCGACGCCTGCGCCATCGCCATCAACCCGGCCCCGCCCAGCCCCTGCAACGCACGCGCAGCGATCAGCTGCGGCAAGGTCTGCGCAAAGCCGCAGAGCAGGCTGGCGCAGATGAACAGCGCCAAGGCCGGCAGCAGCAGCGCCCGGCGGCCATAAATGTCCGACAACTTGCCATAGAGCGGCGTGGCGGCCGTGCTGGTCAGCAGGTAAGCAGTGACGATCCACGACAGATGCCCGAATGCCTGCAACTCCCCGGCGATGGCGGGCACAGCCGGGATCACGACCGTCTGGTCCAGCGCCGCCAATAGGATGCAGAGCATGATGCCGGTTACCACGCGCTTGATCTCGGCGTGGGAGAAGGTGCGGGGCACCGGCATGTCCATGGGCGGTTTACGCTTTCATGCTGCGGAGGAGCCGGTCCAGTATTTCAGCCCGTTGCCCATACGTATGCTGCGCCCGTACACGCCGCAATGCAGCGCGGCCGATCGTCCGTGCACGCGCCGGTGTAAGCGCCCGCAGATGCGCCGCCACGTCCGCCCCGTCACGCGCCACCAGCACCTCCGTCTCTGGCGCCAGGAACAGCTCGATTCCTTCCCAGGCATCCGTGATCAGGCACATGCCGGCGCCGGCCGCTTCGAACACGCGGGTGGCCGGGGAAAAGCCGACGGACGCCATGCTGTCCCGTGCCACGTTCAGCACTGCCAGCGCCGAGCAGTTGAACGCGTTGTGGTCCGCCGTGCCCACGTGGCCGATGGCCCGCACGTTGCCGGGCATGGCCTTGTCCTGCCAGCCATTGCCGCCCAGCAGGAACGACCGCTCCGGACAGCACGCGGCGGCGTCGAGGAAGAAGGCCTCCACCCGCGCCTCCCGGTCTGGCAGGCGATTGGCCAAGAAGGCGAGGTCTGTCGCAAAGCGCGGGTCGGGCGGTACTGGATGGTGGGTCGCCGGGTCGAGCGCGTTGTAGATGGGCACGCAGCGCCGTGCGCCGAGCGCGATGTAGGCGTCAACCACCGGCGGACCGCCACCATAGGTCAGCACCAAATCGATGCGGGGCAACGCTGTGTGCAGCGGGTCGTCCGGGTTGGCGCGGGCAGCCTCCAGCGTCGCGGCGGCGTCCACATCCAAGAACACGCGCAGCCCGGCGTGGCCCAGTATGCCGGCCAGCAGTGCGTCATCGAACACGCCGACGCCGCTGCATTTGATAACCAATTCCGCCCCGGCCCCCGCGGCCAGCGCGCCGGCCAGCCCGTCCGCAGTGGCTGCGTAGACGATGGACCGCGCATAGGACGGGGGCGGGATGTCACGGTGCTGCTGTCGTTCGAACGCGTCCGGTTCATAGAACGTGATCGTGTGGCCGAGCGGGGCCAAGGCGCTGAACAGGCCGCGATAGTAGGTGGCGGCCCCGTTCCAATAGGACGACACGAGGCTTGAGCCATAGACGGCAATGTCCATCAGGCGCTGCCGCGCAGTTGGGCGGTGATGGCGAGCAACTCCTGGACGCGGTGGGCGCAGGTATGGCGGGCACGGATCGTGGCCAGGCCTTGCGCCACCGTCGTATCGCGCAGCTCCGTGTCGTGCAGCACGGCGCGAAGCTGCCGCTGCATGGCTGTGCCATCGGCCGCCGTCAGGATATCGCCCGGGCGGAAGAGGCCTTCGTCATCCGGCCACGGCGCGCTCAGTAGCGGGATGCCGCAGGCCAGCGCCTCGAACACACGGATGGTCGGGATACCCGGCAGCGCCGCCACATAAAACCGGCGCGGCACATGGACCGTGACGGCGTGACGCGCGAACACCTCCGGCGCACGCGGATTGGGTAGCCAGCCCCGGTACTGCGCGCCGTACTGCGCCAGCATGGCCCGGGCCTGGTCCGGATAGCGCACGCCATAGATGTCCAGCGGGACGCCAAGCGCGGCCGTGGGTTGGAGCAGGAACGACTCCAGTTCCGCCGTGCGCTCGCCATCGCCCCAGTTGCCGATCCAGACCGCACCGTGCCGGGTGGTTTCCGCGGCCGGCGGACGGAACAGCTGTATGTCCGCCGCCTCATGCCAGGTGAACACCCGGGCACCCCAGCCCCAGCCGCGATAAATGCTGGACAATGCCTCGCCAAACGCCAGCACCCCGTCATAGCCGTCCAGATCGTAGCGGCGCATTGCGTCCGGGTCGCTGACGGCGCGGTGGTGCGTGTCGTGGAACAGCAGCGTGAACCGCCCCCCCTGCCTGCGCGCCGTGCCAAGGGCGGCGACCAGCGCAGGCTCGTTCCATTCATGGACGATCACCAAATCCGCACTGGTTGCGCGGGCCATGGCGGCGTCGTCGATCATGGTCGTGCGCAGCCCAGAATAGCTAGCTTGCCAGGCGTCCAAAGCGTCCGGCCCGGCGTCCGCCACCAGGTTCTGCGCACTCCAGCTGCCGGCCGGTTCGAACGCTTCCGCCTCATGCCCGGCCGCGATCAACTCCCGCAGCACGCCACGTAGGAAGTGCGCGTTGCCGTGATTCCAGCAGGACCGCAGCGAGTGGGTAAAATATGCAACGCGCATCTAGGAAACCAGTGCCCGGTGCAGGGCCAGCGTGCCGTCCACCATCGCGTCCGCCGTGTAGCGTGCGGCATGGGCCTGCGCCTTTGCCCCCAGCGACGCACTATACCGCAATGCCGTGTGCAGTGCGGGCAGCAGCGCCGGTTCGCTGTCTACGAACAAAGCCGCGCCGTCCCATAACTCGCGCGCCGAAGGGATGTCGCGCAACACCAGCGCACAGCCGGCCTGCGCTGCCTCCAGTACCGCCAGGCCAAACGGTTCGTACGCGGGCAGTGACGCAAAGACGCTCGCCTGCGCATAGGCGTGCGCCATGGCGTCCGGGTCCAGTGTGCCGAGCAACTGCACGTGCGCGAAAGAGGCCGTGCCACCCACTGGGCCCTGTACCGGTCCGGCCGCGCATACTCGCACGCCGGCCTGCGGGGCGGCGCGGTCAAGCCAGGCGACGCCTTTGCCCTCATCCCACAACCGCCCAGCCGTCAGGATGGACGGCTCACGCACGGCGCTGACGGCAGCGGGCACCGAGCCGTTATGCACGACGGCGATGCGCAACCGTCCATAGAGCCGCACCGTGTCGGCCGCATGGGCGACGGTCGGCGCGATCACCAACTGCGCCCGGCGCAACCCGGCGGCCGTCGCATCAATCCGCCATTGCATTTCCATAGGCGGCGGACCGCCCCGGACCGCGTCCCACCAAGTCGCGACGCATGAATGGGTGACCGCTAAGACCGGCACCGGCCATGCAGCCGCTCCCACCAAGGCTGGCGCATGCAGGTGCACCGTCCCCGCCCCGGTCAGGGCGGCCAGTGCCGCCAAGCGTTCACTGGCATGGGCCAGCGCCGCCGGGTCTGGTGCGGTCCAGTCGAGCGGCAGGCCAGTCTGCACCAGGCGCACGCCCGGACGCTCCGCCGCTTGAACCTGCGCCGCCGTCGCGGCCGGGCCCATCACGGCCAGCACAACGCCCTGGCCACGCTCGGCCAAGCCTTCCGACAGGGTTAGGGCGTAGCGCCACACCCCGCCCACGGCGTCCGTCGTGACCAAAATAGGTGCGCCGCCCGTCAGCCTAGCTGGCACGCGCATTCCAAGACCGGTAGCGGCAGCGGCGCGTTGTCCTGAATGTCCGAAAACCGGGTGAACTGCGCCAGGTAGTGCGCGTGCGCCCGCTCCCACGCCGCGTCGTCCGGCAGGCCGAACAAGCGCCGGTAGTCTGGCGAGCTTGGGTACGGATAGAGCGGCACCGGGTCGTTCGCCCATACCCCCACGGCACGCAGCCGGTCGCGCCAGGTTGCGACCAGCTCCGGGTCATCGTCCGAGCTGTCAAGCAGGTTGGCCTGCACGAACGGCACATGCTGCCGGGCTAGGATCAGACGCTCCGCCAGTTCATCCGTCGAAAGCTTGCATTTCTTGTCGAGTGCCGCGCGCCCGGCCTCGGTCAGGCTCTCGACCCCCGCTTCGACCGACACACAGCCGGCTTGGCCCAGCAGCGCCAGCATGTCCGGCTTCCACAGGTCGATCCGGGTCTGGATGCCAAACTGCAGGCCACGCCGGGCTAGCGCCTCCAGCAGCGCACGGTTTGGCAAAAAGATTTCGTCGATGAAATACAGGTACGTGACCCCCTGCGCGCGCAGCCCATCGATCTCGGTCAGCAGGGGTGCCAGATCACGGCGGCGATATTTGTCGCGAAAATCGATCTTGGCGCAGAAGCTGCAGGTGTAGGGGCACCCGCGGGAGGCTTCGATCTCGGCACCCGGTCCGGCCGGCGTGCGGTCGAAGCGGTGGTGGTGGTGGTGGTGGCGTTGTACCCAGGCATCTGGCCAATGCAGGGCGGGTGTGTTGGTGAACGCCGTGGCTTGCGGGCCACCCGATTGCACCAGCACGCCGTCGCGCAGCACCGCCGTGCCGGGCACCGTGCCAGCCGCGCCCCCCCGTGCCAATGCGGCCACGACCTCCTCGCACTCACCCATCACCACGGCGCTTACGCCCAGCTTGCGCAGGGTTGCGGCCGGGGTGGCGCTGCCATGAGGGCCGACGGCGACAGTCTGGCCTCCTGCACCGCCCAGCTCGTCCAGCAGCGCCCGTGGCACGCGCAGCTCGGGCGGAGCGCAGCGCCAGAACAGGTAGCTCGGTGCCGTCGCGACAACGGTCATGTCCGGCGCGAATGTCCGGATGGCGGCGGCCAGCGCTGCATTGTCCTGGCCCAACAATGGCCCATCGAGCAACAGCACCTCGTGCCCGTCCTGCTTCAACAGGGCTTGGCAGTAGCCCAATTCCAACGGCAGATGCGGCTCGCGGCACCCAAAATAGATGCTGCCCTCGAAGCTCCAGGCCGGGTTGACGAGGGCGACGCGCATCAGGCTGCGTCCCGCGCCGGCATCCGCTCGGCCGCAATCCAGCGGTCCAAGCGTCGCAATCCGTCTGCCCATGCCACCGGCCTGCCTAGGCTGAGCGCCGCTACGGCCTGGCGCGTATCGGCCACGAAGTACCGCTGGTCGCCGGGCCGCCACGCGGCGTACCGCACGTCCGGCACCCGGCCCGTGATGGTGCCGATCTCGGCCAGGACCTGCATCAGGGTCACGGCGTTGGAGGGTCCGCCGCCCAGGTTCAACGCGGTGCCACTTACGTCTGCGATCCGCTTCCACGCCGCCAGATACGCGTCGACCGCGTCATCCACATACAGCACGTCCCGTACTTGCCGCCCATCGCCGAAGATGCTGATCGGCTGCCCGGCGCGCACGCAATATAGGAAATGCGCGAGCCAGCCCTGATCTTCGGTGCCGAGCTGCCGCGGCCCATAGATGCAGCTCATGCGCAATACGCAGGCGGGCACGCCGAAGCCGCGGGCGTAATCCAGCACGTACTGGTCGGCCGCGCCCTTGGAACAGCCGTACGGTGTGTAGAAACTGAGCGGGCGGTCCTCGCCGATGCCGTGGGCGCGCAAATCCGGATCGGCGGGCAAATACGGGCCGCCCTCGTCGGACAGGGCAACGTCGCCCAGCGCGCCGTACACCTTGTTGGTGCTGGCAAACACGAGCGGCACCGGGGCGCGGCGCAGTGCTTCGAGCACATGCAACGTGCCGCGCAGGTTGACGTCGAAATCCAGCACCGGGTCCGACAGGCTGGTTGTGACCGCGACCTGGGCCGCCATGTGGAACACCGCCGACGCGCCCCGCATTGCGCCCGCGACTGCGCCAGCGTCACGCAGATCGGCACCGGTATGGCGGATGCGCGCCGGGTGGCGGCGGCGCAGCCAGTCGAGGTTGCGCTCCACCCCCGGCCGCGCCAGCGTATCGAGCACCAGCACGTCATGCCCCAGCCCCGCCAGCCGGTCCGCCAGGTTGCTGCCGATGAACCCGGCACCCCCCGTGACCAGGATGTGACCCATCAGGCGACCAACCCACGCTGCTCCAGCTCGGTCCGGGCGTGGTGTACGCGGTCCTCCGCGCGCTGCTGCGCAACCCATTCCGCCATCTCACCCAGGCTGTCGGCAAAGGTGCGGCGGGCTTCAAAGCCCAGCACGGCGCGGGCGTGGCTGATGTCGGCAAAGCAGTGCCGGGTGTCGCCAACCCGCGATTTGAACGTCACCTCAGGCTTAAGCTCCGGCACGCCCATGGCCATGGCCAGCGCCTCACCCACCTGCAAGATGCTCGCGTCCCGCCCGCTGCCAATGTTAAACACCTGGTCGGGCGCGCCCGGGTGCGTCATGGCCAGCACAAAGGCACGGGCGACGTCGTCGACATGGACGAAGTCCCGCCGCTGCTCCCCATCTTCGAACACCATGGGCCGTTCAGAGTTCTGCATGCGCGAGGCAAAGATCGCCAGCACCCCCGTATACGGGTTCGACAGCGCCTGACCGGGGCCATACACATTGAATAGGCGTAACGCCGTACTTTCGATGCCATAGGCGGGTCCCACCGTCATCGTCAGACGCTCCTGCACGAACTTCGTAATGGCATAGACGGAGGTGAGGTTCGGGCGTTTGCTCTCGGGTGTCGGCACCGGGATGAGCGGGGTACCATCAGGGCCACGCGGGTCCCATTCACGGCCAGGACGGGGCGCGCGCACCACGTCCTCCAGCAGGTGGCCGTCATGCGTACGATACAGCCCTTCGCCATAGATGCTCATCGAACTTGCCGTCACGACGCGCTTTACCGGCCGGTCGATCAGGGCCTGAAACAACACCGCCGTGCCGCTGTCATTGGCCGACACGTAGCGTTCGATCGCATACATGCTCTGGCCCACACCCACTTCGGCGGCGAGGTGAATGACATGGTCCACTCCCTCCAGCGCCGCCATCACCCGGTCGAGGTCACGCACGTCGGCCCGGATCAGCTCCGTCTCCCGCAAGACCGGATCCCGTTCGGCCTTGCCGTGAACCTGGTCGATCAAGCTGTCGAGCACGCGGACGTCATAGCCCTGCTGCAGCAACAGCCGGACCACATGCCGTCCGATGAAGCCCGCCCCGCCAGTGACCAGTACGCGTCCCATACTCAACCCTCGATGCTTCTTCTACTTACCATGCAACAAAACCCCGGCGGTACCGGGGTTGCAACGGACGCAGCCGATTTTACAAAAACTTGAGATGTGGAACAAAGAACGGGGTCGCCATCACGCTGTCGTGACATCGCCGCCGAACAAAACCAACTCTGCCTGGTCCTTAACCACGTCACCCGCCTGCACGCACACGGTGCCGACGATCCCGGCCCGTGGGGCCAGGAGGCGCATTTGCACCTTCATGGCTTCCAGCACCATCACGACGTCGCCGGTTTCGACCGTGTCGCCCGGAGAGACCCGCACTTCGATCACACGGCCCGGCATGGGTGCCCGCAGCCGGTCGGCGGCAATCGCGGCCACCGGGGCGGGTGCCAGCGGGTCGGCTTGCGTGAAGGCGAAGTTCTGCCCGCCCGACACGATCGTGAGCCCGCCGCCCTGCCAAACGACGGATAAGCCATGGCGTACGCCGTCGATCATGCCCTGTGCGGCCACCGCGCCGGCGTCGCCGCAGGTAATGCGCCATCCCTGTGCCACAGCCTGCGCCGTCAGATCATACTGGTGTTCACCCGCGTGCAGCCGGAACGATTGCGGCGCGGCACCGCCCAGGCGCCACCCCGTGCGGGCGGCCCAGGGCGAGTGGGCATCTGCCTCTTTTGGCGGAAATAAGGTTGCCCAACTCTCCGCCACCGCCGCCGCCGCCGCGAACACCACTTCCTGCGGCGGTGCGTGGGAGCTTGGCAGCAATGCCAACGCATGCCGGGCGATGAAGCCGGTGTCGAGATCGGCCGCGCCAAATGCCGGGTGCGCAGCGATGCGGCGCAGCAGATCAAGGTTGGTGCGCAGCCCGACCAGGGCCGTCTGTGCCAGCGCCCCCTGTAGCCGTTGCACGGCCTGCGCCCGCGTTTCGTCCCATACGATCACCTTGGCCAGCATGGGGTCGTAATGCACGCCAACCGTCTCGCCTTCCGCGATGCCGCTATCGACCCGCATGTGCGGCCCGGGCGGCGGAAAGCGGAGGTGAGCGATCGTGCCGGTGGCCGGCATGAAGTCGCGGTCCGGATCTTCGGCGTAGAGCCGCACCTCGATCGCGTGGCCCCGCGGCGCATCCGGCGCAGGCGGCAGGGGCTCGCCAGCAGCGACGCGCAGTTGCCATTCCACCAGGTCCAGCCCGGTGATCATCTCCGTCACCGGATGCTCGACCTCCAGGCGCGTGTTCATCTCCATGAAAAAAAACTCGTCGTCGCCCTCGGTAATAAACTCCACCGTGCCGGCGCCGACATAGCCGACGGCCCGGGCAGCGGCACAGGCGGCGTCGCCCATCCGGGCCCGCTGCGTGGCGTCCATGCCCGGCGCTGGTGCTTCCTCCAACACCTTCTGATGGCGACGCTGGATGGAGCAATCGCGTTCGAACAGGCTGATGGTGTGGCCGTGCCGGTCGGCAAACACCTGGATCTCGATATGGCGGGGCTGCGTCAGATAGCGCTCCACCAGCACGCGGTCGTCACCGAAGCTCGAGGCGGCCTCGCCCTTGGCGACGGCCAGCGCCTCCGCGAATTCATCCGCGTGCTGTACGATCCGCATACCCTTGCCGCCGCCACCGGCGCTGGCCTTGATCAGCACCGGATAGCCGATGAGCGCGGCTTCGGTGGCCAGCAGCGCCGGGTCCTGGTTTGCGCCGTGATAACCTGGGACGAGCGGTACGCCCGCCGCCTGCATCAGCGCCTTGGCTTCCGACTTGCTACCCATGGCGCGGATGGCGGCAGGGGGCGGGCCCACGAACACCAGCCCGGCCGCCGCACACGCTTCGGCAAAGGCCGCATTCTCACTCAGGAAGCCGTAACCAGGATGCACCGCCTGCGCGCCCGACGCCCGGGCAGCGCTGAGGATGGCATCGATACTCAGGTAGCTGTCCCGCGCCGGGGCCGGGCCGATGGTATACGCCGCGTCGGCCAGCATGGCGTGGGGCGCGCCCTGGTCCGCCTCCGAACACACCGCGATCGTGCGGATGCCCATGCGCCGGGCGGTGCGGATAATGCGGCAGGCGATCTCACCCCGGTTGGCAATCAGGAGCGTGGGGAACATGCTCACATCCGGAACACGCCGAACCGTGTGTGCCGGACGGGGGCATTGAGGCTGGCCGACAGGCCGAGTGCCAGGGCCATGCGCGTGTCTTCGGGCGCGATCACGCCATCATCCCACAGCCGGGCGGTGGCATAGAGCGGGTTGCCTTGCTGCTCGAACTGCTGTTCCAGTGGCGCGCGAAAGGCGGCTTCGTCGGCGGCGGACCAGCTTTTGCCCTGTGCCTCCAGATTGTCACGCCGCAGCGTTGCCATCACGCTCGCGGCTTGGATGCCGCCCATCACGCTGATGCGGGCGTTGGGCCACATCCACAGGAAACGTGGGCCATAGGCGCGGCCGCACATGCCGTAGTTGCCGGCGCCAAAACTGCCGCCGACGATGACCGTGAGTTTCGGCACCGCCGCATTGGCAACGGCCATGACCATCTTGGCCCCGTCCTTGGCAATGCCGCCCGCCTCGTATTTCTGGCCCACCATGAAGCCGGTGATGTTCTGCAGGAACACCAGCGGCAGACCACGCTGGGTACATAACTCGATGAAATGCGCACCCTTTTGCGCACTTTCGCCATACAGGATGCCGTTATTGGCGATAACGCCAACCGGCATGCCGTGGATGTGCGCAAAGCCGGTGACCAGCGTCGGGCCGTAAAGCTGCTTGAACTCGTCGAGCTCCGATCCGTCGACGATACGGGCAATGAGCTCGCGCACCTCATAGGGCTCACGCGCATCGGCGGGGATGATGCCGGCCAGCTCATGCGCCGGATAGGCGGGCGGACGGGGGGCGGTCAGCGTGAGCCGGTGCCGCCGGGCAGGGCCGAGCGTGCCGACGATCTGCCGGGCGATACCGAGCGCATGGCCGTCGCTATCGGCCAGATGGTCGGTCACGCCCGAGGTCCGGCTGTGCAGGTCGCCTCCCCCCAGCTCTTCGGCTGTCACCACCTCACCGGTGGCAGCACGCACCAGCGGCGGGCCGGCCAGGAAGATGGTGCCCTGATTGCGAACGATGATGCTCTGGTCCGCCATGGCGGGCACATAGGCACCACCCGCGGTGCAGCTGCCCATCACGACGGCGATCTGCGCGATGCCAGCCGCAGACATTTGCGCCTGGTTATAAAAGATGCGGCCGAAATGATCGCGGTCGGGGAATACTTCGTCCTGGTTCGGCAGGTTGGCGCCGCCGCTATCGACCAGATAGACACAGGGCAGCCGGTTGGCCTGCGCGATCTCTTGCGCGCGCAGGTGTTTCTTGACCGTCATGGGGTAGTAGCTGCCGCCCTTCACGGTCGGGTCATTGGCGACGATCATGCATTCGCGGCCCATGACCGAACCGACGCCGGTGATCAGCCCGGCGCCGGGGATATCGCCGCCATACAGGCCATATGCGGCGAGCGCCGATAATTCCAGGAACGGTGCCCCGGGGTCGAGCAGCGCCTGCACCCGGTCGCGCGGCATCATTTTACCGCGGGCCGTGTGGCGGGCGCGGGCCGTAGCCCCCCCGCCCTCGGCCGCGCGGG
>JANONC010000276.1:0-17000 GCA_031420655.1 Rhodospirillales bacterium | reverse complement strand
GCTTTGAAGGCGGCCAGCTGCCGATCTATCGTCGGTTACCCAAGCGCGGCTTCACGAATATCTTTCGCAAAGAATATGCTCCTGTGAATTTGGGTGCGATCAGCAAGGCGATTGCTGCAGGCCGTTTGAATGCCAACGAGGCGGTGACCGAAGCCGCCCTGGCCGCGGCCGGGCTGGTGCGGCTGGCGAAGGTGGAAGGTGTACGCCTGCTTGGCATGGGCACCATCACGCAGCCTATCCGCGTCACTGTTTCGGGCGCGTCAGCGACGGCTATGCAGGCGGTCGAGGCCGCAGGAGGAACCGTGACGTTGCTTAAGCCCGTGACAGTGGCCGAGCAGCCGGCGGCCTGACGCTTGCTTCGGCTGGGGCGCGCGCTGCACATTGAGTTTGGAGCGGCTCCGGCCGCTTCAAAGCGCTAGACGGGGGATACGCCAATGGCCTCGGCAGCCGAACAACTCGCCTCATCCATGAGCCTCGGCAGCTTTGCCAAGGCGACGGAGCTCAAGCAGCGGATCTGGTTCACACTGGGAGCGCTTCTGGTGTACCGCATTGGCACCTACATCCCGGTGCCCGGCGTCGATGCGTCCGTGATGGGCGAAATGCTGGCGCAGCACAGCACCGGTATTCTGGGCATGTTCGACATGTTCAGCGGTGGTGCGCTCGGCCGTATGACGGTCTTTGCGCTTAACATCATGCCTTATATCAGCGCGTCGATCATCGTGCAGCTGATGTCGTCGGCCATACCATCGTTGATGACCCTCAAAAAAGAGGGTGAGGCCGGGCGTAAGAAGCTTAACCAATATACGCGTTACCTCACGGTGCTCATCGCGCTGGTGCAGTCTTACGGCATTTCCGCCGGGTTGGAGGGCATGCACAGCGTGTCCGGCGCCGCGGCGGTGATCGATCCCGGGGCATTCTTTCGCGTGTCATGCGTGGTGACGCTGGTCGGCGGCACGATGTTCTTGATGTGGCTAGGTGAGCAGATCACCGCCCGCGGCGTGGGCAACGGCACCAGCTTGATCATCTTCGCCGGTATCGTGGCGAACTTGCCGAGCGCGCTGGTCAGCCTGCTGGAACTGGGGCGGACCGGGGCGCTGTCGCCTGTGTTCATCCTGCTCTTCATTGCCATCGCGGTAGCGGTCGTGGCGTTTGTGGTATTTATGGAGCGGGCGCAACGGCGCGTGCCGGTGCAATATCCAAAGCGCCAAGTCGGTCAGCGCATGTTCGGTGGCGACAGCACACACATGCCGCTGAAGGTTAATACGGCGGGTGTCATCCCTCCCATTTTCGCCAGCTCCATCCTGTTGATCCCGGCCACCGTGGCAGGCTTTGCTCAGAACTCACCCGACTCGTGGTTGGCCTGGGTTGCGCAGCGCTTCGCGCACGGCGAGCCACTTTACATGTTTGCCTATGCCGGCATGATCGTGTTTTTCTCCTATTTCTACACGGCCGTCGTGTTCAATACGGAGGAGACGGCTGACAATTTGAAGAAATACGGTGGCTTCATCCCAGGTGTCAGGCCTGGTGCCAACACGGCCGAGTATTTCGACGTGATCCTGACCCGGCTGACCACGGTGGGTGCCGTCTATCTGGCCATCGTTTGCCTGTTGCCGGAGCTACTGATCGCTAAGTACGGCGTGCCCTTCTACTTCGGCGGCACCAGCCTCATGATCATCGTATCCGTTACCATGGACACGGTCACCCAAATCCAATCCCATCTGCTAGCCCATCAATACGAGGGTCTGATCCGCAAGGGTCGGGTTAAGGGGCGTTCGCGTTGAACCTGATCTTGCTGGGCCCGCCCGGGGCTGGAAAAGGGACGCAGGCAAAACGGCTGGAGCAGCTGCATGGCATGGCTCAAATTTCGACGGGCGACATGCTTCGGGCAGAGGTCAAGGCGGGGAGCGAGATCGGGCAGCGGGCGAAGGCGGTTATGGAGCAAGGCCACCTCGTCTCAGACGATATCCTGATTGCAATGCTGGAAAACCGTATCCGCCAGCCGGATGCTTCGCGAGGCTTTATCCTTGACGGTTTCCCGCGCACGGTGACGCAGGCCGCGGCCCTGGACGAAATGCTGGCTCGGACCGGCCTGCATCTCGATGCGGTTATTGAATTGAAAGTCGACGACGCGGCGCTGACCGACCGTATCGCAGGACGGTTCACATGTGCCAAATGCGGGGCGGGATATCACGACACGTTTCACCCGCCGCATGTGGAAAACACCTGCGACGTGTGTGGCGCGCACGAGTTCATCCGCCGTGCTGACGACAAGCGGGAGACCGTCGCCGCCCGGCTCGAGGCCTACCACAGCCAAACCGCGCCGATCCTACCGCATTACAGCGCGACGGGCCGGCTGGTGACTCTCGATGGCATGAAGCCGATGGAGGAGGTCGCGGCGGCGGTGGAAGCTGTGCTGACCAGGATTAAGGGTTCTGAGATCACGAAGAATTGATCTAGTTTCATTGACTCACGGCCTGGCGTCGCTATAAGACGCGATCCAGGTCCTGTCGTTCCCGGCAGGTACAGTCTATAGCACGGGCCTCCAGCGCAGAGTGCGAGCAGGGGTTCACATTTGGCTCCGGCGTGCATTAGCACGGGCCGGGGCGTCAGGAGTTAGAGCGTGGCGCGTATTGCCGGTGTAAACATCCCGACCAACAAACGGGTGCTGATCAGCCTTCGCTATATCTACGGTATCGGGCCGGCCAACGCCGTCGATATCTGCACGAAGCTGAATATCCCGGACGACCGCCGGGTTAACCAACTGTCGGACGAAGAGGTGCTGCGGATCCGCGAGCTCATCGACCGTGACTACCGGGTTGAGGGTGACTTGCGACGTGAGGTCGCAATGAACATCAAGCGGCTTATGGATTTGGGCTGCTACCGCGGCCTGCGTCACCGTCGCGGCCTGCCGGTCCATGGTCAGCGGACACATACCAATGCCCGCACGCGCAAAGGTAAGGCAGTGGCAATCGCCGGTAAGAAGAAGGTTACGAAGTAATGGCGAAGCCCGCTCCCGCACGTACGAAAAAGAAAGAGCGCAAGAACATCATCGCCGGCGTGGCGCACGTTGCGGCCACGTTCAACAACACCGTCATCACCATTACGGACGCGCAGGGCAACACCATCGCCTGGTCCAGCGCCGGGTGCCAAGGCTTCAAGGGTAGCCGCAAGAGCACGCCGTATGCCGCGCAGGTTGCCGCCGAAGATGCAGGCAAGAAGGCACGCGAGCATGGGATGGAGTCGCTTGAAATCGAGGTGAGTGGTCCCGGCTCCGGTCGCGAGAGCGCGCTTCGTGCGCTTCAGGCGGTGGGCTTTGGTATCTCCGCTATTCGCGACATGACACCCATCCCGCACAATGGATGCCGCCCGCGCAAGCGCCGCCGGGTCTAACGCGCCGCGCCTGAAACGATACGGGGCCGCCGTCGGGCGGTCCCGCCTTATGCTTTGGAGACACAGCCGTGGTGCTGCAACGGAACTGGCAGTCGCTGATCAAGCCCGAAAAATTGGGCGTCGAACCCGGGTCGGACCCGCATCGTATTGCGACCGTGGTGGCCGAGCCACTGGAGCGTGGCTTTGGCATGACGCTCGGCAACGCGGTGCGTCGCGTGCTGCTGAGCTCGCTCCAGGGTGCGGCCGTAACCGCCGTCGAGATTCGCGGCGTGCTTCATGAGTTCAGCTCCATCCCGGGCGTGCGGGAAGACGTGACGGACATAGTCCTGAACATCAAGCAGCTCGCCTTGCGCATGCATGGCGAAGGCCCGAAGCGGATGGTGCTGGAAGCGACCGGCCCTGGCGAAGTAACCGCCGCCCAGATCGATACGGGCCACGATATCGACGTGATGAACCCGGACCTCGTGATCTGCACGCTCGATGACGGCGTGAAGCTCAGCATGGCGTTTACGGTAAATCTGGGCAAGGGTTACGTGCCCGCGATCGGTAACCGGCCGGAGGATGCGCCGATCGGCCTGATCCCGATCGATGCGATTTACTCGCCCGTGAAGCGCGTAAGCTACAAGGTCGAACCCACCCGCGTCGGCCAGGTGACAGACTACGACCGGCTGCTGCTTCAGGTTGAAACCAACGGGGCCGTCACGCCTGAAGACGCGGTTGCGCTGGCCGCTCGCATTCTGCAAGACCAGCTGCAGCTGTTCATCAACTTCGATGACCCACAACTGGCTCGGGCGGACGAGATCCAGGACGACCTGCCGTTCAACCGCAACCTGCTGCGCAAGGTCGACGAGCTGGAGTTGTCGGTTCGCAGTGCCAATTGCTTGAAGAACGACAACATCGTCTACATTGGCGACTTGGTGCAGAAATCCGAACAGGAAATGCTGCGTACGCCGAACTTCGGCCGCAAGTCGTTGAACGAGATCAAGGAAGTGCTGACGGCTATGGGCCTGGCGCTCGGAATGAGCGTCACAGGCTGGCCGCCGGAAAACATCGAAGACCTGGCCAAGCGCCTGGACGAGCCTTTTTAGGGGATTTGAACCATGCGCCACGGTGTTTCCGGCCGCAAACTGGGCGTTACGTCCAGCCACCGCCTTGCGATGTTTCGCAACATGGCGGTGGCGCTCATCAAGCATGAGCAAATCACTACCACCTTGCCGAAGGCAAAGGAGCTGCGGCCCGTCGCGGAAAAGCTGATTACGCTCGGCAAGCGCGGCGGCCTGCATGCGCGTCGTCAGGCAATCGCGCAGTTGCAGGACGAACGGATCGTGGAGAAGCTGTTCTCTTCACTCGCCGATCGGTACAAGACGCGACCGGGTGGCTATTGCCGGGTGCTGAAGGCCGGCGTGCGCTACGGCGACGCGGCGGACATGGCAGTGATCGAGCTGGTGGACCGCGATGTGTCGGCCAAGGGCCAGGATAGCGGCCCGCGCAACGTCCCGGCCGATGAGGACCAGCAGGCAGCGTAACGGCACCTTCCATGCCCCGCGCTGACCTGTTCCAGGGCAGCGCACAACTGCCCCTGGCCGAACGGCTTCGTCCCACGATGTTGCAAGACGTCGTGGGGCAACCGCATTTAGTCGGGCCTGGTGGCCGCCTCACTACGATGATCGAGCGAGGCACCCTCGCCTCCCTTATACTGTGGGGTCCGCCCGGCGTAGGCAAAACTACCATCGCGCGACTGCTGTCCGAAGCGGCTGGTCTGTCGTTCGTGGCCATGTCCGCTGTGTTCAGCGGCGTCGCAGACCTGAAACGGGTGTTCGAAACCGCTCGCACGACCCAAGGCCGCACGCTGTTGTTCGTCGATGAAGTGCACCGCTTCAACCGCGCCCAGCAGGACGCCTTTCTGCCCGTGGTGGAGGATGGCACGATCGTGCTGGTCGGTGCCACGACCGAGAACCCCAGCTTCGCCCTGAACGGGGCGCTGCTCTCCCGCTGCCAGGTGGTGGTGCTGCACCGGCTGGACGAGGCGGCGCTCGAAGCGCTGCTTAAAAGGGCCGAACAGGCAGGAGGCCCTCTGCCGCTCACGGCCGGTGCGCGCCAAGCCCTATGTGCCATGGCCGACGGCGATGGCCGCTACGCGCTGAACCTGGCAGAACAGGTGCTGCACGCCGGGCCAGACCTGCTCGACGCCGCCAGCCTCGCGGCCCTCGTGCAACGCCGCGCGCCGCAGCATGACCGGGACCGGGACGGCCACTACAACCTGGCGTCCGCCCTACACAAGTCGCTGCGCGGCTCGGACCCGGACGCCGCACTGTATTGGCTCGCGCGCGCTTTGGCCGGCGGGGAGGATCCGGGTTTCCTCGCCCGGCGCATGGTGCGCTTTGCGTCCGAAGACGTGGGCCTGGCCGACCCGCACGCCTTGCCGCAGGCGCTGGCCGCGTGGGATGCGTATGAGCGGCTCGGCCATCCGGAGGGTGAGCTGGCCCTGGCGCAAGCAGCGATCTACCTCGCGACCGCGCCCAAATCGAACGCGGCGTACACGGCGTATAAGCAGGCCACGAAGCTCGCCGCCAGTACCGGCAGCCTTTCGCCGCCCGCCACCATCCTGAATGCCCCCACGGCGCTGATGGGCGCACTCGGCTACGGTGCCGGGTACCAGTACGACCACGATGCGCCGGACGCGTTTTCCGGCCAGAACTACTTTCCGGACGGCATCGTCCGCCCCACCCTGTATGACCCGGCCGGACGCGGCTACGAGCGGGAGGTCGCGCGCCGCCTCGCCCACTGGGCCGCCTTGCGTCAGGAGCGCCAAGCATGACCGTGACCACCCGCACCGTGTCCGATGACGAGGCTGAGCTTCGGCTGGACCGCTGGTTTCGCCGCCATTTTCCGGGGTTAACCCAGGGGGCGATCCAAAAGCTGTGCCGCACGGGGCAGGTGCGGGTCGATGGCAAGCGGGCCGAAACCAGTGCCCGGCTCGAGCCCGGCCAGCTCATCCGCGTTCCGCCGCTCCCATCTGCGACCACGCCGAAGAAGGCCGAACCCGCCCCGTTCAACCCGGCCATTCAGCGTGAGCTGGAGGCGATGATCCTGTATCAGGACGAGCAGGTTATTGTGCTCAACAAACCTCATGGACTGGCGGTTCAGGGTGGTCCGGGCATCAGCCGGCATCTGGACGGTTTGCTCGACGGCCTGCGCATGGGCAGCCCGCATCGGCCCCGCCTGGTGCACCGGCTTGATCGCGATACGTCCGGTTGCCTTGTGCTCGCCCGCACGCCGGGCACGGCGGCCAAGCTCGCGGCCGGGTTCCGCGGCCGGGACGTGACCAAGACGTACTGGGCCGTGGTGGCAGGTCGCCCCGTGCCGGTAGAGGGCCGCATCGACCTGCCGTTGCTGCGCTATACCGGCCCCCGCGGCGAACGCAGCGTGCCGGCCACGCGGGACGATGAAGAGGCGCAGCGGGCCGTGACCGATTTTCGCACGCTGGATCACGCCGGGCAAAAGCTGGCGTGGCTGGAGCTGTCGCCCATCACCGGCCGTACCCACCAATTGCGCGTGCATTGCGTGGCCATCGGCGCGCCGATCGTGGGTGACGACAAATATCACGAGCCGGACCAGAACGGCACAGGCACGGCCATCGTGGAAGGTTTGCCGGATAAGCTCCACCTGCACGCCCGCGCCCTCGATCTGCCACACCCGGCTGGCGGCCGCCTGATCGTGGAGGCTCCGTTGCCGCCGCATATGAGCGAGACGTTCAAGACGCTCGGGTTTGAGGCCAGGCCCCCGGCGGATCCGGCGCGCACCCGATGAGGCGGGCGCTGCTGATCGCCATCGCGGTAATCCTGTGCGTGCCGATGCTGGCCGCGGCCGCGGTTTGGGTGTGGCTCGACCCGGCGGTGGTGAAGGCGCGGTTGCAAGATGAGACGCTGGCGGCGACGGGCCGTCCGCTCACGATAGACGGGCCGGTCACGCTGCTGTGGGGCCTGACACCGCGGCTGCGGGTAGAGGGAATGCGCCTAGCCAATCCCCCCGGCCTGTCGCGCCCGGACATGGCGACCGTGCAATCGGCGGAGCTGGGTGTGGCGATCCTGCCGTTGCTGTCCGGCCGGGCGGAGCTGCGCGGCGTACGGCTGCACGGCGTGAATGTGCTGCTCGAGCGGGACTCTGCCGGCGTGGGCAACTGGGAGCGGCCTGCGCCCGCCGCGACGACCGGCCCCGCGACGACCGGCCCCGCCCCGCCAAGCCCCGCTACGCCAAGCCCGGCCCAGCGCCGCATGGCGGTTACGCTGGGTGCCGCCACGCTGACGGACGCCACACTCGGCTGGCGCGACGCCGGGCGCACGACGATAGCGCAGCTGCCGCAGCTGGTATTTCAGGACGACGCTCTAAGCGGCACGATCACGATGGCCGGTGTCACAATCAAGCTGTCCGGTACCACCGCGCCGCTGCACCTGGAAGCAGAGGCCGGCGAGGTCGCACTGCCCGGCCTGGTGTTAACCCATCCGGTGCTGCTGCTGTCCCAGGCTGGCGATAGCGTGACACTTGCCGGCATCGGCATGCTAGGCACCGCGGCCACGCAGATCGATGTGAAAGCCAGCTCGTTGGCGGCAGCGTTGCGGGGTGAGTTGGAGCGCGCCCAGATCACGATCGGTGAGGCGCGGCTGACGGCGGCGGGACGGTTCACGCCCGGCGCGGTGGACGCGACGGTGGTGGCCACAGTGCCGGACCTGGCCGCGCTGAGCCAGGTTGCGGGCGTGCCCCTGCCAGCGCTGCGTACTCTGTCGGCGGACGGTCGCGTACAGACGGCCGGCGCTGGCTTGCATGTGACCGGTATGGCCCGGGCGGGCACCAGCGCGGCGGTGCTGGATTTGCTGCTGGCAGCGCGGTCCGTGCGCGGCACGGTGTCCGCGGACCGGATCGACTTGGACGAGTGGGCGACCGCGGCCGCGTCGCAGACACCCCCACCGCCGCCCGCTGCAATCTCGCCCGCTGCGACCCAGCCCGCTGCGATCGCGCTCGCTTCGCCCCGGCCAATCCCATGGGCGGCGCTGACTGCCGGTGAGGGGGATGTTGCGCTGACCGTAGGCACCCTGCGCTGGCACGGAACGGACGTGACGGCGGTCAATGCCCACGCGGTGCTGGCCGCCGGGCATCTTGTGTTGGAGCCTGCGCATGCCTTGCTGGGCGGTGCCCCAGCCGATGCCCGTGTCGTGGCAGATGCGCCATCGCAACGCTTGAGCGTCACCGTGCTCGCTCCCGGCTTGCCCGCCGCGGCTGTGCTGGCCCTGGCCGGCCTGCCGCCGATGGTGTCCGGCCCGGCCGAACTCGACCTCGACCTGACCGGGACTGGCGCCGACGGGCCGGCGCTGCTGGCGTCGCTGACGGGCCGGCTCGGGCTGGCGATGGTGGGCGGTGATGCCGATTTGGCGCTGATCCCCGGCCTGGCGCAGGCCACGCGCGGCCTACCGATGGCCGCGGTTGGGCGCAGCCGCTTGCGCTGCGTGGCGCTGCGAACCGATATCGCCGCCGGGCAAGCCAAAGTGGCGGCGCTGCTGCTCGATAGTCCGCGGCTGATGCTGACCGGGGAGGGGAGCGTGGGCCTGGCGGACCGGACGCTGGCGCTGCAGCTGCGGCCCGTGGTGGGCATCGGCTCTGCCCGCGTGGCCGTGCCGGTCCGCGTAACCGGGCCGTGGGCGGCACCGTTGTTGAAGATGGAGGGCGATGGCGGCCGCGCGCAGGTGACCATCGGTGATGCCGGGGCCGACGCCTGCGCCCCGGCGTTGCTGCTGGCCCGCAACGGCCGTGCCGGGCCAGAGCCATCGCCGGACGCGCCCAAGCCGCTCCGTCCGGCCGATCTATTACGGAGCTTGCTGCGATGAAGCGTGTCTGGATCGAGGCGAAAGCGGTGCCGGAGGGTGCCGTCTGGAAGATTGAGCTGGACGGCAAGCCGCTGCGCATCCCGGGCGCTGGCACCCCGTTGCGCATGGCCAACCCAGCATTGGCACAGGCGGTTGCGGCGGAGTGGCACGGCGCCGGCGATACGTTGACGATGGATGACCTGCCGCTCACCCGCCTGGCCGGCACCGCGCAGGACCGCATCGCGCCCGACCCGGCGCCGGTCGCGGCTGCCATGGCCGTGTACGCACAGTCGGACGTGCTGTGCTACCGCGCCACCCACCCGGCCGAGCTGGCCAGCCGCCAAGAGGCACGCTGGCAGCCCTGGCTGGACTGGGCGGCGGACCGCTACGGCGCGCGGCTCGTGCCTGCCGAGGGGATCGTGCATCGCCCGCAACACCCGGAGGCACTGGCCAGCCTGGCCGCTGCCTACGCTGCGCTGTCACCCGACGCGCTGGCCGCGCTGGGTATCGCCGTCCCCGCGCTGGGCAGCGCCGTGCTGGGCCTGGCGTTGCAAACGGGCGCCCTCACGGCAGACGATGCGTTCGCGGTAGCGCATTTGGACGAGCTATTCCAATCCGAACAATGGGGCGAAGACGCCGCCGCCACCATCCGCCGCCGCCACGTGCTGGCCGATTTGGCGCTGGCCGAGCGATACCTGCGATTGACAGGCGGGACCTGGGCGGGGTGATGCGCTACTTTTCCGGCACGATCCGGCCCATCCTGATTGCGACGCTGCTCCTGGCCAGCAACGCCGCCTGGGCGCAAGCGCTGGAGGTGGAGATCACCGATTGGGGCCTGTCGGCCGCGCGGGTGATCGGGCATGAGCCCGCGCCGGGCACGTCAGCCGGGTACTCGGCCCGTATCGATAACCGGGCCGACCCGCCGCTTGAGCGCACAGATATAATCGACGCCTGCCCCGGCACTCAGTTCGGCATTAAGTACCGGCTCAAGAACGCCGGGCCGGCGTCACTGGAGGAGATGGAGATCGAGTGGACCCACCCGCCCTTCCACCTGACCGACGGCCGCGCCACCACTACCGACCGCTTTCCCGCTATCGCCTTGGCGACGCCAGTCCTGAACGGCTGGTTTTTCGAGGATGCGTACGAATTGGTTCCCGGCGAGTGGATCGTGTCCATCCAGCGCGACGGGGAGACGCTGGCGCAGCACCGTTTCACGGTGCGCGTGGTGCGGGATTGCGCACGGCTGTCGAGCTAAATGAAAGTCATATTCCGGCTTTCGACCCTCGACGGTTAGCCCTGAGTTTGTCGAAGAGCCGTGGCGGACGGCTCCCCAATATTCGCGAAAGGCCCTTCGACAAGTTCAGGCCGAACAGTGTTCCGGGCCTACCGACCCGACCGCGTCAGAACCGCCAAACACCCCGGCCCACTCCTTTCGGAGCGCCGCATCTACCTCCGCCATGGTCGTAACCACCCCCAGCGCTGCCAGGCTGGTGACGCCGTGCTCCGCGATGCCGCAGGGCACGATGCCGGCGAAGTGGTCCAGCGCCGGGCTGACGTTCAACGCAACACCGTGCCAACTCACCCAGCGCGTCACCCGCACGCCCAGCGCAGCGATCTTTGCCTCCCCGCCACCGCTCGCGACCCAGATCCCCACCCGGCCATTTCGGCGCTCCCCGACCACGCCGAACACGGCGAGTGTGCGGATCAGCCACTCCTCCAGCCCGGCCACGTAGGAGCGCACGTCCCGCGCCAGCACCGTGCCGTGCCGCGATGACAAATCCAGCATGACGTAACCGACGCGCTGGCCGGGGCCGTGATAGGTCCATTGGCCGCCGCGTCCGGCCGTAAAAACCGGAAACCGGCCCGGGTCCTGCAAGTCCTC
This sequence comes from Rhodospirillales bacterium, assembly GCA_031420655.1. GTDB lineage: Bacteria > Pseudomonadota > Alphaproteobacteria > Acetobacterales > Acetobacteraceae > JANPPS01. The sequence continues at coordinate 5,870 of JANONC010000276.1, read as the reverse complement.
CGCCCGCGCGCTGGTGCCGGATGTGTACAGCGGCGGGTGCTCCAGCAACCACACCAAACCGGGCGATGCCTCGGCCCGGATCGCCGCCACCCGCGCCTCCATCGCCGCGAGCGCCTCCGGATAGGGCACCGGACCCGGCGTCGTCAGCCACTCGGTTGAACCCACGCCGCTCATCGGCTATATCGACCTGCCGGAACCGTGCGGTCGTGGCGAAATGGTAGACGCGCAAGCTTGAGGTGCTTGTGGGGGAAACCCTGTGGAAGTTCGAGTCTTCTCGACCGCATATCTGGGCTCAACCATCCTAAACATTTGAACCCACGTGCCCCGGTTGCCAATAGGGCGGCCCTGGCCGATCCTATCCGTCAAAGGCCGACAGGCCGCGTGGGGAGACTGGACGGCGATGGATGAGGATTTCCGCAAGGCGGCGCTGGATTACCATCGCCTGCCGCGGCCGGGTAAACTGCAAATCGAACCCACCAAGCGCATGGTCACGCAACGGGATCTGGCGCTCGCGTACTCGCCGGGCGTGGCGGCGGCGTGTGAGGCAATCGTGGCCGACCCGGACGCAGCGCGCGACCTGACGGCACGCGGCAACCTGGTGGCCGTCATCAGCAACGGCACCGCCGTGCTCGGCCTGGGCAACATCGGCGCGTTGGCAGGCAAACCGGTGATGGAGGGCAAGGCCGTCCTATTCAAAAAGTTCGCGGGCATCGACGTGTTCGATATCGAGGTCAATGCGGACGACCCGGCGCTGTTTATCGAGGTCGTCGCGGCTCTCGAACCCACGTTCGGCGCCATCAACCTCGAAGACATCAAGGCGCCCGAGTGCTTCGAAATCGAGCGGCAGTTGCGCGCCCGCATGGGCATCCCGGTGTTTCATGACGATCAGCACGGCACCGCCATTATCGTCGCCGCCGCTATTCGCAACGGCCTGATGCTGCAAAATAAGCGGATCGAGGATGTGAAGCTCGTGACGTCGGGCGCCGGCGCCGCGGCGCTGGCGTGCGTGGACCTGCTGGTGACAATGGGCCTGCCGGTGGCCAACGTCACACTGACCGACCGTGACGGCGTGGTGCATACCGGGCGGACGGACATGGCACCCAACATGGCCCGCTATGCGAAGGTGACCAACGCGCGCACGCTGCCGGACGTGCTGCCGGGCGCAGACGTGTTCCTGGGCCTGTCCGCGCCCCGCGTGCTGAAGGCCGAGTGGCTGTCCATGCTGGCCGATCGTCCGCTCATTATGGCGCTGGCCAATCCGGACCCAGAGATCTTGCCAGAAGCCGTCCGTGCGGTGCGGCCTGACGCGATCGTCGCCACCGGGCGCAGCGACTACCCGAACCAGGTCAACAACGTGCTGTGCTTCCCGTTCATCTTCCGCGGTGCGCTCGACGTGGGCGCGACCGAGATCAATGAGGAGATGAAAATCGCCTGCGTCGAGGCCATCGCCGTGCTGGCACGGGTGGAAGCGAGCGAGGTGGTGGCCGCGGCCTATGGCGGTGCGGCACCGATGTTTGGCCCGGATTACATCATCCCAAAGCCGTTCGATCCGCGGTTGATCCTGCAGATCGCCCCGGCTGTCGCCGCGGCTGCCATGCGCACCGGTGTCGCCAAACGCCCGATCGCCGACTTTGCCGCGTATCGGCGCGACCTCGAGAAGTTTGTCTTCCGCTCCGGCCAGACCATGCGGCCGGTGTTCGAAGCCGCGCGGCATGCGATGCGCAAGATCGTCTATGCCGAGGGCGAGGATGACCGCGTGCTGCGTGCCGTGCAGACGGTGGTCGATGACGGGATTGCAGAACCGATCCTGCTCGGCCGGCATGCGGTCATTGCGGCGCGGATCAAGGCGCTTGGGCTGCGCTTGTCCGAAGACAGCGTGCAGGTGTTGGACCCGAACGAAGACAGCGCCGTGTTCGACCCACTCGTGTCGCGCTATCAGCTCCTGGCCGGGCGCCGGGGTGCACCGCCGGATGCGGCCAGCCGGCGGATGGTGCGGCGTGGCACGATCGCCGCCAGCATGTTGTTGCAAGCAGGCCTGGCCGACGCAGCCGTCTGCGGCGGCATCGGCGATTGGTGGCGGCACATGAGCTACGCGATGCCGATCATCCCCAAGCAGCCCGGCGTGTCGCGCATCTACGGCCTGTCGGTCCTAATCCTGCAAACAGGCGCGCTGTTTATCTGCGACACGCACATGAATACAGATCCCTCGGCCGCGGAGATCGCCGAAATGACCGGTCTGGCCGCCGCCACCGTTCGCAGCTTTGGCATCGTGCCGAAGGCTGCTCTGCTCAGCCACTCCAGCTTCGGCAGCAGCCGCTCGCCATCCGCACGCAAGATGCGGGACGCGCTGGCGCTGGTGCGGGCTCAGCAGCCGGGCCTGGAGGTGGACGGCGAAATGCACGCCGACGCCGCGCTGGTGGAGGCGGTGCGCGACCGGGCGGTGCCAGACAGCAAGCTGAGCGGCACGGCCAATTTGCTGATCATGCCGACGTTGGACGCGGCCAACATCGCCTTTACGTTGCTGGCTGCCGCCGCCGATGGCCTGTCGATCGGGCCGCTGCTGCTGGGTGCGTCCAAACCGTTGCACGTGCTGGTCCCGAGTGTAACGGCACGGGGCATTTTGAACGTCAGCGCCGTGCTGGCGATGGAGGCGAATGCGCGGCTCAACCTAGCTTGATGCTGCCCCGCCTTGATGCCCACACATTCGCATGCGACCACTTCGCGCAACAACGAGGAACGCCGCCCCGTGAACAAGCCGCTCCGCAAAGCCGTCCTACCCGTGGCGGGGCTGGGCACCCGGTTCCTGCCGGCCACGAAGGCAATGGCCAAGGAAATGTTGCCCGTGGTGGACAAGCCGTTGATCCAATACGCGATCGAGGAGGCCCGGGCGGCTGGGATCGAGCAGTTCTGCCTGGTTTCCGGCCGCGGCAAGACAGCGTTGATCGACCATTTCGACGTGTCGTACGAGCTCGAGAGTACGCTGCGCGAACGCGGCAAAACCGACATGCTGGACATGCTGGACGCCATGAAGGTGCCGCCCGGCTCGATCACGACGGTGCGGCAGCAGGTGCCGTTGGGGCTGGGCCACGCGATCTGGTGCGCGCGCGCCTTTATTGGCGACGATCCATTCGCCATCCTACTGCCTGACGACCTGGTGCTGAGCGAGACGCCCTGCCTGCAACAGCTCGCGGCCGTATACCGCGAAACCGGCGGCAACGTGGTCGCCGTCTCGGAAGTGCCGCGCGAACATACCAACCGCTATGGCATCCTGAAGGTCGGCGCAGACGACGGCCGGCTGGCCGAGGTGCTGGGCCTGGTGGAAAAGCCCCGCCCGGAAGACGCGCCCAGCAACCTGTCCGTCATCGGCCGCTACGTGTTGATGCCCGAGGTGATCCAGCATCTGTCGCTGATGGAGCGCGGCGCCGGTAACGAGGTGCAATTGACCGACGCGATGGCCAAGATGATCGGCCACGGCCCGTTTCACGGCCTGCGCTACGAAGGCCGCCGCTTCGATTGTGGGGACAAGGTCGGGTTTCTTGAAGCGCAGATCGCCTTCGCGCTGAAGCGGCCGGACCTGGCCGATCAGGTCCGCGCTTTTCTCCGCAATTATCAGGATTGTCCGTAATGGCGTTTAAGCACAGCTTCGACCCCACCACTTTGCGGGAATACGACATACGCGGCGTGGTCGGCCGCACCCTGCACCCGGCGGATGCGTTTGCGATCGGGCGCTGCTTTGGCACCGTGGTGGCGCGCGCCGGCGGGCACCGCGTGGCGCTCGGATATGACGGACGGCTGTCCTCGCCAGAGCTGGCGGGCGCGATCACGGACGGATTGAAGGCGAGCGGGATGGAGGTCCTGACCGTCGGCCGTGGCCCCACGCCGTTGCTGTATTACGCGGCAACGACGCTGGAGACGGACGGGGCCGTGATGGTCACCGGCAGCCATAACCCGCCCGACTATAACGGGTTTAAGATGATGCTGGGCCGCCGCGCTTTCTTCGGTGCCGATATCCAGGCGCTGGGGGCGATGGCGGCAGCGGGCGATGTGGTGGAGGCCGCGCCGGGCACCGACCGCCCGGTAGACGTGACCGACGCGTACGTCGCCCGGCTCGTGCAGGACTACGACGGCGGCGACCGCGCGCTGAATATCGTCTGGGACAACGCCAACGGTGCCGCGGGGGAGGTACTGACCCGGTTGCTCAAAGCCCTACCTGGCCATCACACGGTGCTGAACGAGGTCATCGACGGAACCTTCCCAGCCCATCATCCGGACCCGACGATCGCTAAAAATCAGGAGCAGCTGATTGCCGCCGTGCACGCGCATGGGGCGGACCTCGGCATTGGCCTTGACGGTGACGCGGACCGGATTGGCGTGGTGGACGACGGCGGGACCATGGTGATCGGCGACCAGCTGCTGGTGATCCTGGCCCGCGACGTGCTGCGCACCCACCCCGGCGCCACCATTATCGCCGACGTGAAGGCAAGCCAGGTGCTGTATGACGAGATTGCGGCCGCCGGGGGCAAGCCGCTGATGTACAAGACGGGCCACAGCCTGATAAAGGCCAAGATGGCCGAGGTGGGCGCGCCCTTCGCGGGTGAGATGAGCGGCCACATCTTCTATGCCGACCACTGGTATGGCTTCGACGATGCGCTGTATGTGGCGGTGCGGCTACTCGGCGTCGTTGCGCGCCTGCCGGGTCCGCTGTCGGATGCGCGCAAGGCGCTGCCCCAAGTGGTGAACACGCCGGAGCTGCGGTTCGATTGTGCCGATACGCGCAAATTCGATGTGGTGGCGGAAGTCGCCCAGCGGTTGAAGGTAGCGGGGGCGCAGGTCAACGACATCGATGGCGTGCGGGTGCAGACGGAGGATGGCTGGTGGCTGCTGCGCGCCAGCAACACGCAGGCGGTGCTGGTGGCCCGGGCGGAGGCGCGGGACGAGGCCGGGCTGGACCGGCTGAAGGCTGCGCTGGCCGCACAGCTCGCCGCGTCCGGTGTGGCCGCGCCCGACTTCTCTGGCACCAACGCGGGCCATTGATGCAGCCACCTCCCGCCGCGCCCGGCATGGCGGAGCACGACGTGGACACGCCGGCGCTGCTGGTCGACCTCGACGCGCTGGAGTTTAACCTGGACCGTATGGCCGCCTTGTTGGACGGCACCGGTGTCCGGCTGCGCGCGCACGCCAAGACGCATAAATCGCCGCTCATCGCTCACATGCAGGCGGCCCGCGGCGCCATCGGCCAGTGCGTGCAAAAGGTGGCGGAGGCCGAAATCATGGCCTGGGGCGGCGTGCAAGACATCCTAGTGAGTAACGAGGTCGTTCGCCCGGCAAAGCTCGCCCGGCTGATGGCGCTGTCCGGCGTGGCGCATGTGGCGGTGTGTACCGATTGCGATGCGGGCGTGGACCGGATTGCAGATGCGGCGGCCGGTGCCGGGGTGCGGCAGGATGTGCTGGTGGAGATCGACACGGGCCACGGCCGTTGTGGCGTGGCGCCGGGTCCGGACGCGGTGGCGCTGGCGCAGCGGATCGCCGCCTCGCCCCATCTGCGCTTCGCCGGGCTACAGGCGTATCACGGCACCGCGCAGCACATGCGCACGCTGGATGAACGCACGGTTGCGATCGTTGCCGGGGCAGAGGCGACGCGGCGCACGGTCGAACAACTCCGCCAGCGCGGCCTGGCGTGCGACATCGTGGGCGGCGGCGGCACAGGCAGCTTCGAGCTGGAGGCGGCATCCGGCGTGTTCACCGAAATCCAGGCCGGCAGCTACGCCTTCATGGACGCCGATTACGGCCGCAATCACGGGGGGGCCAGTGCCGGGTTCCGGCAGTCGCTGTTCGTTCTGACGACCGTGATGAGCACCCGTCCCGGCCGT
>JANONC010000275.1:0-12554 GCA_031420655.1 Rhodospirillales bacterium | reverse complement strand
TAAGCCAATTAAGGCATAGGGAGTAGAAATAATGGCGAAAGCGAGCAGCCAAAAGTTCATCGCCAGGAACCGGGCTCCCCGGGTCCAGATCGAATACGACGTCGAGACCTACGGGTCCGAAAAGAAGGTTCAGTTGCCTTTCGTGGTCGGCGTCATGTCCGACCTGTCAGGTAAGCCGTCCGAGCCGTTGCCGGCGCTCGTGGACCGCAAGATGCTAGAAATCGACATCGACAACTTCGATGACCGGCTGAAGTCGATGAAGCCGCGCGTCGCCTTCACCGTGCCAAACACGCTGACGGGCGAAGGCAACGTCGCCGTGGACATCACCTTCAAGAGCATGGACGACTTCTCTCCCGCCGCCGTGGCCCGTAACGTCGAAGCGCTGAACAAGCTACTCGAGGCGCGGACGCAGTTGTCCAACCTGATGACCTACATGGACGGCAAGACCGGGGCCGAGGAGCTGGTCGCCAAGCTGCTGCAGGACCCGGCGCTGATGGCCAGCCTCGCTGCCGCCCCCAAGCCGGGCGGAGAAGCCAAGTCCGGCGGCGAATCGAAGTCCGGCGGGGAGGAGTAGGCCATGTCCGGAGCCGAGATGTCCCGCGCCGCCACTACCACTGCCGTGGCGACCACCACCGACTTTGCCGCGCTGCTGAACCGTGAGTTCAAACCCAAAAGCGACCATGCGCGTGAGGCCGTGGAGGGTGCGATCCATACCCTAGCCAGCCAGGCACTGGCCTCCACCAGCCTGATCTCCAACGACGCGCTACGGTCGATCGAGGCGATGATCAGCGGCATCGACGCCAAGCTGACGGAGCAGATCAACACGATCATGCACCACGAGGACTTCCAGGCACTGGAGTCCGCATGGCGCGGCCTGTCCTACCTGGTGAACAACACCGAAACCGATGAGTCTCTAAAGATAAAGGTGCTCAACGTTTCCAAGAAGGAACTAGGCCGCAACCTCAAAAAGTTCCGCGGCACGGCTTGGGACCAAAGCCCGGTGTTCAAAAAGATCTACGAGGAGGAGTTCGGCCAATTCGGTGGCGAGCCGTTCGGCCTGCTGGTGGGCGACTACTACTTCGACCACAGCCCGGCTGACACCCAGCTTCTGGGCGACATCGCACAGGTCGCTGCAGGCGCCCACGCACCGTTCATCGCCGCCGCCGCCCCCAGCGTCATGCAGCTCGAGAACTGGGACGAGCTGGCAAACCCGCGCGACCTGACCAAGATTTTCCAGACGCCAGAATATGCCGCCTGGCGCAGCCTGCGGGAAAGTGAGGACAGCCGCTACATCGGCCTTGCCATGCCCCGCTTCCTCGCGCGCCTGCCCTATGGCGCCAAGACAGAGGCGGTGGAGGAGTTTGCGTTCGAGGAGGACACCACCGGCGCCCACAGCGACAAGTACACCTGGGCGAACTCCGCCTATGCCATGGCGACCAACATCACCCGGGCGTTCAAGCTGTATGGCTGGACCACGCGTATCCGCGGCGTAGAGAGCGGCGGTTCCGTTGAGGGCCTGCCCACCCATACGTTCCCATCCGACGATGGCGGCGTGGCGATGAAGTGCCCGACCGAGATCTCCATCAGCGACCGGCGTGAGGCGGAGCTGGCGAAGAACGGCTTTATGCCGCTGATCTATAAGAAGAACAGCGATTTCGCCGCGTTCATCGGCGCGCAGTCGCTGCAGAAACCGCAGGAGTATGACGATCCGGCCGCAACGTCGAATGCCAACCTGGCCGCCCGCCTGCCATACCTGTTCGCTTCCTGCCGCTTCGCGCACTATTTGAAGTGCATGGTGCGTGACAAGGTCGGCAGCACGATGACCCAGGTCCAACTCTCCTCCTGGCTGCAGGAATGGCTCAACAAGTATGTCGACGCCTCTCCCGACTCCTCTAGCGAGGAGTGGAAGGCCACGCATCCGCTCGCTGCCGGCCTGGTCGAGGTTGCGGCGGACGAGGAGAACCCCGGCTATTACAGCGCCAAGTTCTTCCTCAAGCCCCACTACCAGCTGGAGGGGTTGACCGTGTCGCTCCGCCTTGTGTCGCGCATGCCGAAGTAACGAGACAAGTAACCAAAACTTCAACCTGAGGAACACGTCACCATGGCGATCGACTCCTATATGGCATTCAAGCCCTACGGCCAGGATTGGCTTTTGGCCGAGTCCCAAGTGGACCTCACCCACAACAAGGAGGAGCTGGCGACCATGTCGCCCAAGCCCGGCCCCGGCGCTCTGTTTGAAGTCGAGGAATACAGCTTCGACGTCGAGCAAACGCTGAATATCAGCAGCCAAAGCTCCGGCGCTGGCGCGGGTAAGATCACCTTCAACCCGTTCTCCATCACCCGCCCGATCGACAAGGCCAGCACCACTTTCTACCAGATGGCCTGCAGCGGCACGGCGTTCGAGTCTGTCATCCTGATGCTGCGTAAAAGCCTGGGCGCGGGCGCAGGCTCCAACAACACGTCGGGCGGCGTGTTCCTCCGCTTCGACTTTAAGATGGTTGCCGTCAAGACGATCCAATGGAACCATGACGAGATCTCGCCCAAAGAGGCGCTGACTTTCGAATACGGCGGCTTGCAGATGCGCTATTCCCAGCAGGACCCGAGCGGCAAGCTCGGCCCCGTGCGCGCCACGGGCTGGAACCGCATACGCAACGTGTCCGACGTATCGGCCGACCCGATCAAGCAAGTCTAGCGCGAAGCTGGGGCGCCGTCCGGATGGATGCACGGCAGCGTCTTCTGGACGGCGATCCCCGCGGGGCGCTGGAAGCCTTGAAAGGGGAGGTACGCAAGGCGCCACGCCAGGCGCCGCTGCGTACCTTCCTATTCCAGATGTTCTGTATCTTCGGCGAGTGGGACCGTGCGCTGACGCAGCTTACCGTTGCGGCGGAGCTTGACCCGCTCGCGTTGCCCATGGCCGAGACCTACCGCACCCTGATCCGCTGCGAACTGGTGCGCGAAGGCGTGTTCGCCGGCAATCGTACCCCGACCGTGTTCGGACATCCCCTACCCTGGATACCGCTGCTGGTGGAGGCGAACCGCGCGCTAGCCCACGGCGCGTTCGCCGCGGCTGCATCGCTGCGGGACAATGCGTTCGAACAGGCAGAGGTTACGCCGGGCACGATGGATGGCACGCCATTCGCCTGGATCGCCGACGCCGACCCGCGCCTCGGCCCGGTGATGGAAGCCGTGCTGGATGGTGCCTACTACTGGATCCCGTTGCAGCATGTCGCCGAGATCAGGATCGAGCCGCCGGCGGATTTGCGCGACCAGGTCTGGCTGCCCGTCGATTTCACCTGGATCAACGGCGGCATCTCCGTTGGTTTCATCCCGAGCCGCTATCCCGGTAGCGCCACGGCCACCGACCCGCTACTGGCTTTGGGCCGCCGCACCGAATGGCAGAAGCGCGGCGCACCGGACGACGGCTGGGCGCTTGGATTAGGACAGCGCATGTTCACGACCGGAGATGCGGACGTGGCGCTGATGGACCTTCGTCACCTCGTTTTCGGGGCGCGCCCAGGAAGCGCCCCTGCTGCAAGCTAGATGGCCGACCTCAACAGGACCGAACGCCTACAGCCGTCCTTGCTGGACCGCTTGACCGACCTGGCGCCCGAGCATCGCAAGGAGGGCTTGGACCAGCAAACCTTGACGATGGCGCAACTGCGCCGGGCCGTGCTGCGGGACCTGGGCTGGCTACTGAACGCCACCAACCTGCAGGTGGTGGAGGACTTGCCGGACGGTTCGCTCGTCGCGCGCAGCACCCTCAACTACGGCATACCCGGCATTGCGGGCACGGACGCGGGGGACGGTCACGCCGGGTCGCTGGAGCGGAAGGTGGCGGATGCGATCCGCGCGTTCGAGCCGCGTATCCGGGCGGAGACGCTCCGTGTCCGCGCCCGCCCGGTGCAGCGCGACGAGGGCCTGCCGACTCTGGTGCTGGAGATCAGCGGCGAGCTATGGGCGCAGCCGGTGCCGCAGCAGGTGTTCCTGGAAACCGCCATCGAACTGGAAACCCGGGTCGCAGTCGTGACCGAAATCAAGGGCCGGACCTGATGGATCCCCGCCTGCTCCGCCTCTATGAAGCCGAGCTGGCGTTCATGCGCGACATGGGCGGGGAGTTTGCGGCCGAGTTCCCGAAGGTGGCGGCCCGCCTCGGCCTTGGGAACACCGAGGTCGCCGACCCTTATGTGGAGCGGTTGCTAGAGGGGTTCGCCTTCCTGACTGCCCGCGTGCAGATGAAGATGGAGGCGGAGTTCCCGACCTTCACGCAATCGCTGCTGCAGATGGTCTATCCGCACTACCTGGCGCCGACCCCCGCGATGGCCGTGGTGCAGTTCCAGCCCGACGCGTCCCTGCGTGCCAATCCCGCGGGCGTGTTGCTGCCGCCGGGCACGGAGCTGCGCTCCCTGCTGGAGACGGAGGACCAGACCAACTGCGAGTTCCGCACCGCTCACCCGGTGCAGCTCCTGCCGATCGAGCTGGTGGAAGCCGACTACGTCAGCTCGCCCGCCGCGGTGGCCGCCATGGGTCTGCCGGAGCGGCGGCCCGGCACCGGCCGCGCCGTAAAGGCTGCAATCCGCCTGCGCCTCAAGGTGACGGGCGACATGCCATTCAGCAAGCTGGCGCTGGACCGGCTGGTATTCTTCCTCGGCGGGGCCGAAGGCGCGCGGATGCGGCTGTATGAGCAGCTCGTCTGCAATGTCGCCCAGGTCTTCGCCCGGCCCGCCGCCCGGCCCTTGCCGTGGCAGGAGAGCCTGCCCGCATCCGCCGTACGCCCGCTGGGTTTTGAACCGGAAGAGGCGTTGCTGCCCCGCGTACCGCGCGCCTTCGACGGCTACCGGCTGCTGCAGGAATACTATGCCATGCCGGAGCGGTTCCTGTTCGTGGCAATCGAAGGGCTGGGCCGCGCCGCCATACGCAACGCGACCGGCGAGATGGAGGTGATCATCCTGCTCGACCGCGCCGACTCAGGGCTGGCCAGCGGCTTCGATCCCGGCGCGATGCTGCTGTTCTGCACGCCCGCCATCAACCTGTTCCCGCGCCGCAGCGACCGGATCAACTTGGACGGACGCTCGGCCGAATATCAGGTGGTGCCCGACCGGATGCGGCCCCTGGATTTCGAGGTGTTCGACGTGCGCGGCGTCGAAGGCTATGCCAGCGACGGCAGCGCCCCGCAAAAGTTCCTACCCTTCTATGCCGCCAACGACCTGAGCCGGCAGCCGGAGCACCAGAGCTATTACACGCTGCGCCGGCAACCGCGCCAGTTGTCCTCCCGCAGCCGGCAGCGGGGGCCGCGCTCGTCCTATCTCGGGCACGAGCTGTTCGTCACGTTGGTCGATGCGGCAAACGCGCCGGTCAGCCGGGACCTGCGCCAGCTTGGCCTCGACCTGCTGTGCACCAACCGGGACCTGCCGCTCTCCATGCCCGTGGGGCGGCAGGCGACGGACTTCACCATCCTGGTCAGCGCGCCCGTCGCCTCGGTCCGCTGCATCGTCGGCCCCACGCCGCCCCGGCCCATACGCACCGACGGCGAGTATGCCTGGCGCTTCATCAGCCACCTGAACCTGAACTACCTCAGCCTCGTCGACACGGACGAGCTGCAAGGCGCGGCGGCGTTGCGTGAGCTGCTGCGCCTGTACGTGCCGCAGAACGGGACGGTGGCGGCGCGGCAGTTGGAAGGCGTGTTGTCCGTCGAATCCAGTACCGTCGTGCGCCGCATCCCCGGCAGCGGCCCCATGGCGGCCGGGCGCGGCCTGGGCCTGACGCTGACCATGGACGAGGCGGCGTTCGGTGGCAGCGGTGCCGTGTTGCTGGCCAGCGTGCTAGAGCGGTTCTTCGCCAAGTATGTCGGCATCAACGGCTTCACCGAAACTGCGCTGCGCTGCACGGACCGCGGCGAGGTGATGCGCTGGCCGCTGCGCCTCGGCAGCCGCGCGATGCTGTGATGGCCCCGGACGTGACGCCCCCAAACATGGCGCATGGTGCGCCCGGCATCGCCGCCGAGGTCGCCGCGGCGCCCCACGCCTTCGACTTCAACCGGGTGATGCGCGAACTGGAGGCTATGCACCATAACCGCCCCCGCTTCGGCCGCAGCGTCCGCCCGGCGCAGGACCCGGTCCGGCTGGGCCAGGAGGCCTCGGTCGATTTCGCGCCCGCCATGCTGGCCGGCTGGGTGGCCGGTGAGGACGCGCGGGCCGACCGGCTCGTCGTCCACTTCTTCGGCCTGTTCGGCCCCGACGGGCCGTTGCCGCTGCACCTCACGGAATACGCCCGTGACCGCCTGCGGAACGAGCGCGACCCCACCTTCCAGCGCTTCGCCGATATGTTCCACCACCGGGCGCTGTCGCTCATGTATCGCGCCTGGGCGGACGTGCGTCCGGCCGTCGCCTTCGACCGGCCTGAAAGCGACCGGTTTGCCAGCTATGTCGGCTCCCTGGCCGGCCTGGGCGCTACGAGCCTACGCGGACGCGACGCGATGCCGGACCTGGCGAAGCTGCACTTCGCCGGGCTGCTGGCCAATCAGACGCGGCATGCGGAGGGCCTGTCCGCCATCCTGACCGCGTTCTTCACCACGCCCGTGCGCGTGGAGTGCTTCGCTGGCGCCTGGCTCACGCTGGGCGAACCCGACCATACGCGCCTGGGGGCGGACGGCGACAAGGCGCGGCTGGGCGGCGGCGCGCTGCTGGGCCGCCGGGTCTGGAGCCGGCAGCACAAGTTCCGCCTCGTGTTCGGCCCGCTGACGCTCGTGGACTACGAGCGGCTGCTGCCCGGCGGCGCCTCGTTCCACACCCTGGTGCCCATCGTACGCAACTACGCCGGCGACGTGCTGGCGTGGGACGTGCAGTTCGTGCTGCACCGGCGCGAGGTGCCCGATACCAGGCTGGGCCGCTCGGGCCGGCTGGGCTGGACCACCTGGCTAAAGCCCCGCCGCGCCTTGCACGACGCCGCGGACCTGATCCTAGACGCAAGTGCCGACAGCAACGCCCGCACGGCTGCAACCTCCTATAAAGAAATGGAACCAGCATGACCGAGATCAGTCGCAGCACGCTGTTCGGCAAACTGAACCCCACCGCCTACAAGGCCGTGGAAGGCGCCACCGTGCTCTGCAAGCTGCGGGGCAACCCGTACGTGGAGCTGGTGCACTGGCTGAACCAGCTCCTGCAAGGGACGGATTCAGACCTGCACCGCATCATCCGCCATTTCGAGTTGGACCCGTCCCGCTTGGCCGCCGACATGACGGCCGCGCTGGACCGGCTGCCGCGCGGCGCGACCGCGATCTCCGACTTCTCCCCGCACATCGAGGAGATGATCGAGCGCGGCTGGGTGCTAGCGACGCTGATGTTCGGGGAGCACCAGGTCCGTACCGGGCACCTGTTGCTTGCGGGAATGCGGACCCAGGGGCTGCGCAACGTGTTGCTGTCGATCAGCCGGCAGTTCGACCGCGTGAAGGCAGAGGCGCTGGGCGACGGCTTCGGCAAGATCGTGTCAGGCTCGCCCGAGGATCGGATGCAGGCGACCGACGGCAGTGCGGCGCCGGGCGAGGCCAGCGGCGCGATGGCGCCGGCAGCGATGGGCAAGGGCGAGGCGCTGGCGAAATACGCCGTCGACCTGACGGAGCGGGCGCGTAAGGGCGAGCTGGACCCAATCGTGGGCCGCGACAGCGAAATACGCCAGGTCGTCGATATCCTGATGCGCCGCCGCCAGAACAACCCGATCCTGACCGGGGAGGCGGGCGTGGGCAAAACGGCCGTGGTGGAGGGCCTCGCGCACCGCATCGTGGCCGGCGACGTGCCGCCCGCGCTGAAGGACGTCAGCCTGATGACGCTGGACGTTGGCCTGCTGCAAGCCGGCGCCAGCATGAAGGGCGAGTTCGAAAACCGGCTGCGCCAGGTGATCGAGGAGGTGCAATCCTCCCCTAAGCCCATCATCCTGTTCATCGATGAGGCACATACGCTGATCGGCGCCGGCGGCGCGGCCGGCACGGGCGACGCCGCCAACCTGCTGAAGCCCGCCCTGGCCCGCGGCACGCTGCGCACGGTCGCGGCGACCACCTGGGCCGAATACAAGAAGTATATCGAGAAGGACCCGGCGCTGACCCGGCGCTTCCAGGTCGTCCAGGTGGACGAGCCTTCGGAGGAACGCGCTATCCTGATGATGCGTGGTATCGCCCTGCCACTGGAGAAGCACCACCGCGTGCAGATCCTGGACGAAGCCATCGAGGCCGCGGTGCGCCTATCCCACCGGTACATCCCGGCGCGGCAGTTGCCGGACAAATCGGTAAGCCTGCTGGACACCGCCGCCGCCCGGGTCGCCGTCAGCCAGCACGCTGTGCCCGCCGCCGTAGATGATTGCCGCCGCCGCATCCAGGCGCTGGAAACGGAGCTGGGTATCATCGCACGCGAATCCGCCGTGGGCGTGGACACGGCGGCGCGCCAGGCTACGGCGGAGTCGTCCCTGGCCGCACAGACGGACATGCTCGCAAGCCTGGATGCGCGGTGGCAGGCGGAGAAGGCGCTCGTGGACCCGCTGCTGGAGAAGCGCGCGACGCTGCGCGACGGCACGGCCGAGGACCCGGTAGCAACGATGGCCGAGGTCCGCGCGCTCCAGGCGCAGCTTGCGGACCATCAGGGCGAGACGCCTCTGATCCTGCCCTCCGTGGACGCGCAGGCCGTCGCCGCCGTGGTGGGCGACTGGACCGGCATCCCCGTGGGCCGGATGGTGAAGAACGAGGTTCAGGCGGTGCTGAACCTGCCCGCCAGCCTGGGCCGCCGCATCATCGGGCAGAGCCATGCGCTGGAGCTGATCAGCAAGCGCGTGCAGACGTCGCGGGCCGGGCTGGACAACCCGTCCAAGCCCATCGGCGTGTTCATGCTGTGCGGGCCCTCAGGCGTCGGCAAGACAGAGACGGCGCTTGCTTTGGCGGAGTCGCTGTATGGCGGCGAGCAGAACGTCATCACCATCAACATGAGCGAGTTCCAGGAGGCGCACACGGTTTCGACGCTCAAGGGCGCGCCGCCGGGTTACGTCGGCTACGGCGAAGGCGGCGTGCTGACGGAGGCGGTGCGGCGCAAGCCGTATTCGGTGGTGCTGCTGGACGAGGTGGAGAAGGCCCACCCGGACGTGCACGAGATCTTCTTCCAGGTGTTCGACAAGGGAGTGATGGAGGACGGCGAGGGGCGTGTGATCGACTTCAAGAACACCCTGATCCTGCTGACCTCCAACGTCGGGACCTCGCTCATCATGAGCATGTGCCAGGACCCGGAGCTGATGCCCGAGCCGGAGGAGATGGCGAAGGCGTTGCGCGAGCCGCTGCTGAAGGTATTCCCGCCGGCGCTGCTGGGGCGATTGCTGGTAATCCCCTACTATCCTTTGAGCGACAAGGTGATGAGTGACATCATTCGCCTGCAGCTTGGCCGCGTGGTGTCGCGCATCGGCGCGCGGCACAAGGTGGTGATGACGTATGACGACGCCACGGTGGCACTGATCGCCAGCCGCTGCACGGAGCCGGAGAGCGGCGGCCGCATGATCGACGCGATCCTGACCAACACGATGCTGCCGCAGCTTTCGTCGGTTTTCCTGACCAAGATGCTGGACGGCGAGACGATCAGCACCGTGCACGTGGGCGCGGGCGGCGGGGAGCTGACCTACGCCTTTACGTAGGGCTCCCCGCGCACGCTACTGCATCGCCTTCGCCAGCACGGCCAGCGCCGCGGCGGACGTGCTGCGTATGGCCAGTGGCACGAACGGGTTGGCGTCCAGGTCGGCTACCATCTTATCGGTCATGGCGAACGAAAGGCAGTCTTTTACGACGCCCTTCGCCGCCGTTAGCTTCGTGCCGCGTGCGGCGGCGTCGGCTTCGTTCATCAAACCGTCGATGGCGTCCAGCAGCCGGTCGTCGAACCGGGCCAGCACCGGGGCGACCGTGGCCTGGAATCGCTGCATCACCTCACCGCCGACATCCTGGCCGCCATAGGCGGAGGCGAGGGCCGAACGTAGCTTGTCGATGTCCAACTCCACCTGCTGCCGCGCGCCGACCCAGGCGAGGCGGGATTTCGCCAGCTCCATATTACCGGTCGCCGGCTTAGCTGCCGAGCCGTCCACCGGGTTGCCCGCGGCGCCGTCCAGCGCCTTTTTCAATTGGAGCAGGGCGTTGGCAGCGTAGTTGAGGTTACCGGTCTTGAGGTAGACGTTAACAGACGTGGCCAGCTTCAGCAGCATGGCCTTGCGCTCGGTGTCGTTGCCGGCATTGCCCGGGATAGTGGCGGCAAGCGCGGCAAGCTGCTGGGTCATCGCCGCGATCTTCGCCGCCCTCTCCTCGGCGGTCAGCCCTGCTGCGGGCGGAGCCTCGTGGATCACGGGCGTGGCCGACACCTCTGCCGCCGTTCGCGTGCCGGGCGCCGCTGGCGTGCTCTCAGCCTCCTCGTCTTCCTCTTCGAACGACTCCATGGCGGAGCCATCCTCGGTCAGGATTTGTACCTTGGTGAAGCCGGTCTTCTTCAGCGTCTTCACCAGCCGCTTCGCGATGCCGGACACCGCCCGGTTCAGCGTGAACTTCACCAGCTTCGGGTCGTCTTCTATGTCGACGAAGGCAGTGCCGAACCGCGTGTTCTTTGCGTCCGGGCATTCCTCCTTCAGCATGGCCTCTACCATCCGGCCCTGCTTGAGCTTGTGCAGCATCAGCAGGCCGAAGGCGGCGTTATCGCCGATGCCAACGGCGCAATGCACCGGCTCCTCCTTGGAGCGTAAGAGCAGTTTCTTCATCTCGGCCTTGCTCATGCCGGTGTTCACGACCGCTGCCATGCTCTTGCCTCCAAAAGACGATCCCAGCCTAGAACGAATCGATAGCAAAACGCCAACCTCCTGGTGATCCTCAACCGGCACGGCCGTGCACCGCACGGTTCCGGTGCCCCGCGCGGCACAGAATAAGCATCAGTGCTGCCGTATCGGGCGTGGCGGGCTGGCGCATGCCAGATGAACGTGTCTACAGTGGAACGGTTGGCGTCGCGTCGGTCCGGGAAGATCGACCCCGGACGACGGCGCGGCCCAGCGCACCTTGCAACCACGAGGCCGCCGGGTTGGGCGTGCGGGACGGGAGCGGCCATGCAATACGACGTGAACTTCGGCCGGCTTGGCCGGCCGCCGCCGCCGGCCGGACCCACCCGCCGCTTCCGCCTTGCCGTCCTCGGCGACTTCTCAGGCCGCGCCAACGCCGGCAAGCTGGAAACAGGTGACGCGCTGGCCCGGCGCAAGCCCATTCCCGTGGACGTGGACAACCTCGACGACGTGCTGGCCCGCATGTCGCTATCCCTCACCCTCGACCTTGCCGAGGGTGCCGACGCCGCCGCGATTACCGTGCCGCTCGGCTGCCTGGACGACTTCCACCCGGACCAGCTCGTGGACAACGTGGAGCTGTTCGGATCGCTGATGACGCTGCGCCGCAACCTGGCCAGCACCGCCGGCTTTGCACGCGCCGCCAAGGAGGTGCTGTCCTGGAGCGGGGAGGACGCCCTGCCACCGCCGCGCCGCCAGGGCCGCGGCGGCGCCGTCGCCACGGATAAACGCCTGTCCGACTTCGCCCGCCTGACTGGGCGCAAGGGCGGCACACCGGAGGAGGCGCCGGTGGACGATCTGGTACGCCGCCTTGTCGGCCCCTACATCTCTCCGGCGCGGGACGCACGGCAGCCGGAGCTGACGGCCCGGGTGGACGACGCCCTGTCCGCCGCCATGCGCCGCGTGCTGCACCACCCGGACTTTCAGGCGGCGGAGGCGCACTGGCGGACCCTGGATCTGCTCGTCCGGCGGATCGAAACCGGCCCGCGCGCCCAGATCGTGCTCTACGACGTGTCCGCCGAAGAATGGGCGGCCGACCTTGCCGCCTCCGACGTGCTCGAGGACACCGGGCTTTACGCCATGTTGGCCGAGCAGCCGGCCATGGACGCGCATCAGGGGCCGTTCTCGGCGGTGATTGGGCTCTATGGGCTCGAGCTGTCGCCCCCTCATGCCGACCTGCTGGGCCGCATGGCGCAGGTCGCCGCGGCCGCCGGCGCGCCCTTCGTGTCGGCCATCGATCCCGACGCCTTGCAGACGCCGATGGAGGACCAAAATCCGCTCATCAGCCAGGCATGGGCCGCGCTGCAGGCGCTGCCTGCCGCGCGCTACCTGGGGCTGGCAACCGTGCGCTTCCTGCTGCGGATGCCGTACGGCAAGCGCAGCGACCCGATCGACGCCTTCAAGTTCGAGGAGTTCACGCGGGAGGCAGGACTGTCCGGGATGCTGTGGGCCAACCCGGCCGCGGCCGCCGGGCTATTGCTGGCGCAATCCTGGGCCAAGGCAGGACCTAAGATGCAGCCCGGCTTGGTCAGCGTCATCGGAGACATGCCCTACTACGTCTATGCCGCCCCGGATGGCGAACAAGTGGCGCTGCCCTGCACCGAGCGCCTGTGGTCGGAGCGCCAGACCGTCCGCGCCGGATCCTACAACGTGATGCCGGTCGTCAGCCGGCGCGGCCGGCCGGAGATACGCCTGGCGGGCACCGCGTCGGTCGCCGGGCCGGTCCT
>JANONC010000274.1:0-1938 GCA_031420655.1 Rhodospirillales bacterium | reverse complement strand
CCGCCGCCGCCGCCGCGCGTGCCGCCGATGTGCCGATCCTGTCGGATGCGGAGCTGCTGTACCGCGCCGTGCGGGAGGCCGGGTCACGCGCCCGCTTCGTCGGCATCACCGGTACCAATGGCAAGTCAACCACCACGGCGTTGCTGGCCCATACGCTGACGGCGGCGGGCGTGCCCAACGCGGCCGGTGGCAACCTCGGCACCGCTGCCCTCGCGCTGCCGCTGCTGGGCGATGACGGCGTTTATGTGCTGGAAATGTCGTCCTACATGCTAGAGCGGCTGGCGACCCTGCGGTTCGACGTGGCGGTGCTGCTCAACCTGTCGCCAGACCATCTGGACCGCCACGGCAGCATGGAGGGCTACATCGCCGCCAAGCGCCACGTGTTCGACCGCGGTGCCCCGGTGCGGATCGTGGGCGCGGATGATCCATGGTCCGCGGTGATTGCGGCGGAACTTGCCACCCACGCCATCGCCAACGCGCCCCCCACGGGTGCGGGCGCCCTACCCGGCGCGCACAATGCGCAGAACGCCGCCGCCGTAGCCGCCGCCGCCCACGTGCTGGGTGTTGACGACGCAACCATCGCCGCAGCCGCACAGTCGTTCCCCGGCCTGGCCCATCGTCAGCAGCGTGTCGCAGAGCAGGACGGCGTCGTGTTCATCAACGATAGTAAGGCCACCAACGCCGACAGCACCGCCCGTGCGCTGCTGTGCCATGACCGGGTCATCTGGATCGCGGGCGGCCAGGCCAAGGCGGGCGGCATCGACAGCCTGCGCCCGTTGCTGCCGCGCGTGGCGCATGCCGTGCTGATCGGCCAAGACGCGCCCCTGCTGGCCACCACCTTGGACGCGGCCGGCGTGCCCTACACCCTGGCCGGTACGCTGGACGCGGCCGTTCCCGCCGCCCGGCGCCTGGCGCACGCACTGCACGCGCCCGCCGTCCTACTCTCTCCCGCCTGCGCCAGCTTCGACCAGTTCACCGGCTTCGAAGCGCGCGGCGACCAGTTTGCCCAGCTGGTGCTGGCCTGATGCCCGCTTTGTCCCGAACCGACACCTCGACGCTGGGCCGCTGGTGGTGGACGGTCGATCGCTGGACGCTGATGGCCCTCTGCGCGCTGATCGGCTTTGGCTACGTCATGATGCTCGCCGCCTCACCGGCGGTCGCCGAGCGCATTCATGTGTCGCGGGAGATGTTCCTGCTCAAGCAGGTCGTGTTCCTAGCGCTGTCCGGTGCCGTCGTAGTGAGCGTATCGTTGCTATCGCCCCGCGGTGTACGGCGGCTAGCGCTACTGGGGTGCCTGGCCGCGCTGTTGCTGACGGCGCTGACCATCGTGGCCGGTGTCGAGATCAAGGGCGCACGCCGCTGGATCAGCCTGCCTGGCATGACAATCCAGCCGTCCGAGTTCCTCAAACCCTGCTTTGCAGTCGTAACCGCCTGGCTGCTGGCGGAAGGGCAGCGCCTCAAACACTTTCCCGGCACCCTGCTCGCCTTGTGCATCTTCGGCGTGATCGCGGTGCTGCTGAAGTCGCAGCCGGACATGGGCATGCTGGCCGTCGTCGTCGCTGTGTTCTTTGTGCAGGTGTTCCTTAACGGCATGAACCTGGCCTTGGTCGGCGTGGCAGGCGGCGCGCTCATCGCCGCTGCCGTGGCGGCCTACAGTTTCTTCCCGCACGTGCGCAGCCGGATCACCCGCTTCCTCGACCCGTCATCGGGCGATAGCTACCAGGTCACGACCGCGCTGGAGGCGTTCGCCAATGGCGGGCTGCTCGGCCGCGGCCCTGGCGAAGGCCGGGTGAAGGACGTGCTGCCCGACGCCCATGCTGATTTCGTGTTCGCCGTACTAGGCGAGGAGTTCGGGCTGGTCATGGGCCTGGTCGTGATGGGCCTGTTCGGCTTCGTGGTGCTGCGCGGCCTGCTGCGGCAGTTGGCGGAGGGCGATTT
>JANONC010000273.1:0-8325 GCA_031420655.1 Rhodospirillales bacterium | reverse complement strand
TCGGAGTTGCGGAACGTCGACGCCGACTTCCACGCGGTCGAAACCAGTTGCGCGACCGTGAGGCCAGAAGCCAGCACGTCCGCCTTCAGCGCAGCCACGTCCACTGCATCGATCAACGGGTGATCGACGGCCGGTACGGGGTCCTGCCACAGCAGCTCCTCGGACGGCACTTCCGGGCCCAAATAGCGGGCCAGCGGCCCCATGTCGCGATGGGTCAGCTTGAACCAGGCGCGGGCGAACGCGTCCGCAAACTGGTCCGGGTTGGCGTGGAAGCGCTTGCTGATCTCAAGGTATGCCGGGTCGGCAATCAGGGCGATGTCGGAGGTGCACATCATCGGCGCATGACGGCGCGATGGGTCATGCGCGTCCGGCACGGTACCCTGAGCTTCCGGGTTCTTAGGCGTCCACTGATAAGCGCCGCCGGGACCCCTCGACAGTTCCCATTCGTAGTTGAACAGGTTGTCGAAGTAACCGTTATCCCACTGGGTCGGATTGTTGGTCCATGCTCCCTCGATCCCGCTCGAGATCGTGTCGACGCCCTTGCCGGTACCAAAGCTGTTCTTCCAGCCCAGGCCCATTTGCGCCATGGGTGCGGCTTCCGGCTCTGGCCCGACATACTCGCTGGCATCAGAAGCGCCATGGCATTTGCCGAACGTGTGTCCCCCGGCGGCCAGTGCCACCGTCTCCTCGTCGTTCATTGCCATACGCGCAAAGGTCTCGCGAATGTCGCGGGCGCTGGCGGCCGGATCGGGTCGGCCGTTCGGGCCCTCGGGATTGACGTAGATCAGGCCCATCTGGACCGCACCCAAATCGCCCGACAACTCGCGGCTCTCGCTGTAGCGCTTATCGTCGAGCCAGGTCGTCTCCGGACCCCAGTCGATGTCCTCTTCCGGCTCCCACACGTCCTGACGGCCACCGGCAAAGCCGAAGGTCTTGAAGCCCATGCTCTCCATCGCGCAGTTGCCGGCGAGGACCATGAGGTCGGCCCAGGACAGCTTGCGGCCGTATTTTTGCTTGATGGGCCAAAGTAGCAGGCGTGCCTTGTCCAGGTTCGCATTGTCTGGCCAGGAGTTCAGCGGCGCGAAACGCTGCGTGCCCGACCCGGCACCGCCGCGCCCGTCACCGATTCGGTATGTGCCGGCGCTGTGCCAGGCCATGCGAATGAACAGCGGTCCGTAATGCCCATAATCGGCTGGCCACCACTCCTGCGAAGTGGTCATGAGCGCATAAAGATCCTGCTTTACCGCACCCAGATCGAGCGACTTGAACTCACGCGCATAATCGAAGCTCTCGCCCAACGGGTCGGACTTGGCCGAGTGCTGGTGTAGGATCTTCAGATTGAGTTGGTTCGGCCACCATTCCTGGTTCGATTTGGGCCAAACCGTCGAATTGCTAGGTGTAACGCCCCTCATTGGGCATCCGCCGACGTTGTCACCGTCCATCTTGCTCTCCCGCTTGCTGCACCGGCCTTCGATCCCCGACCACGGAGCTAAAAGGCACTCACTGTTATAGCTCCACCGCCACTCACGATGGAAGCCTCACGCGTTAACAAACACTGCCCGGCGTCAGCCGAACGCTTCTAGATATAGGGTGACGATTGCTTCGGCATCGGGGACACGCGGGTTATTTGCTGGGCTGCCGCTTGCCAGGGCCTGTGCAGCCATGCCGGGTACCGCGGCCTGCCATGCGTGCGGGTCAATGCCAAATTCGCGGGGCGTTGGCACGGCCAGGTCGTTATTGAGCGCCATCAGGCCCTCCACCAGCTTCGCCCCGGCGACCGAATCGGTATCCGCGGCCGTTGCCATACCCACAGCGCGCGCGGCGGTGGCATACCGGGCGGGCGCGTGGGCCAAGCCATACCGGGTTATGGTGGGCAGAAGCATGGCATTGCTCAGCCCGTGCGGCACATGAAACCGCGCGCCAATGGGGCGGCTCATGCCATGCACCAACGCCACGGAGCTGTTGGTGAAGGCAATCCCGGCCTGCATTGCGCCCAGCATCATTGCCTCCCGCGCCGGGCGATCATCGGGCGTGGTGTAGGCCGCGCGCAGATGGGTGCCGATCAGCGCCATCGCGGCCAGGGCTTGTGTATCGGCATAGGGGTTGGCCCGGAGGCTCACATACGCCTCAAGCGCGTGGGTCAGGCTGTCGATGCCCGTATCGGCGGTGATGCGGGGTGGCACGGTGAAGGTCAGTTCGAAATCGACCAGTGCCGCCAACGGCAGGGCCGCCAGACCCGCGATCAGCATTTTTTCACCGCGTTCCGTGTCGGTAATGACGGTAAAGCGCGTGGCCTCACTGCCCGTGCCCGCCGTAGTCGGGATGGCGATGACGGGCAGTGCCGGCGCGTCGTTCTGCACCGGCACTTTGTAGTCGCGCATCGCATCTCCGGCCCCCCGCGCGCGCCCGGCGGCCAGAATGGCAATCGCTTTCGCCGTGTCGATCGGTGAGCCGCCGCCGAAGCCCACCAGGCAGTCATGACCGGCGACCAGCGCGACCCCGGCCTCGATCACGGTGTCCGTCGGCTCCGGAACCGTGTCGCTGAACACGGCAGCCGTGATCCCTGCCGCTTCCAGCGGATCGAGGCAACGGCGCAGCAGGCCGGAGCGGACCATGAACGGGTCCGTCACCACCAAGGGCCGCGATAGGCCAAGGGTCGCCAAAACAGAGGCCAGTTCGGCGACGGCACCCGCGCCCACGCGCATCAGCCGAGGGTGAACAAGGGTCGCGATCATCGCGTGGCTCGTTCAGCGTAGAGCGCGAGCCGCTGGGCGGCGTGGGGCGGCCAGGGCTGCTCCACGCTGGCTTCGTATGGTGGCAGCTCTTCCGCACGATGGCAGGCGGCGGTGTGGAAGGGGTCTAGGTTACGCAAAGCAGGATCCTCCTGGCGGCAGCGGTCGATCGCGTAAGGGCAGCGCGGGTGATAGCGGCAGCCCTGCCCGGTATCTGGCGCATCCAGCGCGGCAGGTGCCGCCATGCGATAGGCTGGATCCGGACGCGGAATCGCCGCCAGCAAAGCGCGTGTGTAGGGGTGGCGCGGAGTGGCGTAGACGGAGCCGGCCGGACCCAATTCGGCGATGCGGCCGCGGTACATGACGGCCACCCGGTCCGCCATATGCTTTACGACTGCCAGGTCATGGGCGATGAACAGGTACGACAACCCCAGTCGCTGCTGCAGGTCTTTCAGCAAATTAACGACCTGCGCCTGAATGGACACATCCAACGCGCTCACCGGCTCGTCGCACACCACCAGCGCGGGCTCGACCGCCAAGGCGCGGGCGATACCGATGCGCTGGCGCTGGCCGCCGCTGAACTCGTGCGGGTAGCGCCGGGCCTGCGCCGCGGATAGCCCGACCAGGTCCAGCAAGGTCGCTACCCGGTCGCGGCGGCTCGCGGCACTGCCGATGCCATGCACCACAAGGGGCTCGGCCACGATATCCTGCACAGTCATTCGCGGGTTGAGCGACGCGAACGGGTCTTGAAACACCATCTGCATCCGCCGCCGCATCCGGCGCAGCGCGGCGCCGCCTAGCCGGGTGATGTCTTGGCCTTCGAACCACACCTGCCCGGCAGATGGCTCCAGCAACCGCAACGCCAGACGCGCCGTGGTGCTCTTGCCGCAGCCGCTTTCGCCAACCAGCGCCAGGGTTTCACCAGGTGCGACGGCAAAGTCGATCCCGTCCACGGCGGCGACGGGCGCCCGGCCGTAGCGTTTCACCAGCCCTCGCACTTCCAAAACCGGTGTCACGCGTAGGCCTCGACGGGGGCGCGAATGCAGGCGGCGGTGTGCCCCTCATCAACACGGGGGGCGAGCGACTCCAGCGCCGGGTCCGTGGTGGCGCAGGCGGGAGCGGCAAACACGCAGCGCGGGCGGAAGCGGCATCCCTCTGGCACGGTACCGGGCGCGGGTACGGCACCCTCAATCGCCAGCAGCCGCTCACCCGGCCGGCTATCCATACGCGGAATGCTACCCATCAGGCCTAGCGTGTACGGGTGTAGCGGGTCGGCAAATAAATCGCGCGCCGTCGCTTCCTCCACCACCCGGCCGGCATACATAACCGCGACTCGGCCGGCCATGGCAGCGACGACGCCAAGGTCGTGGGTGATCAGCAAGATCGCCATGCCGTTCTGCTGTTGCAGGTCGCGCAGCAGGTCCAACACCTGCGCCTGCACGGTTACGTCGAGCGCCGTAGTCGGCTCATCCGCAATGAGCAGGGCTGGTTCGTGTACTAGCGCCATGGCGATCATGACACGCTGGCGCATGCCGCCGCTCATCTGGTGGGGATAGTCGTGCACGCGCTCGGCCGCGCGGGGGATGCGGACGCGATCGAGCGCGGCGACGGCCCGGCGGCGCAGTTCGGCGGTGGATGTGGTCCGGTCGTGGGCGCGCATGGCCTCGGTAATCTGGTCGCCAACGGTGTAGGCCGGGTTCAGGCTGGTCATCGGCTCCTGAAAGATCATCGCGATGCGCCGCCCGCGAAGGTCGCGCATGGCCCGGGACGGGAGGGTCAGCACGTCCTGGCCGTCGAACTCGATGGAGCCTGCCGCAATCCGCCCGGCATCCGGCACCAGGCGCATGATGGACAGCGACAGCATGGACTTGCCACAGCCGCTTTCGCCGACGATGCCGAGGGTTTCGCCCCTCCGTATCGATAGGCTCACGCCGTCTACGGCTGCGACGGCGCCGAAATTAACTTTCAGGTTTTGGATCGTCAGCAGCGGTTCGTCTCGGTGGAAACCCCCACCCAAACCTCCCCCATAAGCGGGGGAGGACTTTGCTGCTCCCTTTTCAGTTAGGGGAGAGCCTGGGTGGGGAGCTTCCTTAGCTGGCAAGGTCAGCTGCGATAATCCGGTCGGTCGTTCTCGATCAGGCGCAAGCAGCTTTCCCACATCATGTCGTAGTGCTCCAGCCGCCCTTCCCGCTGGAATTGCTCGGCCGTGTGCACGCGCACTGCCTCGGGCGGGGTGACCAATTCACACCCGCCGGACAGTGCTGCGACCTGGGCCTGGCAGGCCCGTTCCAGGTAATAGATATTGTGGAACGCCTCCGGAATGGTGCGCCCCGCCACCAGCAAACCATGGTTTTGCAAGATCATCGCTTGATGCTCGCCGAGGTCGGCCACCAGCCGGTCCCGCTCGTCCAGGTCCAGCGCCACACCCTCATAGCCGTGGTAGGCCAAATGCCCGTAGAACTTCAGCGCGTGCTGGCTGATGGGCAACAGCCCCTGCTTCTGTGCCGCAACCGCCATGCCGGCCGCGGTGTGTGTGTGAATGACGCACGACAGCTCAGGGCGGGCCATGTGAATGGCGGAGTGGATGCAGAACCCGGCCGCGTTCACCTGCCGGCTGCTGGCACCGTCCTGGACGATATTGCCGTCAAGGTCGATCCGCACCAGGTCCGACGCGCGCATCTCGTGAAACTGCACGCCATATTGGTTGATCAGGAAGTGATGGTCGGGGCCGGGCAGCCGCGCGCTGAGGTGGGTGTAGATCAGGTCGGTCATGCGGAAATGCGCGATCAGCCGGTACAGCGCGGCGAGGTCGCAGCGGACCTGCCACTCCTCGGCCGAGACGCCAGCCAATGCCGATTGTGGAACAGATACGTTCATGACGGTTCTCCCTTGTTTGGTCAGACTGTCGAGCCGCAGGCGTCCTTACGTCAACGTCTATTGTCCGGTCTTGTGTCGCCCGCGTAGCAGATTATCTCGTTCGCTCTTACGCCTTGAGCGGCCCTTACGATATAAATCATTGAGCCCCGCAAGTGTCCGTTCGCTCTGAGCTTGTTGAAGGGCTGACCGGTACAAGCACCGTGGTTTGGGTCTTTTGGCAGGCTCTGGACGACCGGTTGCAACCCATCGCGCGACCGTTTGCCGTAAGGCTTGATGGGTTACACTCTTCTAACGGTCACATCGTAGGGTGGGCAGTGTCCTTCGCTTCGCCGTCACGAGAGCGCCTTCTTAATCGCCTCATTCACCAGCGCCGGGTTGCCGCGGCCTGCCATAGCCTTCATCACCTGGCCAACAAAAAAGCCGAACAGCTTGTCTTTGCCCGACCGGTATTCGGCCAGCTTATCCGGGTTAGCAGCCAGAACGGCCTGAACAGCCCCGTCGATCGCACCCGTGTCCGTCACCTGGCGCAACCCGCGCGCTTGCACGATCGCGCCCGGCCCTTCACCGCTTTCCACCATCGCCTCCAGCACTTCCTTGGCGATGCGGCCGTTGATGGTCTGGTCGGTCAGCAGATCCATCAGCTCACCCAACGCTGCGGCGCTGACGGGACTGTCGGCAATGCTGCGCCCGGTGCGGTTAAGCGCTGCAAAGAAGTCGCCGGTCATCCAGTTGGCGACCATCTTCGTATCGCGTCCGTCCACCACCGTCTCGTAGAACGCCGCCGTTTCCTGGTCCGCCACCAGCACCGTGGCGTCGTAGGGTGTCAGGCCATGCTGCGTTACGAAACGCGCACGCTTGGCGTCCGGCAATTCCGGCAGGTTCAAGCGCAGTTGTTCGACCCATGCCTCGTCCAGCACCAGCGGCAGCAGGTCGGGGTCCGGGAAGTAGCGGTAATCGTGCGCGTCCTCCTTGCTGCGCAGGCTGCGGGTTTCGCCGCGCGCCGGGTCAAACAGCCGGGTTTCCTGCATGACAGTGCCGCCGGCTTCCCAAACCTGCACCTGGCGCACCGCCTCCGCCTCGATTGCCTGCATCACGAAGCGCACGCTGTTCACGTTCTTGACTTCGCACCGGGTGCGGAACGGCTCGCCAGGGCGGCGCACGCTCACATTCACGTCGGCGCGCATGGACCCCTCTTCCATATTGCCGTCGCAGGTGCCGAGATAGCGCAGGATCGTGCGCATTTTACGAAGATAGGCCCCAGCCTCCTCCGGACTGCGTATGTCAGGCTCGCTCACGATCTCCATGAGCGCCACGCCGGAGCGGTTGAGGTCGATGAAGCTGCGCGCCGGATCCTGGTCGTGCAGCGACTTGCCAGCGTCCTGCTCCAGGTGCAGCCGGGTCACGCCGATGCGCTTTGTACTGCCGTCGGCTAGCTCGACCTCGACCGCACCTCCCCCTACCACCGGGTGCGCGAACTGACTGATCTGGTACCCGGCGGGCAGGTCCGCATAGAAATAGTTCTTACGGTCGAACCGGCTAACGAGATTGATGTGCGCGCCGAGCCCTAACCCGGTCCGTACGGCCTGCGCCACGCATTCCTGGTTGATCACGGGCAACATACCGGGGAACGCAGCGTCGACGAAGCTGACTTGCGAGTTCGGCTCTGCGCCATAAGCGGTGGCCGCGCCGCTGAACAGCTTGGACTGGCTCACGACCTGCGCGTGCACCTCCAGCCCGACCACAATCTCCCACGCGCCCTGCGAGCCCTGCACCACGTAGGTCATCGCCGGGTCCCCAGCACCCGCGACGGCCGGGTGTCGAATTGCGCCGCGCGTTCCAGCACGCCACCCACGGCGAACACCGTCTCCTCATCGAACGGACGGCCGATCACCTGCAGGCCGAGCGGCAGGCCGGCCGCGTCCAACCCGGCGGGCACGGATAGGGCCGGGATGCCAGCGAGGTTGGCTGGCACCGTAAAGATGTCGTTCAGGTACATGGTCACCGGGTCATCCATCTTGTCCCCCTGCGCGAAGGCGGCGCTGGGCGTGGTAGGCGTCAACAGCGCGTCCACCTGGGCGAACGCGTCAGTAAAGTCTTTCAGAATCAACGCACGTATCTTCTGAGCCCGTAAATAGTAGGCGTCGTAGTACCCGGCGGACAGCACGTAGGTCCCGATCATGATGCGCCGCTTTACCTCCGCGCCAAAACCCTGCGCCCGGGTCTGTTCGTACAGCTCCGTAAGATCCGCGCCGGGCACGCGCAGGCCATAGCGCACCCCGTCATAGCGGGCGAGGTTGGAGGACGCTTCGGCCGGGGCGACGATGTAGTAGGTGGCCAGACCATACTTGGTATGCGGCAACGATACGTCGACGATCGTGGCCCCCGCGTCGCGCAGCCAGTTCAGCCCCTGGTGCCACAGCGCCTCGATCCCCGCATCCATGCCATCCGCCCGGTACTCCCGCGGCACGCCGATGCGCAGGCCGGCCACTCCCCGCGCGCAAGCGGCGGCGAAATCTGGCACGGGCCGGTCGGCGCTTGTGCTGTCGCGCGGGTCAAAGCCACTCATGCTGGCCATGAGGATCGCCGCATCCTCGACGGTACGCGCCAGCGGCCCGGCCTGGTCCAACGACGATGCAAAGGCGACAATGCCGTAGCGGGAGCAGCGGCCATAGGTCGGCTTCATGCCCACCAGCCCACAAAAAGACGCGGGTTGGCG
>JANONC010000272.1:0-6916 GCA_031420655.1 Rhodospirillales bacterium | reverse complement strand
TATGCCTGCGCATCCGCGACGCCGGGTACAGCGTGCTGTATGACGGCTTTACCGTGCTGTACCACCGTGAAAGTGCCACCCGGACGACGAGCGGCTCGGTCGATCACCCGGAAGATGACGTGCTGTTGCGGCGGCGCTGGGCACGGTATTTCACCGGGGGCGATCCGTTTTACAATCCGCTACTGGCCGCGCGGGGCACCGATCACACGCTGCGGTCAGACGCGGGGTGCAAGGGTCGCATGGCGGTGCGTGCGGTGGATGTACAAGCCAAGCCGCGCCGGCCTGTCCGGCATCACACTGGCCGGCGCCGCCTGAGCGTTACGGGCAGCACCCCGGCAGAGGGTTGATGGACAAATGGCGACGCCATCTTTCCCGTGCGACCATCGCGGCTCGACCGCTTTTCGCAGCCCGGATGTCTACCGGTATCCGGCTGGCCTTGAGACCGGCGCGAGAGCGGGTGATCCGCTACGACGCGGCGGTTGCAATCTAAATCGGCAGCCTGGTTCCCAAATCCTGCGATGCTTGTTCGTCCGCCATGGCGGAAGTCGGGCAACGCTGGATGTAGGATGCAGTCCGCCTTGATTATCGCGACGCAGTTCCCAAGCAGCCGACGTTTAACCTGCTGTCGGTCAAGACAATCGTGGGCCAGGTCGCAGCGGCGCTCCCGCAGAACTAAGCTAGCGACCTAGCCATGAGTGAACCCGTTGCGGCTACAGCGATGCCGAGCAATACGAAGCTCGGGGACAGCACGATCTTCCACCACGTCGCCGTTCCCGGCGGACCGATGCCGAAACCCGTAATTTGCTTTTCGGAGCTGATACCGCAGGACATTGCCGCCGTCCTTCGCACTTGCTGGGATGCGCGGCATGACGAGCGCGCGATTACCTTCCACCTACTGAAAAACGTTTATGTCGTGGGCGAGGGTCTAGTGTTTGACCAGGACCTGAACCTGATTGTGGACAGCATCGCACAAAACGATGCTGCGTTAATCCAGCTAGGCTTCAAGCAACTTTCACAAGGCGTCCGCGAAAGTACGGTGCCGTACCAGCGTGGAACAACGTTGCTATGTGGCAAGATTGGTATGAGCAACTATGGCCACTGGCTGGTTGAAATGCTGCCAATGGCCATGCTGTCACTGTATTGGATCGAGCGGAAGCTCTGGCGCGTTTTTCTCCCGACAATTTACTCTTGGATGAAGGACGTCATCACCGACTCACTTGGATTACTTGGGATCGGCTCGGACGATTGCATCCTTGGCGACGGCGGCCCGCGGCGGTTCGAGGAGTTGGTCTTTGTCACCAACCTGTCTGTTCACGGGCATTTCTACGCGCCGGTCGGTGTCGAGTGTCTGCGGACAATCGGACAATCGATCGTATCCGGGCCAGCTTGCCCGGTTTGGGTTAGCCGGGTGGGGGAGCGCCGCAGCCTGGAAAGCGAAGCAGCCTTGTGCAAAGCCCTGGAAGAGGTCGGCTGGAGCGTCATGCGACCCGCGACCCTTACACTCCGGCAGCAGATCGCAGTGGCCAAGGGCGCGACACATATGGCGGGTGTCAGCGGGGCTGGGCTGACCAATGCTGCCTTCATGCAGCCTGGTAACCGGGTCACCTCTTTCACACCAGCGCAAATGCCCGACATCTTTTACTGGCACCTTGCGGTCCACGGAGGGCTGGAGTTTCGCGAAGTCCGTTGCAGGACCGAGAGTGCCCCTGCTTGGCACATTCCCTGGGATGGAGCACTGAAGCTTTCTATTCAGGAAGTCTTCGCGCAACTTAACGAATAGTGGGTGACGGGTCAGAAAGGGCGGCGTCGCTCCGCTAATATCAACCCCGCCGCGCCGTGATGGGTAAGCCGTGGTGGTGCGGCGGGATCACGCCCCACTCGGGCGTCGCACCCTCATGCACGACAATATCCACAAACCCGGCCTGTTTCAGCCATTTCAGGGTATCGCTGCGAGAAAATACGCGCATTTCCAGCGTGTCACCCGGGCCACCATGGAAGACCAGGCCGGTTCTGGCCGAGTATCGCCCGGCCGTATTGCGGTTTAGCAGTACGTATTCACCGCCCAGCTCCACAATTTTAAACGTCTCCAGGTCTGGAAAGTGCTCGACCGTCTTGGGCACGTCCGTAAATGGAACGGTCAGAACCAGCAGGCCGCCGGGCTTCAACAGCGCCGCCGATCCCTGGAACGCGCGGAACACCGGCGGCGGCACATGCTCGAACACGTCCGTCGAGATCAGAAAATCGTATTGCCCCAACTGCTCGGGCGGCGGTGCCACGATGTCGAGAAACGGCTCTTGATGGTAAAACGTGTTCCGGTAACTGACCTTGAGCGCCAAATTGGCCGCGTAGCCAAGCCAGTCGCTAAGCCCCACGCCCCGGATGTCCGGCCGGACCGGAAATTCCGGCAACGGGATCGACCGGCCAAACAGGCCGAGGCTCAGGTGGTGGATGATCCCTCGCATCCGCACGGAGGAACCGCAGGCAGAGCAGGACGCATCTTCCCGGCCCAGTAGCACCTGCGGCACATTGGTATGCGATGTGCCACAGACGTTGCAGCGGAAACTGACCATAGGCACTTCTCCCGACTAGGACGCTATCTTGACCTAGGCTAACCCCGGACCGACAACGCCGCCATGCAACGCGTATTCTCCGGCATCCAGCCCTCGGGCGTGCCCACCCTTGGCAATTACCTCGGCGCCGTCCGTAACTGGGTGGCGCTGCAGCGGGATCATGAGTGCCTGTTTTGCGTGGTGGACCTACACGCCATCACGCAATTCCAGGAGCCGGCCGCGCTGCGCACCGCGACGCGGGAGCTGGCGGCGAGCCTGATCGCCTGCGGCATCGATCCCCAGGCGCACATCCTGTTTCACCAATCCGCCGTGCCCGCCCATGCACGGCTGGGCTGGCTGTTTACCTGTGTCGCGCGGATCGGCTGGCTGAACCGGATGACGCAGTTCAAGGATAAAGCGGGTAAGGATAGGGAGCAGGTTTCGGCCGGGCTGTATATTTACCCGTGCCTGATGGCGGCCGACATCCTGGCCTATCACGCGACGCGCGTGCCGGTGGGTGACGATCAGCGCCAGCATCTGGAGCTGGCCAATGACATAGCCCAAAAGTTCAACCACGATTACGGCGTGGACTTTTTCCCTGCGGTCGAGGCGCTCATCGGCGGCCCGGCGGCGCGGGTCATGAGCCTGCGGGATGGCACGAAAAAGATGTCCAAATCCGATCCGTCCGATCAGTCCCGCATCAATCTCACGGATGACGCGGACACGATCGTGCTCAAGATCCGTCGGGCCAGGACGGACACCGAACCGCTGCCCAGCGAGACGGCCGGCCTGGATCATCGGCCGGAGGCGCGCAACTTGGTGGGCATAATGGCGGCGCTTCTCAACAGTGATGCAGCCGCAGTCCTTGCCACCCATGGTGGCCAGGGATTCGGCGTGTTCAAAGACGCGCTGGCGGAAATGATTGTCAGCCAACTCGCACCGATTGCCGGTGAGACACGCCGCCTTTTAGCTGATCCTGGCGCGGTCGACGCTATTTTGCGCGACGGTGCGCGGCGAGCAAGCGCGCAGGCGGATCCCATCGTACGCGAGGCAGAGCGGCTCGTCGGTTTCCTGCAGACTTAGCCCCTCCCCGGACCTGGCGGGGAAGGGCACCGACAATTTGGCGGAGTTTATTTAGCGACGGTAGTAGGTCGTGCCTGGCTTGGACGCCAAAGCGATCAGGAAACCAATACCGGCGGCAATCAACAGTGCCGTCACCGGGCGGTTGTCGATCTGCTCGGCCAGGTAATCGCCCGCTTCTTCGATCTGATCGAGCGCCTGCGAGCCATTGTCCTGTAAACCACCCTTGACCTGGCGCGCCTTGCTGCGAACCGCATCGACGCCGTCCTTCACCGCTTCGGCCGCCTTGCCGTAGGTATTTTGGGCAGAGCCGGCTGCCTTGTCATAGGCACCCTCGGCCTGCATTTTCATGTCGCCGGTCAGGTTGCCGACCGTACCCTCGATTTTGCCGCCCAGGTTACGCGCTGCACCTTCGAAATTATTCTCGTCCATCTGAAATCTCCATCAGGTTGGTGGTGCGCATTTAACATGGAGCGGATGCGTTGGTTCCCTCAGGCAAAGCGGGTCACGGAGCCATAAGCGATGCCGGCTTGTATGGCTTGCAGCAACGGCACGTCCTGCACCGCATGGAGCAAGCAGCGAATGGGCCCGGCATGGGTCACGACCAGCGTCGTTCCGGCCGCACTCGCAATGCCGGACCACGCGCGGCGGACCCGGCGCAGCACGTCGTTCACGCACTCGCCACCGCCGGGGTGGTAGGCCAGGGGACTGGCGGCCCAGGCGTCGATCTCAGCCCGCGGAATGGCGGACCATGCGACACCCTCCCAGTCACCGAAATCCATTTCCATCAGGCGGTCATCCGTATGGAGCGGCGCGCCCGTTGCAGCCTGCACCGCGCTGGCCACGTACTGCGCGCGGGACGAGGGTGAAGTGATGATCCGTTCGACTGGCTCTGCCACTGCGCGCAGCAGGGCCTGCGCCCCGGCGGTGGCGGGTTCGGCCAAGGGCACGTCCAGCCGGCCGTAGCAGATGCGTGTGCCGGCCAGGGGGCGCGGGTGGCGGGCGGCGTAGATGACCCCGCGCGGCATGCTCAGCCCTGCCAGGCGGCGACGGCCAGGATCGCCAGCTCCGTCACCTGCTGCGTCGCCCCCAGCGTATCGCCGGTGTAGCCGCCCAGCCGCCGCCGGAACCAGCGTGCGAGGCCCGCCGTCAGCACCGCTATCAGCACGAGCGATAGGATCGGCCGGGTTAGCAGCAGCAGCGGCACCAGCCCGCACGCGCCGGCGATGGCCAGTTCGGCCACGCCCACCCCGGCCGCGACCGGCTTGGCGCGCGCACCCTGCTCGCTCTCCCGCACATAGGGCAGCGCCGCAATGAGGGTCACGGCCATGAAGCGGCTGCCGGCACCGGCGGCGATCATGGCCCAGGGATCGTGCAACAGCGCCGCCTTCGTCGCCAGAGTCAGCGCGAGCCCGGCCACGCCGAACGTGCCAAGCCGGCTGTCTTTCATGATCCGCAGCGCGTCGTCGCGCGTCCAGCCGCCAAACAGGCCGTCGCAGGTGTCGGCCAGCCCGTCCTCGTGGAACGCTCCCGTCGCGAGTACGGTGGCGACGATGCTCAGCGTGGCGGCGGCCAAGGGCGGCAGGCCCTGGCTGGCGGCCCAGAACACTCCCGCCCCGAGCGCGCCCACGGCCACACCCACCAGCGGAAAGTAGCGCGTGGCGTGGTTAAGCTGATCCGGGCTATGGCCGACCCAGGCGGGAACGGGCACCCGGGTCAGAAACTGCACGGCGGTCAGCACCAGCCGCAGCTGGCTCACAACAGCTCGGCCAGATCCGCCATGCCGGGCAGCGCCGCGGCGGCGCGCAGCAGGGGAATGGCCAGCGCGGCACCGGTGCCCTCACCCAGCCGCAAACCGAGGTCCAGCAGCGGAACCGCACCCAGATAGGCCAGCATGGCGTCATGCCCGGGCTCGGCCGAGCGATGGGCGAACACGCATGCGGCCAGGCAGGTGGGTTCGATCGCGTGGGCGACCAGGGCGGCGGCGGTTACAATCACGCCGTCGATCACGATGCACATGCGCCGTTCCGCGCCACGCAGGATGGCCCCGGCCAGCATGGCAATCTCGAACCCGCCATAACCGGCCAGCGCGTCGTAGGGTGACAGGCGGACGGCCGTGCGGGCGGCACCCTGTGCCACGGCCGCCTGCTTTGCGCGCAGCCCGGCGTCGTCCAGCCCGGCCCCGCGCCCAACCAGCAGCGGAAGGCCCGCGATTTTATGGGCCAGCAGGGCGGCGCTGGCAGTGTTGCCGATACCCATCTCACCCAATGCCAGCACGGTGCAATACTGGAACGTGTCGACTACGGCGGCGCCATGGGCCAGCGCGCGCCGTACCTGCTCCATCGTCATCGCCGGGCCAGTGCGCCAATCGGCCGTTCCGGGAGCAATCTTGAAATCCAGCGCGCCAGGTGCCGGGCCGGCCACACCTGCATCCACCACGACGACGCGCGCGCCAGCGACGGCCGCCAGCTGATTGATGGCAGCCCGGCCCGCCGCGTACGCACCCACCATGACGCCGGTGACCGCACTCGGGAACGCGCTGACCGCTGCCGCCGCGCCGTGATCGCCCGCGAAGATCAACACCACCGGATCGCGCACGACCGGGGCCAGCGTGTCCTGGATCGTCGCCAGCTGTACGGCCAGCGCCTCCAGCCGGCCGAGCGAGCCTGCCGGTTTGGCCTTGGCGTCCAGCAGATCCTGCATGGTCATGAGCCGCGCAGCCGGGCCCAGAAGCCAGCACGGGCCGGGGTGGTCCCATGCGAGCCGTGCGGGCGGCGGGCCGGGGGAGGCAGAGCGCTGGATATGCTGTGCCGGCCCCGGTCCCCTGCTGCGATCCGGGCGCGCTGAAACGCAACCAGGGCTGCTTGCTCCCCATTACCGGCCGTCAGACCGTCTAACAACGCCGCCGCCGGGCCGGGTGCGCCAGCGCGGCGCAGCACGTCGGCCTGGCGTAGTGCCTCCAGCGGGCTGGCGGGCGGGCCCCAAAGGTCGACGGCCGCCAGCCGGTGGACGGACCCGTCCTGACCCGCATCGTCCAGCGCCCAGGCGGCTTGCAGCATCGCCTCCGCTGCGTCCGTTCCGGTCGCCAGGGCCGCCCAGCGTAGGAAGGCTGCGTCCGGCCCCTGCCAGGCCCGGTACGCGGCGCCCTCAACCACCGCCCGGGCCCTAGCCGGCAGCGCGGCCAGGTCGGGGGCGGACGCGCCACAGCCCGCGCAGGTCTGCACCCAGAATTTCAGTGTCCCGCGGGCCGGCTCACCCGGGCGCAGATCGAGGTCGGGCGCCATCTC
>JANONC010000271.1:0-4299 GCA_031420655.1 Rhodospirillales bacterium | reverse complement strand
CCGCATACAGGTTGCCGCTGGCGTCGAAAGCAAGGCCGAAAGGAGTGTTCAGCCCGGTGCTTGCGAACACCGACCCGACGCCGCCCGGCGTGAACTGCTCGATGGTGTTGTTGACGATCGCCGCATACAGGTTGCCGCTGGCGTCGAAGGCGAGGCCAATAGGAGTGCTCAACCCGGTGCTTGCGAACACCGACGCGACGCCGCCCGGCGTGAACCGCTCGATGGTGTCGTTGCCGACGTTCGCCGCATACAGGTTGCCGCTTGCGTCGAAGGCGAGGCCGTAAGGACGGCTCAGCCCGGTGCTTGCGAACACCGACGCGACGCCGCCCGGCGTGAACCGCTCGATGGTGTTGTTGCACGCGTTCCCCGCATACAGGTTGCCGCTGGCGTCGAAAGCGAGGCCTGTAGGACCGTTCAGCCCGGTGCTTGCGAACACCGATGCAACGCCGCCCGGCGTGAACCGCTCGATTGTGTTGTTACCATAGATCGCCGCTTACAGGTTACCGCCGGCGTCGAAGGCGAGGCCAGTAGGACCGTTCAGCCCGGTGCTTGCGAACACCGATGCGACGCCGCCCGGCGTGATCCGCGCGATGGTGTTGTTGCTGTTGTTGCTGACGTAGAGGTCCCCGGGCATGGCCAAAGCGGGGAGAGCGGAGGCGGCCAGCGCCAGCAGCGCGGTGGCGGCGGCCAGGGAGATGCGCGTGGTGGTCAGGTACTTGGGCATCGGCTGTCCTTGTTGGGCCGGGCTGAGCCAGCTGGTGTGTTGTCCCACTCTGGGACGGGACGGGGCGGCGACGCGAAGACATGGGCCAGCACATGCGCAGCTGCCGGGACGGCGACAGGCTCGCGCGAAGGTTTCTCCAGCAATGTCTAGTGTAGTTTAGTTAAGAACGTATCCGCAATAAAATACGCTGCTGTCACCCTCAAGCTTCTTCGAAATGGATCACCATCTTGAGATGGACACTGACCGCACACGGCCAGCCTGCGCAGGGATATCCGGACAGGCGGGGTAGCCCGTTGAGGACGACAGGCAAGGCGGGCGGAGGGCCGCCGGAGCGGCTGGCGCCGCGGCTCACCACAGGGTTCGCGTTCATCAATCAGCCTGCGTCTGTCGCACCACCTGGTGCCGGGCGGGTTCGGAATGGCCATCGTCGCGCAAACGCCGCTCCGCGGTGCCCTGCCCCACCTGCCAGGATAAGAGGGCCGGGGCGGAGGAGGTGCGGCTGCCGGGACGCACGCAAGGTCTACTGGACACGAGACCAGGCTCGAGCTGATGTGTTCGATTATGTCGGACGCTTCTACAACCCGACCCGGTGCCACTCGACCATTGGTTATGTCAGTCCCATGGAATTCGAACGGTTCGCCGCAGCGGCTTAAAGCCGGCGTCCACTAAACCGGCAGCAACTCAGTCCTGCGACACCGATTTGGGGTTTGAGTAGTAACGGAACGGAAAGCCTACACAAGGATTACTGAGCCACGGCTTCGTAGAAAAACCTGGTTTGATGCAAAAGCGGTCACTAGTGCTGTAGTGGCGCCGAGCCAAGCCAGTCTTCCCAGAAGTTGGTCCGGGAATCTATGGACGATAAACCCTGTTCAGCTTAGATTGATGCGCAGGAGGTCGAGGATATGCTATGATTGCATACATTAAAAGGCCAGTTCATACCGATATCAGAGCAAAATTGGTCCGTAGCCCCCGATTTACTGAAATTCGATCCGTGCTCGCGTTTCCTACCGTGCGAAATTACACGGCCGGGCCTTCCAACCCAAGGGAGGAGCCTGTCCGCTTTCCCGTCCGGCCATCATGCGTTCGCCTTGCCATTCGCCGAGCGCGCGCCACGCTCGCAGAGGCAAATCCGGCCAGGGTAGGATAGTCGATCCCCAGGGCGCGGCCAGTTAATGCGTCCCCGCGGCCCGGGCGGCCGCAAGCTCCGGCACTGCGCTGTCTGCGCCGTCGGTCAGCGCGAGAAGCTGCGCGCCATAACGCCGCTGGCCGGTCGCGTCGCCCATCTGCTGGGCCGCGCGCATCTCGCCGAACACGCTGCGAAAGCGCCCGGGTTCCGTCTGCAACGACCGGTCGTACTCGGCCAGCGCGAGCGCCGGCTGGTTCATCTCCAGCAGCATGTCGCCCAGCAGTTCCCGTGCCGGCACGACATAGCCGGGCATCACGGGGGCCTTTTCCATCGTCCCCTCAAGGTCGGCGGCGGCGCGCATGAGGCCGAGCGCCTCGTCGTTGCGGCCGCGGGCCTGGGCCAGCATCGCCTGCGCGCTCTTGAGCTGGACCTCAGCCTGCGTGGCCCAGAACGGCTCTTTGGCGGCCAGCAATGCCTCCCGCAGGGCGGCGAGCTTGACGATGTCGGCTTCCACGCCGGCCAGGTCGCCGAGATGTGCGGCGCCGAGTGCGTGGGCGTGGGTGATCAGCGCCTCGGCCAAGGGGAACCGCTCCCACGGGAAGGCCATCGATGGCGTGCGCAGCGCCGCGGCGGCGGTCCAGTCGCGCCGTTCGACCGCGTAGCGCGCCGGGATGACGGCAACGGCGTAGCCAGACGCAAGGGTGGGCGGCATCGCCTTCTGGTAAGCCGCCACCTCGTCGACAACCTGCCGCGCGGCCGCGTACTGGCCAGTCTGCAGATACGCGTATTCGAGGTAGTCGAGCCCGTGCATGGTCTGATCCCAGACAACGCCCGGTCCCCAGGTGCGGGCCTGGTAATCCCGGCCGGCCTGGACCGAGGCGATGTTGGATGCAATGGAAGCCGGCCAGGCGCCGACGCGGGTAAAGATGTGAGAGGGCATGTGCAGCGCGTGTGGTACGGCGGGGGCGATCTTGCCATAGGCCTGGGCGGCGGCCAGGCCGCGTTCGGCAAGCGGCGGGGCATCGTAGCTGTGGATCAGGTAGTGGGCGACGCCGGGGTGGTTGGGCTGTTCGGCTAGAATGGGTTCCAGGATGGCTGCGGCCTTGACGAGGTTGGCATAGGTCTTGTCGCTCGGCGATTGGGTGGCGTTCAGCGACAGGGCGTAGAACACCGCGGCTTCCCGGTCGTCGGGGTAGCGCGCATGCAGCGCCTCCATCGCCCTTTCGTAGGCCAGGCTGCGGGCGCGATGGTCCTGCTTGTCCGGGTCCTGGAAGTACGAGCCGATCGCGGCGAGGTAGGCGGCTTCCCGCTCTGTCTTCGCCAAGGGTTGCGCCTTGGCGAGCGCCGCCGCGCCGGCCTTAAGCATGTCGGGGGTCGCGGGATACCAAAGTTCGTACCACGAGCTCATGGCCACGCCCCATTGGGCCATGGCGCAGGCGGGATCGGCGGTGCCCAGCGCAGAGAAGGCCTTCATCGACTCCTCGAACCAGAACGAGTGTAGGATCGCGACGCCGTGGCTGAAGGCAGCTTGCGATTCAGGCTTGCAAGAGATCGGGAAATTGACCGTGCCCACCTGGGCTTCCGGCGGCATGGCACCGTGGTCATGGACCATCTGCGCGCGCGATGCAGTAACGGGGACCAGCAGGAGGGAGGCGGCAATGGCTGTGGCCGAAAATGCCTGGATCAGCACGGCGGTCATCTCTCATTTCCCCGGGATCGGATAGACAGCGAAACGATTATGGGGACGACGTGTCGAAATTGCAACGACCATTTCGTGTTGCAAGAGCGGGCTGGACGCAGCGTAGAGGGAAGCGATCGTTTGCAAAGGCATGCTACCCCGCAGCCGAGGGGTTCGGCAGACTCGTCCAAACATTCATGGCCGAAACCTTTGCCGCGATGCTCATCCCAAGTCACCGTGAGGCATCGACCCAGGGCGACTTCCAAATAGGCGATCGGGTAGTGTTTGCCAGAAAGACCTTGCACGATTCCCATATAGCCTGGGCCTTTGAAGAGGACGACGGAGACGACCAGGGTGCCATCGGCTTTTCCAACGCCTGATGCGCGCGACGGCACTGAGTGTTCGCTCGTGCATGCGCCCAGACGTCGAAGCGTTCTGGGCGTCACAGGGACTTCTCGAAGATGGCAGGTTAATTGTAGCGGCGCGCAATGATGAACGCCTCGACGCGCAATCAGGGGTGGTTTCTGGCGCACATTGATTAAGACTGGCGGGGATGCCTGAGGCAGGCTTTTGGAGAATGGACGCACGGTCAGCGAGACGGGCGCGAGATCATGTGACCCGGCGCACGGCCGGTGAGACGGACCGGGCTGGCGGCGGCGCCTGCCGGCACCTTGGTCCACAATGGAAACTAGCGATTTCCTTGCGGTCGTCGTGAGCAAGCCGGCTCTGGCCAAATGTCACACGGAAACCCGTTGCGGAAATGATCG
The DNA here is from genome assembly GCA_031420655.1 of Rhodospirillales bacterium. Classification (GTDB taxonomy): domain Bacteria; phylum Pseudomonadota; class Alphaproteobacteria; order Acetobacterales; family Acetobacteraceae; genus JANPPS01. Next base: position 4 of record JANONC010000271.1, on the reverse strand, counting down.
GTAG
>JANONC010000270.1:0-1539 GCA_031420655.1 Rhodospirillales bacterium | reverse complement strand
AGGCTCCGGTCCTCCAGGCCGCCCAGCAGCCAGAACGCGACCTCGGCCAGCGCGAAGGGGTTGGGGGCGAGGGTGAGTGCGAGGGCGAGCAGGGCGGCGGCGAGTGACGATACGGCGACGCCACCCAGAATCAGCGCCGGGCCAGAGGGCGCGCGCCCGGCAATGGCTAGCAGCGCCGCGCAGCCGCACGCCGCGCCTGCCATGCCACCCAGCACCAGCGCCGGGGCGAAGGCGGCGGACAGGCCCCAATAGAACACGATGACGGCCCCGAGCGCCCCGCAGCCGCCCACTCCCAGCAGCCCAGGGTCAGCCAGTGGGTTGCGCAACGCGCCCTGCAGCACGGCGCCGGACGCTCCCAGCGCTGCCCCTACCAGAAGTGCCAGCCCGGTGCGCGGGACCCGCAGCTCCCAAACGATCGCCCAATCCGGCACGCCAAACCCGGCGCCGCCGACCAGCAGCGACAGGGCCGCAAGGATCACCAAGCCGGCAATCCAGATCATGGTGCGGCCAACGCATGTACGGCAAGCGCGGTCCAGGGCCCGCCGCAGATCAGCCACGATGGCGGTAGCGTGCGCCGGGGTAGGCCGGCCAGCGCTGGGTGCTGCAACAGGTCGGTCGCCAGCGACGGCATGGCGGGCGCGTCGGCCGTCACCAGCAGCTGGGGCGGGTGGGCGAGCAATTGCTCGATCCCGACCTGCCCGCCCTGCGCCGCATTGACCAGGCCCGCCTCGGTCAGCACCGCGTTGGTCAGCGTCCCTGGCCCAGACGTCCAGCCGCGGGCACCCCAGACCAGCGCGGTGCGGGGCGGCACGGACGGGTGCTGCAGCCAGCGGTCCATTGTCGAGATCACCTCCGGCGCGCGGCCGGGCACGCCGAGGGCTGCGGCGATCTGCGTGACCTGGGCGCGGATGGCGCCGAAATCGTTGGGCAGGCCTACGCGCAAGACGGGCACGCCGTGCCGTTCGAGCGCCGAGAGCGTGGCTTGCGCGCCGTACTGCCCGGCCAGAACCAACGTGGGGCGCAATCGCAGGACAGCCTCGGCGTCGGCGCGGACGACGGGGTAGTGCATGGCCTCCGGTGCCATGAACGACAGCGCCGGGTCACGCGACAGAGTACTGAGCGCGGCAATCTGTTCTGGAGCCAGCAGCAGCACGAGCTGGTCGGTGCAGAGGTTGAGCGAAACGACTCGTGCCTGGGCGGGCATGGCGAGGGCCACCAGGACCAGAAGCGCCCTCATACGACGATCACACCCTGGTGCTTCGCCTTCGCCTCCGGCTCCACGTGGATGGTGACCGACAGGCCGGGAATTACGGCTTTCAGCGCCGCCTCCAGCCGGTCGCAGATGGCGTGGGCGTCGGCGACGGACATTGTGCCGGGCACGACCAGGTGGAACTCCAAGTATGTGACCCGCCCGGCTTGCCGGGTCAGCAGGTCATGCGCCTCCAGCGCGCCCTCTGCTTCCTGCGCCACCACGGTGCGGATGCGGGCCACCACGTTCTCGTGCGGCGCTTCGTCCATCAGGCCGCCCACGGAGTCGCG
>JANONC010000269.1:0-1992 GCA_031420655.1 Rhodospirillales bacterium | reverse complement strand
ACGGCCCGCCACGCGTCGAGCACCGCCACCAGCACCGGCAGCAGCGGCACGATCCGCTCCTTCGACCCCTTACCCAGCACACGCAGCGTGGTCGCACCGGGTGCTGCGTCCCGCAAGTCGAGCGCCAGCGCCTCCGCAATCCGCAGCCCGGCGCCATACAGCAGCGTGAACAGCGCCGTGTCGCGCGCCGCCACCCAGGGCTGCGCCGCGTCATCACCGATGTCGGCCACGACGGCCAGCGCGTGGGCGGGGGACAGAGCGCGCGGCACGGGCGGGCTGCGCCGGGGGGTGCCGAGCAGGGTGGGGGCCGTGTTGGTCACGCCCTGATGCCGGCCGAGGTAGCGGAACAGGCTGCGCACTGCCGCCAGCCGCCGCGCCCGGGTGGCCGCGCCGGCCCCGTCCGCCGCGCCCGCCGCCAACCACGCCCGCAAGTCCGCCACCCGCAGCACGCCAAGTGCCGCCAGGTCCGGCTCACCCCCCAAATGATGCGTCAGAAAGCCAAGCAGCCCGGCCAGGTCGCCCCGGTAGGCCGCGACCGTGTGCGGTGAGGCACGCCGGTCGTGCTGCATCCAGGCGAGGAACGCCGCCACGGCCGCTTCTGCCGTCATTGGGGGTCGGCCTGCTCCAGCGCGGCCTTCAGCTCTGCGGTGCCGAAGGGCTTACCGAGCCAGCCATAGCCGTCTGGCGCGTGCGCCTGGCCAGAGGCGATGATGATCGGCAGCGCCGGGCGGCTGTCGCGCAATGCCGCCGCCAGATCAAGGCCCGGCATGTCCGGCAATCCCAGATCCATCACCACCACGTCGGCCTGCGCCGCGCACGCCTGCGCCGTGGCGCCGTCCTCCGCCTCGATCACCGCGTAGCCGAGGTCGATCAGCGTGTCGGCGGTCGTGAGGCGGATCAGCGGGTCGTCCTCCACCAGCAGCACGACACGCCGCGGCAGGGTAACGGCTCGCGGTTGTTCCAGCGCCCGCCGCAGCGCCAGTGCCATCTCGTCAAGCGCCCAGGGCTTGGTAATCAGCATCACACCGGGATCGAGCGTGCCGTTATGGACGATGGAGTTCTGAGTATAGCCGGACGTGAACAGCACCGGCAGGCCGGGCACAAGCACGGTGGCCCGCGCCGCCAGGGCACGCGCGGTGACGGGGCCGGGCATGATGACGTCGGTCAGCAGCAAATGTGGGTGCAACCCCAATTCGATCATGGTCAGCGCCGCGAGGGGCGTTTCGGCCGTGACGACCGAATAACCCAGGCCGCGCAGCAGGTCTGCCCCGGACGTGCGCACCGCCATTTCGTCTTCCACCAGCAGGATCAGCTCGCCCCGCCCCTGGCGGTCGTCCGGCACCGCCAGTTTCTCCGTTTGGGCCGGGGCATTCGTGCGTGGCAGATAGAGCTTGGCCGTCGTCCCGCGCCCGAGCTCGCTGTACATCTGGAGATGGCCGCCCGATTGCTTGGCAAAGCCGAACACCATCGACAGGCCGAGCCCGGTGCCTTGGCCTTCCGGCTTGGTTGTAAAGAACGGCTCCGTCGCCCGGGCGAGATGATCGGCGGTCATGCCGAGTCCGGTATCCGTCACGGCGAATAAGACGAAGGCGCCCGGCGTCAGCTCACGCACACGCTCGGCATAGCTATGGTCCAACGTCGCGTTGGTGACTTCGATTGTGATGGTACCTGGCGTGATGATACCTGGCGTGATGGCACCCGGCGTGCGGGCGCCGGCCACAATGGCGTCACGCGCGTTGAGTATCAAATTCAGCAGCGCATTTTCAAGCTGGTTCGGGTCGGCCCGCACCGCCCATAACCCGCTGCCGATCACCAGGTCGAGCTCGATCGTCGGGCCTACGGTGCGGCGCAGCAGGTCGTCCAGCCCGGTCAGGAGCCGCCCGGGGTCGATCGCCTCGGGCGCTAGCGGCTGGCGGCGGTCAAATGCGAGCAGATGCCGTGTGAGCCGGGCCCCGCGCATCACGCCCGCGCGCGCCGCTTCCAGCCGCGTTT
>JANONC010000268.1:0-12896 GCA_031420655.1 Rhodospirillales bacterium | reverse complement strand
ATTTCTGATTGAAAAGTCGGGTAATAACATCAGGAGGAAAGTCGTTGAACAGGGCTGAGACTAAGATTTTTTTGCCATGAAAACCCTTCACAGGCTTGGTCAGCGTTTAAAGCACCGCCCTGACTCCGAACATGAGATGAGTTTTAACCGCTTCGGTATTGCGGTAGTGTTTATCGTTGTGGTCCTATTAGAGGGCCAATCATTTACAGAGCCGCCGCTCATTGTAATGAGTGTCTATATTTTTCTGTCTGCCGGACTGCTTGCTCATATCGTGGCTTTCCCTGCCGCCAACCCGGCGCGACGCTTCATAGCACTTGTAATCGATACAGGGTGCATGTCGGTTCAGACTTATTTGGGGGGCGAGCAAGTTGCTGGCTTTTTTCTCGTTTTTCTCTGGATTGCTTTTGGCAACGGTCTTAGGTTTGGTCTACAAGCCTTGCGCGCGGCTGTTGTCGTCACCAGCACCGGCGCAGCAATCACCCTCCTGACGACTCCCTATTGGAAAAGCATGCCGGCGCTTGGCTTTGGTCTTTGGTGCAGCCTTGTTATACTACCGGCTTATACCGGCAGCTTAATCCAGCGTCTAGCCAAAGCAAGGCAGGAGGCAGAAGAGGCTAGCGCAGCCAAAACATTGTTCTTGGCTAACGTAAGCCACGAACTGCGGACGCCGCTAACTGCAATCATAGGTATGAATCGAATTCTGCAGGATACCTCGCTTGACCGCGAACAGCGTGAGATGACCGAAACGGTGCACGTCGCTTCGCAGTCTCTTCTGGCATTGATTGATGATCTGCTCAGGCTGTCGCGAATTGATGCAGGGCGCGAGTTGGTGAGCCCAGCGAAGTTTGACGTCACGCAGATGTTGCTTCAGGTCCGGCAATATCTCCTCGCCCAGGCCGAGGCTAAAGGGCTGGTCATCTCTGTCTACTTGGACCCCCGCGTACCGGCAGAAATCGTCAGCGGTGAACGGCAAGTCCGGGAAATCTTGACTAACCTAGTCGGTAATGCAGTCAAATTCACCGATGCGGGCCGGGTGCTTGTCTCGGTCGCGGTCGTGGATGATCTGAACGGGAATCGCTTGGTCAGTTACGCGGTTTCTGACACCGGCATCGGCATCGCCGCCAATGCGAAAGCCCATATTTTTGATACTTTCACCCAAGCCGATAGCACCATTGCCGAACGTTTCGGCGGGACCGGCTTGGGCCTGTCCATCTCGCGTCGTCTAGCGGAAGCGCTCGGGGGCACGCTAGGCGTTGAAAGCGCTGTTGGGCGAGGCAGCACCTTCAAGCTCTGCATCCCGCTTGCCATCCCGGCCGGCCCAACGCCGAAGCTGCCGCCGGACATGGCCGTTTGCGTAGTTGCGGCCCAACATAGCCATCGGCCGTGGGCGGCGGACGACCTTTCAACTCTTGTTGGATCAATCACGGAGATCGATGCGACGCTACCAATTGACCGGCTGACTGGCGCACTTGGGGTTTGGTACGAAGCAGCTAGGCTAAAAGCATTGCCTGTTATAATGCTGGCGGCCGACGGCTTAGGCTGGCCGCCAGCGCAGCTTCAAGCGGTCTTAGTGCAATGCAGGTCCATCGCCGGGCAGAATTTGCTTCTGGCGGGGGCGGTGGGTCTACCAACCAATGTAGACCCGCGCTGGCATTGCGCGACCATGCTGACCGGCCCATCAGACCTTACCACGCTCAGCAATGCGCTACGGGTCGCATCGATGCAGGTCCAGGCAGTTCAGCCGGAGCCGCTCAGCGCAACGGGCCGTTGTCTGCGGCTGTTGGTAGCCGAGGACAATTCAGTCAATCAAAAAGTGCTGATGAAGTTGCTGGAGAAAGCGGGACACAATGCAGAGCTGGTGCAAGACGGTGAAGCGGCGCTGGATCTGCTCGACGCCGGAGCCGGCCATTTCGATGCCGTCCTGATGGACGTAAACATGCCTCACATGGACGGCTTGGAGGCGACCCGGATTTTCCGGTTCACGACCCTGGGCGAACGCTACGTGCCCATTATCGGGCTGACCGCCGATGCGACGGAGGAGATGGCGGTACGGTGTCGGCAAGCAGGTATGGATGCGTGCCTGACCAAGCCTTTCGACGCCGTGACGCTTTTAGCGACTCTGCAGAAACTTGTGAATGGGAAGGAGCACCTGAGCCTTGCCGTCAAGCGTCCGCAAACAAATCCAAGCCGCCATCTACCGTCAGATAAGTCTGTATCAACTAAGAGCCAGCCTGAAAAAAAGGTGCTAGACGACGGCGTCCTTCGTGACCTTGTCGAGCTTGGCGGAGAAGCGTTTGTATCTGAATTAGTTGTGGAGTTCCGGCAAGAAGCAGGGCGGTTAGTTGTTGAACTCGCTGCGGCGCTGCGACAAAACCGTACGGTCCAGATCCTCGGCCATGCCCATTCATTACGTGGATTATCCTTCAATATCGGTGCTTGTATGTTAGGGTATCTGTGTGAAGAAGTAGAGCAACTCAGTGATACTGACCTAGCCCTTAAGGGACATGTCTTGGCCCAGAGAGCAAACACTGAGCTTGCTCGAGTGAATGCTGCGATCGAGGCGAGGAATATCAATCACTAATCCGGCCAGTATTCGGACGAGTACGGGCCGGGGGTCTGCAAGCGTGGCCGAGCCCCCGGTGCACCTAAGCTTAGTCGCAAACTGGCGTTTTATTATACGCGGCTGGAACGATCCTACGATCCTGGGCTGCGATCAAGCGAGCCATACCGCGTAGGTCGGTTGCCGTAAGACGCATCGCTGCATCGGCCCAGATGTCGACGACGTCCATCAGTTCCTCAAGCGTAACAGGGTTCACCCGGCGCCGGGCCTGCATCGTAGCGAAGAGGGAGTTATGCTTACGGCCAGTGCGCGCGATGAAAGTACGCACGGCTTGCTCGCCCTTGCCGGGCTCGGCCAGAATATCGACAATCCCCATCTCAAACAGTTCCTCTGCTGTGCGGACGGCCCCGGAGGTTATAAAGGCCTCGGCGCGTTTGCGGTCGAGCCGGCGAGACAGGAAGCTGTATGCACCCATCCCCGGAATCATATTAAACATAACCTCTGGCAGGCCGAATTTCGTTCCGCGCTCAGCCACGATCATGTCGAAAGACAAAGCGTGCTCGAATCCGCCACCAAGAGCGTCGCCCTGAACCAGAGCAATCGTCACGAGCGGCAAGTCAAACGCCACCGTGTTTCGATGAACTGCCCGGACGGCTGCATGTCCGTAGCGACGCAGGGCCTCGTGATCGCCAGTGCGGATTTTCTCCGCGAAATGTCGGAGATCCCCGCCATAGCTGAAGATACCCGGTGTTGCCGACGCCATGACGAACCACTGCAGAGACGACTGCTCTAGAGCCGGCTCGTTACACCTTTCACCCAACGTGGCCTCAACTTGCTTGAACTCTTCCATGATCTCGTGCGTATAACTCGCAATACCTGTCTGACACATGAAACACCAGAATGTCTTTTCTTCCCGACTATCCCGAAGCAGTAGGTCGCGGTACTTGCGTTCCGCTGTAGAGGAGGATTTAACGATAAGATCGCTGACACTGCCCAGCTTGTCCTCTACTTGGCGGTGCTCTGTAATTGCAGAACGTTGAATGAATGTCATCGGTCTTTTTCCCTTTTTGGTCTGACCCGGCTGATTTGCGAGCCTAGGTCAAAGGGAGCGTAACGTAGCCTGGCAAGAATCCAACATTGTTTCCGAGCGTCTAACGTTGGTGTGTGGTGTGCAACCCGCCGGGCTGTTGAAGCGGACGGGGTGATGCTGCGCTATCCCGTCCTACTCGCCGGGCTTCGACCCTAATCGAGAGCGCCTACTCTGACATCAATGCCTCTCTCAGCACGGCAGCGGCACGGACCATCGACGGTCTGCGCAATGCAATGAAGAATGCGCTTCCTGCCATGACGCCAGCCGAGTATGCGACCTACTCCACCGCAGCCGGGTATGAGCCGGAATGAACCGCATCTGCTACAGGCCAGGCTTGGAAGGCGTGAAACTCGTCAGCATTTAAAGGCTTGCTGAAATAAAAGCCTTGGATGTTGGTGCAACCGGCTTGGTAGACTTGGACAAGCTGTTCTGCCGTTTCCACACCCTCGGCTAGAACCTCTATGCTGAGGCTACGACCGATGCCGACGACGGCGTTGACAATCGTTGAAGTGCCGGCGGAGTTGCCAACCCCCCGAACGAACGATCCATCAATTTTCAACCGGTCGATCGGTAAAAGCTGCAAATAGGCGAGCGACGAGTAGCCAATCCCGAAATCGTCGATTGCCACGCGAACGCCAAGCGCCCGCAGTGCGCGGAGTTCGTTTTGGATATCGTTTTGATGTTCCATGAGTGCGGTTTCGGTCAGTTCAATCTCTAGCAGCGCCGGGTCGAGCCCTGTCTTTTCAAGAGTTGTGGTAACCAAATTCAGTACGTTGTCGAGCTTGAAGGTCCGAGACGAGATGTTTGTCGCGACCCGTATTGGAGTGCCTGCGGCAGCCCACGCTACGCCTTGGCGACAGGCCTCGTGCAGCACCCACCGATCGAGCTCGACAATCAGCCCTGTGTCTTCTGCCAGGGGCAAAAAAGATCCTGGTGCCAGAGGTCCAAAGCCCGGGCGGTTCCAGCGTAGTAACGCCTCGGCACCGGTTACCTGGCCAGTAACAATATCCACTTGCGGCTGGTAGGCCAATCGGAACGATCCGTCTTTGACGCCTTGACGCAAGTCTATCTCGAGGAGCACCGCATCCCGGGCTGATGTCTGTAAGTCGCGGGTAAAAAAGCTGGCACGGCCGCGTCCCTCGCGTTTGGCACGATACATTGCTAAATCGGCGTTCTTGATAAGCTGTTCTGCGGACTGTGCATCAACTGGTGCAAAGCTTATTCCGACACTGGCGCTGATCGTTGTCTGGTGCGACTGAATAACGACTGGTTCTGAGATGAGTTGGATGATCCGCTCGGCCAACGCGAAGGCCTGGTCTATACTCGTAACGTCCGACTGAGCCACGGCAAACTCATCGCCACCGAGCCGGGCGACGACATCCCCGGGCCGCATGGCCCGCAGCAGTCGGCTCGCAACGACCTTCAACAACATGTCGCCATGCTCGTGGCCGAAACCGTCATTTATGGATTTGAACCGGTCCAAGTCGATAAAAAGTAGCGCGAACCCCGGGGTGCCCGGCTTTGCCGCCGCCATCCGGATACGCAAAACGGTCATGAGCAGCAGCCGGTTCCCGAGACCCGTAAGAGTGTCGTGATGAGCTAAGTGATTGAGGTCGTATTCGGCCTGCTTGCGGTCCGTGATGTCAAATGATGTAGTTAGAACATTTCGAACTTTTCCTTGTGCGTCGAAGAGCGGGAACTTACTCGTGAGTAAAGTCCGGTGCTTACCTTCGCAATCAGTGACGACCTCTTCATAACCCTGAATAGGCTCGCCTTTGACCATCACTCGTCTGTCATTTAGCGTGGGACCAATTTGAGACCGTAAAACCACTTCTGGAATCATGTCCGAGCCGTACCTATTGATAAAGACCCGATCGCCAGCTTCATCACACGCACTAATGACGGCCGGAATCGTATCGATTACCTGTGCCAGTCGAGTAATACTCTCGCGTATGGCGGTCTCATGCTGACTTTCATTGGTAAATAAGTCTTGTTCGAGTGCTGCAGTGCGTTGACGGAGTAGCTTGGTCTGTTGGCCCAGCTTCAGTAAGTTCCGGCTGCGGATAACGAACTCTTGGTGGTCTACCGGAGCGCGTAGGAAGTCAGTTGCACCGGCATTAAGCGCACGCATCCGGAACTCGCGATCCTCGTAAGCAGTCACTACGATGACGGGAATATCCTGGCCGCCTGGTAGATTCCGTAGTTCCTGAATGAAACGGGCGCCGTCCATTCCGGGCATTTTGTAGTCAGTGATGACAAGGTCAGGCAGGCAAGTAGTAAAGGAGATAAGAGCGGCAGCTGCATCCGCGAACGCCGTGACTTGAATGCCTTCACTGACAGCGGCCGAAAGACGTGCAAATAGCATGCGGTTCATCGCACTATCATCCAGAACTACGATATGTGGCACGGGTTCTCCCTTGGTCGGTCTAACGGGACTCGCAGTAGCTATCTAACCCTCGAAGCGGCCTAGCCATTGCGACCGCGCCCCGGTTTCTTTCGTTCCGAAACCATTCTATCTGCCGCCCAGCTTAAACTGGGACGCGTTATCAACCCACTAAAAACTTCGGCCTTAGCCAAGTAGGACATCACGGTGCGTGCAGTTGTTCGGCCGACACCTGGCGCGAGTTGGACGCGATCGTGGCAGGGCGTTGCAATCCCGCGGGCGCACCAGTCCACCACGGCCGCCAGGTAGATAAAGTCGCGCGCCATCGCAATGTAGGTGACGTCCATCGCCCAGACCCGGTTCGGTCGCTCCACTGCCAGGGTGCGCAGCAAATATGGATAAATCTTGTGTCCTACGGCCGGTTTGGACGTGTTGGGCCGGCGATACAGTGCCTCGATCCCCATGCGCCGCATCAGCGTGGTCACCAATTTCCGACCGGCCGCCACGCCATCGGCGCGCAGCAGGGCGCTCAGCATCCGACTGCCCGCGAACGGATAGTTCAAATGCAGTTCGTCGATCCGGGGCATGATCGCAAGCTCCGCAGACGGTGCCGGGCGGAGTTCGTGATAGAGGCTGCTGCGGCCAAGTTGCAAAGGAGCGGCCTGTTTGCCCAGCGGCGGTGCGTGCGGTCGATCATCGCTTTGCGGTCAGCAGGCCGGCCTTGCTGAGCGCCACCGGATAAAAATCATTCTCCAGCGCCAACTCGCCAGTCTTGGCGTGTAGTACTTTCAGAGGCCATTTCGGAATCAATGTTGAACGTTCTTCGTTTGGGGGTTGGATGGCCGGGGCAGATGTGATTCCGACCACCCGTGCACAGCATAGCCGCGCGGGGCTACGCGATGGAAGTGACGGAGCCGACGCGGCGTGGCTGATCCTTTAGCCATTCCTGCCAGCGCCAAGCCGCTGCGGGCGTCATTGCAAGTGGGCGATGCGCGAGATGGTCAACGCAATCTTCTATGTCCTGCGCGGCGGCATCGCCTGGAGCCTGTTACCCAAGGATTTCCTGCTATCGCCGACGGTGTATCGCTGGTTCGCGCGGTTTCGCGACGACGGTACCTGGAGACGATCAACCATCACCTGGTGTTGCTCGACCGCGAACGGACTGGTCGCGAAGCCAGCCCCTCGGCTGCGGTAATCGACAGCCAGAGCACCAGACTACCGAGGCCGGCGGCACCCGCGGCTACGACGGTGGCAAGAAGATCAAGGGCCGCAAGCGCCATGCATTGGTCGACACCGACGGCCGGGCGCTCAAGCTGCAAGCCCATTCGGCGGCCATCCAGGATCGCGACGGAGCCGGGCCACTGCTCCTGGCATCGCGGGCACGCTGGCCGTTCGTGGCGTTAGCCTACGCCGATGGCGGGTATGCGGGGCCGCGGGTGGCCAAAGCCAGCTGCATCCGCATTGAGGTTGTGCGCAAGTCCGACAACCAGGTCGGCTTCGCCGTCATTGCCCGTCGCTGGGTGATCGAGCGCTTCTTTGCATGGATCAACCGAAACCGGCGGCTGGCGATGGACTTTAAAGCCACCATCGAGTCAGTCGAGGCCTTCCTCCACGCCGCTTCCGGCATGCTTCTACTATGACGGTTGGCTCATTAAGCAATCGACTCGAAATAGATGCTCAGGTCCACCGCTGGCGCGCCGCAGTAGGCCCGGTCGTGTCGTCGCCAAATACGCTAGCGGCGCCCTCGGCCAGGGTCTTCTCGCCCTTGATGGCCGCCAATGCCACCTTCGCTTTGAAGGCCGGACTATGCGTCCGTCGTGCTCGTCTTGACATGATCGCTCCTGATGCGCGGCAACTTTGCCGCTCTCAGGCAAGGCTTCCACTTATCGTGCGGTCCGAATTTGGCCAGCTATTTCTCGGGTGCGCGGCAGCCTTTCTCAGGAACGCCTTGAGCTTTGAGAAGGCGTTCTCGATCGGGCTAAAGTCGGACAGGTAGGGCAGCATCGCGCCGGCGGCTTCGATCGCGCGACGCACCTCCGCCCCTTTATGGGCAGGCAAGTTGTCCATGATGACCGTGTCGCCGCGTTGGAGTGCGTGCACCAGCACCTGCTCGATGTAGGCCTAGAACGCCACGTGGTTCAGCGGGCCGTCGAGCACCATGGGCGCGGTCATGCCGTCGACCCGTAGCGCGCCCGTGAAGGTCGTGGTCTTCCAGTGCCCATGCGGCACGGCGGCACGGGTAACGCTCTTCTATCAGAGCGCGGCCTCGCAGCCGGGCCATCTTGGTCGAGGCGCTAGTTTCGCCGATGTACACCAGGCGCCGTGGATCAATATCTGGCTCGGCTGCGAGCCAGGCCCGGCACTGGACTGCAACGTCGGGCCGCTCCTGCTCGGCTGCGTGGGCTACTCTTTTTGAAGGTCATGCCGTGACGGTTGAGGCAGCGCCAGACGGTGCTGGCTCCGAACGAGGCGCCGTGCTCGATACGCGACAAGTCGGCCAGCTCGACCAGGCTGATGTCCTTCCGCGTCGTCGCCGCCGCCAGGATCAGCCGTCGAACGCCGCGATGCGAGCGGGTGTCGCCGTCCTGCTGCTTGGCCTCGAAGCTGCCTGCCGAGTCGACGGCTGCCACCCAGCGGACAGCACTTACGGCAGAGACGCCGAACCGCTCGGCCGCACGACGGTGGGACATGCTCCCTGATACGGCAGCAACTAGTCGAGTACGAGGGTCGATAGACAGTGTCTTGCCCATGCAGACTGGCCTTCTGCCCACCCTGCATGAGTAATCACACGTCACCCGCGTCGGGGAATCCCTAAATGATTCAAACCGGAGGGGCTCTCTTAGCCGGCTGCAAAGCCCAATTACCCGCACTGGCTCGCGGGGGAGGGAAGTGGGCTCATGACGCCCCGCACTTGCCGTTGGCCGCGGGCGGGGTGGGCTTCGCCTTGCCGTTGCAAACGGTAGAACTCCTTCTTGTGCTGATTGACGGAAGTTCTTTCCTTGGTCGCCTTCGCAGCTTCAATTCTCGATGCGGCCATCCACGACGTCGATGATCCGGTCGCACCGCTTCGCGAGATCGAGGTTGTGGGTCACCATCAGGAAGCTGGTGCCACTTTCGCGGTTCACTTGCCGCATCAGCTCGAACACGCTGTCGGCAGACTTGCTGTCGAGGTTGCCGGTGGGCTCGTCCGCCAGCACCAGGTCCGGGCTCATCGCCAGGGCCCGCGCGATGGCGACCCGTTGCTGCTGCCCACCGGACATGTTCGTGGCGAGGTTGTGGGCGACCTTGTCCAGCCCGACACGCGTCATGAGGTCGTCGGCCCGGGCGGCGATCTTGGCGTTCGGGAAGCCGCGGTCGACCAGCATCGGCATCATCACGTTCTCGACCGCGGTGAAGGCCGAGATCAGGTGATGGTCCTGGAATACGAAGCCGATGCAATGGCCGCGGAGCCGCGTGATCGCGGCGTCGCTCAGGGTGCCGGTGTCCTCGCCTTTGATCAGGAGCCGCCCGGATGTCGGCCGGTCGAGCAGGCCGACGATGTTCAAAAGGGTGCTTTTACCAGAGCCCGAGGGGCCCATGAGGGCGAGGAATTCGCCCGGTTTCAGCACCAGGTCGATGTTGTGCAGCACCTCGGTTTCCGAGGGCAGGCCGATGTTGTAGGCCTTGCAGACGCGCTCGAGCCGGAGGACCTCGTCAACCACGGATGGCCACGACCGGGTCGAGCTTGGCGGCACGCAGCGCCGGGGCCGTGGCGGCGACCAAGCCGGTGAGGGTCGCGAGGACGACCGTGTAGACGAACAGTGATCGCTCCAGGATCACGGGAAACAGCTCCGATCCGTCGGCCTGCTTCACGGAGGAATGCCAATAGAGCAGGCCCGCCACCCCCATCGCCGAACCGGCGAGCGCGCCGACGAAGCCCAGCAGTCCGCCCTGGATGAGGAACACGCGCAGCACCTGGCCGCGCGACGCGCCCATGGCGCGCAGGATGCCGATGTCCTTCGAGCGCTGAATGACGGACACGACCAGGACGGCGGCGATGCCGAAGGCGACGGATAGGCCGACGAAGAGTCGGATCAAGGTGTTCGACGATTTCTGCGCCCTGACGGCGGTGAAGAACTGGGCGTTCGTCCTGATCCAGCTCTCGGCCTTGACGACGTTGGAGGCCTGGACCTCTTTGGCGATCACCTCAGCCGCGTAGATGTCCCGCACGGTCATATCGATGGTCGTGACGCCGCCCACGATGCCGAGCAGCGACTGCGCCGTCCGTAGGGCGACGTAAGTGGTTCGCTCGTTCGCGCTTTTGTTGCCAAGGTCGATCAGGGCGGTGATCCGCAGCGCGACGGTGGTGCCTGTGGCCGCCTGAATACTCAGCTTGTCGCCCAGGCTGGCGCCAAGATCCTTTGCCAGCTCGATGCCGATGATGATGTCTTCGCTGGTCAGCCGGGGCTCTCCGGCCGTCACGTAGTCGGGGATGGGCACGATCTGGAAGTAGCTGGCGGGCTCGACGCCGGCGATGATGATAGCGCGGCTGGCGGCGCCGCGCACCGCGAGTGCGGATCCGGTCATCGTCGGCGAGACCGCCGTCACCTCGGGTATCGCCAGCATGCGGTCGCGGATTTTCGGCCATTGATCGACGGAGATGACGCGCTGGCTGGGGCGTTGGACGATGGCGCTTTCGAACACGCCGGGCGCCGTGCGGAGCGGCCGGGCCACCTGGTCTGGCGGCAGCAGCTGGATCTGCGGTTGCGAGGTGAGCACGCGCTTGATGAAGTTCACCTGCAGCCCGGTCAGCAGGGCGGACATGAACACGATCACGCCGACGCCGACCGCGATGCCGCCGATGATGAACAACGTTTGCATCCGGCCTTCGCGGAGGAAGCGCACGGCGACGATCCACTCGAACGGGAGCCAGCGGTTCAAGGGTCGATCGGCCTGATCCGCTGGCCCGTGAGCACGCCCGAGATGGTGGGCAGCACGCGATCGCCCTCCGTAAGCCCCTCCAGGATCTCGATCTGCGTCCCGCCGCGCAGCCCGACGCGGACCGGCTGCTTATAGGCCCGGCCGTTCTTCACCCCCATGACCCATGGTGCGCCCGACAAGGTGTCGTGCACCGAACGGGCCGGCAGGATCAGCGCGTTGTCGCTCCGGGCGACCTCGATATCGACCGAGACGGTCATGTCTTGCCGGAGATAGGCGGGCGGGTCCGCCACGGTCAGCTTGGCCTCGAGCGAGGCGCGCATGATATCGATGCTGGGATTGATGTAAGATAGAACCGCGGCAAACCGCTGTTCGGCATAAGCATCCGCCGAGGCGACGGCGGGCTGCCCAAGGGCCAGCTTGGAGAGGTTCCGCTCATCGATCTGGAGCAGGAGCTGCGTCTCTCCGTCCGGTGCGAGGCCGAGGAGCGCCGTGCCGGGCTGGACGACCATGCCGCGCTCGACGTTGCGGGTGATCAACACGCCGTCGCGCGGGGCCGAGATTGTCGTGTAGCCCAGGCGAGAGACCGCAGTCGTAACGTTGGCCCGCGCCTGGTCGAGCTGGGTTTGGCCCGTCACGTAGTCGCTGCCGCCAGCGCTGGAAGTGTATACTTGGAGTTCGGCCGACCGGACCTGGGTGCGGGAGATGTCGAGGTCTTTTTGCGCTGTATCGAGGGCGACGCGCGTCTCGAACCCGCTGCGGGCCAGCGCGGACGCGCGGTCCAGGGTTTGCCGGGCATTGAGGAAAGTGGCCTGTGCGTTTTTGAGGGTCTCGCGTGCGACCGGCAGCGTCAACTCCTCCAGTTGGCGCATATGGGCCTCCGCCTGGGCGACGGCGCCTTGGGCCTGCAGCAGGCTTGATTTCAGCTCCCGCGAATCCAGCCGTACGAGGGGCTGGCCTTTCGTCACGCGCTGTCCTTCTGCGACCTCGACGCTCTCCACGGTGCCCACGATCTGACTGCTGACGGCAACGCGGTAGGGGGTTTGTACACTGCCGGTTGCGACCACGGTCTCAATCAAGGCGCCGCGCTTCACCTTGTCGGCGACGACGGCGGGGCCCATCACGAGCCGGGCCGCTTGCCAGCCACCGAGGCCGAGCGCGATCAGCGCAGCTAGGATGAACCAGCGGTGCGCCCATGCCGAAGCGGTGAATTTTCTGAGGCGGGTGCCGGGCTTGGCAACGTCGTTCGACGCTTTGGACGTTGCGACAGCCATGCTGACGAGCGCCCTTTCCGGCCACGACGTACAAACACCAGACCACGTGCGGCGCTTCGCGGCAGCCTCGGAAACTACTTAGCCGGCCAGATCAAAGATCGTCCGCCGGCAACCCAGCGACCCCGTCCTCAGCCAACAGTTTGGACTGAGCTGTTTGAGGCTGCCGGGCCCCGCGTGGCAGGACCGACGCGAGCAGCCAGCACAGCAGGGTCCACGCAGTGCCGACCGACCAGCCCGCCAGCACGTCGGTTGGCCAGTGGACGCCGAGATAGATCCGGCTCGCGCCGACGAGGAAAGTCGTGAGGACAGCGAGGCCGAGAATGTATGTCTTCATCCAGCCCGGCCCTTCCCCCCGGATCAGCAGGGCGCCGAGGGTGAAATACGTCACCGCCGAGAGCATCGCGTGCCCGCTCGGAAAACTGGCGGTGTAAACTTCGACGAGCGGACTCCCGAAGCCTGGCCGGGGACGATCGAAGCCGAGTTTGAGCACGCTGCTCAGCACCGTCCCGCCACCGACCGCACCGGCCAGCAGCAAAGCCTCGGCAATTCGTCCGCGCAGTCCGAGATAGCCCACGCCCGCAGCGACCACGAAGGTTAGGACCGCGGTGCTGCCAAGGGCGGTGAAGTCGCGGGCCGCTTCCGCAAGCCAGCCTGGCCCGGCCGCGGCGGCCG
>JANONC010000267.1:0-10209 GCA_031420655.1 Rhodospirillales bacterium | reverse complement strand
TTGGCTGCAGGGCGGGGCGCATTTTTACGTGTGCGGCGACGCGAGCCGGATGGCCAAGGACGTGGACAACGCGCTGCGCACTATCGCGCGGACCGAGGGCGGGATGGACGAATCGCAGGCCCGGGATTGGATCGTCTCCCTTGCACGGCAGGGACGGTACCTGCGCGATGTTTACTGAAACGCGCACGACCTGCCCCTATTGCGGGGTGGGCTGCGGCGTTATCGTAACGCCGGACGGGCAGGGAGGTGCCGCGATCCGGGGTGACGATGCCCACCCCGCCAATGCCGGCCGCCTGTGCAGCAAGGGGACGGCGCTGGGCGAAACGCTGGGCCAGCATGGGCGATTGTTGTACCCCGAAATCGGCGGCCAGCGTGTCGCGTGGGACGCGGCGCTGGACCATATGGCTGATGGGTTTGGCCGGGCCATCCGCGACCACGGCCCGGACAGCGTGGCTCTTTATGTCTCGGGCCAATTGCTGACCGAGGATTACTACGCCGCCAACAAGCTCGCCAAATGCGTGCTGGGTACGGCTAATATCGATAGTAACTCGCGCCTGTGCATGGCTAGCGCCGTTGCCGCGCATCGCCGGAGTTTTGGTGAGGACCTGGTTCCGGGCATCTATGCCGATCTGGAGCTGGCCGACCTTGTCGTTCTGGTCGGCAGCAACCTCGCCTGGTGCCATCCCGTGCTGCACCAGCGCCTGCTGGCCGCCAAGGCTGCGCGGCCGGCCCTGCGGATCGTGGTGATCGACCCGCGCTGGACGGCCACGTGTGAAGGGGCGGACCAGCACATCCCGCTTTGGCCGGGCACGGACGTCGCGCTGTTTCGCGGCCTGGCGCGGCATGTGGGCGGTGACGGCCCGGCGCTGGCCGACGCCGCAGCCGACTGCCGGCTGGACCCTGCGACGCTCCACCAGTTCTACGATGCATGGCGCGACACGCCCCGGGTCGTGACGTTGTTCAGCCAGGGTGTGAACCAAAGCGCGCAAGGCACCGACAAGGCGAATGCGATCATCAACTGCCATGTATTAACGGGCCGCGTGGGCTTGCCCGGCGCCGGGCCGTTCAGCATCACCGGGCAGCCGAACGCGATGGGCGGGCGTGAGGTGGGCGCGCTGTCCAACACGCTCGCCGTGCACATGGACTGGGACCGGCCGGGTGACGTGCAGCGCCTCGGGCGGTTCTGGGGTACGGACCGCATACCGGGCAAACCGGGCCTCAAAGCAATCGACCTCATGCAGGCTGTGGGCGAGGGGCGTATCAAGGCACTGTGGGTTATCGGCACCAATCCCGCCGTGTCGCTGCCAGAGGCCGCACGGGTGCGTGAACGTCTGGCCCGGTGCGACATGCTGGTCGTGTCCGAATGCGTGCCGAGCGACACCACCGACCTGGCCCACATCCGCCTGCCCGCGCTTGGCTGGGGCGAAAAGAACGGGACGGTCACCAACAGCGAGCGCGTCATCAGCCGTCAGCGCCCGTTTCTGGCGGCACCCGGCGAAGCGCGTCCGGACTGGCAGGCGCTGGCCGGTGTGGCGCGCCGGCTGGGCTGGGGTCCGGCTTTTGCATGGCAGACGCCCGCTGCAATCTTCCGGGAGCACGCCCAGCTCAGCGGTTATGAAAACCATGGCGCGCGCGTGTTCGACATCTCTGGCCTAGCAACGGCCGATTATGACCGCCTGGCTCCCACGCGCTGGCCGTACCCGGCCACTGGTGCCGGGCCGGAGCGGCTGAGCGTGCCAGGTGCCCGCCTCGTGCCGATCACGCCCCGTCCCGCTGCGCAGCCCGCGACGGCGGAGTACCCCATGCTGCTGTTAACGGGCCGGGTGCGCGACCAGTGGCACACCATGACCCGCACCGGGCGCAGCGCCCGGCTCTTTCAGCATTGGCCGGAGCCGACGGTTACGATCCATCCGGACGACGCCCCCGCCGATGGCAGCCTGTTGCGCGTCACCGGCGCCACGGGTGAGGCGATCCTGCGCGTGCGCCATGACCGGGGTCAGCGCCCCGGCACGCTGTTTGCCCCCATGCACTGGACGGCGCGGTTCTGCGCGGCCGCCCGCGTGAACGATGCGACCGGTGCCGCCAACGACCCGGTCAGCGGCCAGCCCGACCTGAAACACACCCCCGTCCGCATCGCCCCGTTCGAGGCAAGCTGGCACGGCTTTCTGCTGAGCCGGACCGAGCCCCCGGCGGACTTGGCTGAATGGAGCGCGCACATCCCCCTTGGCGCTAGCACCATCGCAGCCTGGCGGACGGAGATGGCGGGCACGGGTGACCCGGCCGAAGCCGCGCAGCGCATCATGGCCTGGGGCGCCGGGACGGGTGCCTGGTTACAACTGACCGATCCCGCCACCGGGCTGTTTCGCGCCGCCCGCGTCGACGGAGGGCGGCTGTACCAGTGCCTGTTTATGGCTCGCACGCACGCGCTGCCGGCGCGCGACTGGCTCGCAGGCCTCATTCAGCAAGACGCATTGACCTTGCCCGACCGCCGGTCGTTGCTCGCTGGCCGTCCGGCGACGGGCCCCGCTCCAGAGCCGAGCGTTTGCGTCTGCCACGGTGTGGGTGCGCAGACGATTGCGGCCGCCGTTGCCAATGGCTGCGGCAGCGTGGACGCGGTGGGGGCCCGCACAAAGGCCGGGACGGGTTGCGGCTCGTGCCGGCCGGAGATTGCGCGTATCGTCGCTAGCATGCGGGTGCTTGTGTGACAGTAGCTTTGGTGGGCGCCGGGCCCGGGGCGGCGGATTTGCTCACGCTGCGCGCCGCCCGGCTGATCGAGGCGGCCGAAGTCGTGGTCTATGATCGGCTGGTGACGGATGAGGTACTCGACATGATCCCGGCCGGGGCCGAGCGTGTTTATGTCGGCAAGAGCCGCGCCGACCATTGCCTGCCGCAGCATGAGATCAATGCTCTGCTGGTCCGCCTGGGCCAAAGCGGACGCCGGGTGGTGCGGCTGAAGGGCGGCGACCCGTTCGTGTTCGGCCGGGGTGGCGAGGAGCTGGAGGCGCTGAAGGCGGCGGGTGTCGCGTGGGAGGTCGTGCCAGGAGTGACGGCCGCCCTGGCCTGCGCGGCCCAGGCCGGCATCGCGCTGACCCACCGGGAGGCGTCCCGGTCGCTCACTTTCGTCACGGGCCACACGAAGGACGGAACACTTTCAATCGACTTCGCCGCCGCCGCACGGGGCGGGACGCTGGCGGTGTACATGGGCCTGGTCACGCTGCCAGGCCTGCGCGACGGCCTGTTTTCGGCCGGGCTGGACCCCTGCACCCCGGCGGCGCTGGTGGAGCGGGGTGGCACAAGGGCGCAACGAACGCTGCATGGCACGCTCGACGAACTGGTGGCGCAGGCAGCCAGCTGGACGACCGGCGGCCCCGTGCTGACCTTCGTGGGAGAGGCGGTGGGCCGCGCCGTCGCAACACACCGCACCGTGGCCGAAACCGTTTAGGCCGCGCTGAACACGATCGGCTTGGCCCCATCCCACAGTACCGACCGGCACGTGTCGGCCAGGCGCGCAAGGCCGGTATGGATCGTCAGGAAGTGGTTACCTGCCAACTGGCCCATCTTGCTGGCAAAGCGGGTTGGCCCGTAGGCGATCAGGATCTCCGTTTCGCTAAACCCGCCCGGGTAGAGCAGCACCTGACCCGGCGCCGGGTAGGAGGTCGCGTTTTCCGCACCAACACCGAGGTCGAGCGCGCCCAGCGGGATCCAGCACGCCTCGCCACTCCAGCGGACGTGAATGATGCGCTGGTGATAGGGTAGGAGGGTAAGAAATTTGGCGCAACTCTTGGGGGCCTGCTTCTCCTCTAGGGTGGCACTGAAAGTTTCGGATCCGATAGTGATGGTGATGGGGGGCACGAGTACTCCAGGATCGAAGGCCCAAGCTGGACCGGTGTGGGGAAAGATGTTAACTTTTTCGCCCTAAAGCCGCATTGTAAATACGGTCGAAAGCGGATCATGATTTGGGACGGGTTGGAGATCGCCATCGACCGGCCTCATACGCTTCCATCACTCGCGGTGGCGGACCCGTTCGTGTCCAGCCCCGGCGCTGCCCTATCCCATGTCGAGCGTTTATTGTCCTTGGCCGCAACTGTGTCCGGGTGCGCATCTGCCGTGCTCGTCCTGCACGCCGCGGCGGATTGCAGCGGCTCCGTCCAGGCCGGGACCGGTCTCACCCCGGGGGAGATTGCGGCCATCATCGCCTATGCCGGAACGGTCCCGCCGCTGCCGGGCGTGACAACCTGGAGCGCGCTGTCCAATCAGCCGCTGCCGGGTGAGCGGCGGGGCCCGTTGCCGGCCGGCTTTCCCGCATGCGGTTTCCTGGCGCACCGCACGCTACGCGAGGCTGGGGGTGAGGTGGTAGGCTTCCTCGTCGTCACCGATGTCGCCGCCCGTGATGAGTTGGATGCGGCGCAACAGGCCGGGCTTGTTGCCGTGGCCGACCTGATTATCGCCGACCAGGAGCGTGAGGGCCGGCAAGCCCGGCTCTGGACCGTGACCAGCCGCAGTATGCGCGCGGACCGCATGATGCGCATGGTGTCCGAAGCCGTCAGTTGCACCGACGCCCTTACGGGTCTTTTGGAAGAACTGTGCCGCTTTCACGGGGCGACGATTGGACGCATGTGGCAGCTCAACTCTGGCGACCAGACAATGACCGAGATTAGCCGGTTCAACGATGAGACGCTCGATGCGCACTCCTATTTCCGGCAGGAGCCCCGGGAGCGGCTCAGCAGCAAGAACATGTTCGTGGCCGAGGCAATCCTTGCCAACGCGCCGCGCAGTGTCCGCTATGCCGAGGTGGAAGACCGTAGCCATTTCGTCCTGATGGACGCAGCGATATCCGCCGGCCTGATCGGGCAGGTCAGTTACCCGATCCATGTGCAGGACCAGATGTTTGGCGTGTCGCTCGCCTTCAGCAACACTGACATCGATCTATACGCCGTGCAGGCTGACGTAGCGGGGCTGGCCAACACGATCCGGCCGGCCCTGTTCCGTAAGGTGAACGAAGAGCGGACCCGCCATGTCGCGCATCATGACGACCTGACGCAGCTCGCAAACCGGCTGGTGTTCCAAGAACGCCTGACAGAGGCGCTGAGCCGGGCGACCACCCAGCAGAACGGCGTCGCCCTGCTCTACCTGGACCTGGACGGGTTCAAGACCGTGAACGACACGCGCGGGCATGAGGTAGGAGACAAGCTGCTAACCGCAGTGGCCGGCCGCCTGCGTGACAGCGTGCGGGCGGAGGACACGGTGGCCCGCGTGGGCGGGGATGAGTTCGCCATTATCCAAATTATAGAGAACAGCCCGGCCGCAGCGACGAAGCTCGCCCGCCGGTTGATCGAGGCGGTGGCCACACCGTTCGAACTGGGCGGCCATAACATCGTGATCGGCGTGTCGATCGGCATCGCGCTGCATCCCGGCCATGGCGATACGCCGGACCTGCTGTTGCGTCACGCCGATACGGCGCTGTACCGGGCCAAGGACTCGGGCCGTAATACCTTCCGCGTTTTCGACCCGGCGATGGACATTCGCCATCAGGAGCGCCTGCTGATCGAGCGCGATTTGGGTGACGCCATCAACGCGCGGCAGTTCAAGCTGGCGTTCCAGCCCATCTGCCATGCCGGTACGCTGGCCACGTTTGGGTTTGAGGCGTTGTTGCGCTGGGATCACCCCACCCGCGGCCCGATCGACCCGGCGCAGTTCGTCCGCCTGGCCGAAATGAGCGGCCTCATTCTCCCGCTCGGTCAGTGGGCGCTGGAAGCGGCCTGTGCGGAAGCGGTGCAGTGGCCGGGCGATGTGCGGGTGTCGGTGAACCTGTCGCCGCTGCAGTTCCGGCAACCCAGCCTGCCGCGCATCGTGGCCGAGACGCTGGCCCGCGCTGGGCTGCCAGGCACCCGGCTGGATTTCGAGGTGACAGAGGGCTTGCTGCTGGAAGACAGCAGCCTGGTGCTGAACACGATGTACGCGCTGAAGGACCAGGGCATCAGCATCTCGCTCGACGATTTCGGAACCGCCTATGCCAGCCTGAGCTACCTGCGCAGCTTCCCGTTCGACCGCATCAAGATCGATAAATCCTTCACCCAAGCCATGTGCGACGACGATGCGACGCTGGCCATTGTGGAGGCCGTGCTGTCGCTCAGCGCCCGGCTGAACCTGCGCGTCGTGGCCGAAGGGGTGGAGACGGAGCGGGAATTAGCGATGCTGCGGCGCCTCGGCTGCGGGCTTGTGCAGGGGTACCTGACGGGCCGGCCGATGCCCGGTGAGAATGCACGCGCACGACTGGCACGCGCACTGGTTTGACAACGGGTTGCGAGAGGCTTGCGCCCGGGCGACAGGCCAGCAATCTTACCCTATGAGCATTCAGACCGCGTTGCTGCACCGCACCAGCTACCGCTATGACCGCCCGGTGCAACTGGGTCCGCAAACGATCCGCCTTCGCCCGGCACCGCATACCCGCACCCCCATCCTGTCCTATTCGCTCACCATCCGGCCCGAGCCGCATTTCGTGAACTGGCAGCAGGATCCGATGGGCAATTTCCTCGCCCGGGTCGTGTTTCCAGAGCGTGTGTCATCGTTCGAGGTGATCGTGGACCTCGTGGCCGATATGGCGGTCATCAACCCGTTCCAGTTCTTTCTGGAGCCGGAAGCCGAGACGTGGCCGTTCACCTACGACCCGACGCTGGAGCAAGAACTGTCCCCGTACCGCCGGCTGGAACAGCCCGGGCCGTTGCTGGCAGCGCTCATTGCGGAGGTGCCGCGCGACACGCGGCGCACAATCGACATGCTGGTGGACCTCAACCGCCGCGTGATGGAGCGCGTCAGCTATATCGTGCGGCTCGAACCCGGCGTGTGGAGCCCGGAGCGGACGCTCACCGAAGGCCAGGGCTCCTGCCGCGATAGCGCCTGGCTGCTGGTGCACGCCATGCGGCATCTGGGCTACGCCGCGCGGTTCGTTAGCGGTTACTTGATCCAGCTGGCCCCCGATGTGGTCGCACTTGACGGTCCGGCGGGCCCGCGGACGGATTTCACCGATCTGCACGCCTGGGCCGAGGCGTACTTGCCGGGTGCCGGCTGGGTCGGGCTGGACGCGACGTCCGGATTGATGGCGGGCGAGGGCCATATTCCGCTCGCCGCCAGTCCGGAGCCGCAATCGGCGGCACCCATCTCGGGCCTCGTCGAAGCGGCAGCGACGGATTTCAGCTTTGAGATGAGCGTCACCCGCGTCAATGAAGCGCCGCGGGTCACCCGGCCCTATAACGACGCGCAATGGCAAGCCATCTTGGCCGCTGGGGAGGCGGTGGATACGCGGCTGACCGAAGACGATGTGCGCCTCACGATGGGCGGTGAGCCGACCTTTGTGGCAGTGAACGACCCGGAAGGCCGCGAGTGGAATACCGACGCGCTGGGTCCGACCAAGCGGCGGGAGGCCGGGCGGCTCATGGCGCGGTTGCTCGATCTGTGGGCGCCCGGTGCCGTCGTGCAGTATGGCGCGGGCAAGCACTACCCGGGTGAGCAAACCCCGCGCTGGGCGCTGAACGCCACGTGGCGGCTGGACGGTACCCCGGTCTGGCAGGACCGTGCGCTTTTGGCTGACCCGGACGCGCCGCCCACCACGCCTGCTACCGCCGCGGCCGCCCATGCCTTCACGGTGGCGCTGGCGGCCGCGCTGGGCGTCGATGCGGCTGCCGCGCTTCCGGCCTTTGAGGACCAACCCTATTGGCTGATGCGCGAAGCCCGCATGCCGGCCAATATCGTCGCCGAGGCCGCGGCCGCGCGGGATCCGCTGGAACGGGCGCGGATCATTCGCGTGTTCAGCCAGGGGCTGGATGCGCAGGTCGCAACCGTCCTGCCGCTTCAGCGCCGGGGCGTGCCGCGCCATTGGCAGACCGAGATTTGGACGATGCGCGAAGGCAAGCTGTTCCTGGTGCAGGGTGACGTGTCGGCCGGGCTGCGCCTGCCGCTGGCGAGCCTGCCGTGGGTCCATCCGGCCCTGCTTGAGCCCGAACCAGAGCTAGATCCCTTCGAGGAACAGGGTCCGTTCAACTTTACCCCGGTGCCGGGCCGCACGGTCGCGGGCGTACGCACGGCATTTACGGCGCAGGCGCGGGAGGGCGTGCTGTACCTGTACCTTCCGCCGCTGGACCGCGCCGAAGATTGGCTGGCCCTCGTCAGAGCCATCGAGGGGGTGGCCCGCGCCCACAATCAGCCGGTGGTGCTGGAAGGCTATAAGCCCCCGGGCGACCGGCGGGTGCAGGGCTTCTCAATCACGCCCGATCCGGGGGTGATCGAGGTCAACATTCACCCTGCCACACGCTGGGACGACCTGGTGCAGCGTACGACCGAGTTGTACGACGCGGCACGGCATGCGAGGCTTACAGCCGAAAAGTTTATGCTGGATGGGCGTCACGTCGGCACCGGGGGCGGAAACCACGTCGTGATGGGTGCCATGACGGCCGAAGACAGCCCCTTTCTGCGGCGGCCTGACCTGATCAAGTCGTTGCTGGGCTTTTGGCATAACCACCCGAGCCTGTCGTATCTGTTCAGCGGCTTGTTCATCGGTCCCATGTCGCAGCATCCGCGTGTCGACGAAGCGCGTCAGGATGCCCTGCGGGAGCTGGAAATTGCCTTCAAGCAGATCGCGCCGGGGCGGGAGACGCCACCCTGGGCGACGGACCGACTGCTGCGCAACATCCTGACCGACATGACGGGCAATACGCATCGGACCGAGTTCTGTATCGACAAGTTGTACTCGCCCGATGGCCCGGCCGGGCGACTCGGACTGGTGGAGTTCCGTGCCTTTGAGATGCCGCCCCATCCGCAGATGGCCCTCGCGCAAACCCTACTGATGCGCGCGGCCGTCAGTGCCTTTTGGCGCACGCCTTATGACCGGCGGCTGATCCGCTGGGGGACGCGCGTACACGACCAGTTTATGCTGCCGCACTATGTCCACGAGGATTTGCTGGACGCGCTGGAGGAACTGAGTAGCCACGGCGTCCGGTTTGACCCGGCGTGGTTCACCCCGCACGCCGAGTTCCGTTTTCCCCGCATCGGCTCCGTCGATGTGCACGGCATGCAGGTGGAACTGCGCCACGCGCTCGAGCCCTGGCACGCTTTGGGCGAGACCGCCGGCGTGAGTGGAACGGTGCGCTACGTCGATAGCAGCGTCGAGCGATTGCAGGTGCGCGTTTCGGCGTGGGAGATGGAACGCTTTGTGCTGGCCTGCAACGGCGTCGCCGTGCCGCTGAGTGCCACGGGCATGGAGGGTGAGTACGTCGCCGGTGTGCGGTTCAAGGCGTGGAACCCGCCACAATCGCTGCACCCCGCCATCGCCGCGCAGACACCACTGGTGTTCGACGTGTGGGATAGCTGGACCGGCCGCAGCCTGGGCGGCATGACCCACCACGTGGCCCACCCGGGCGGCCACAGCTACGCCACGTTCCCCGTAAACGGCAACGAGGCCGAAGCGCGGCGGCGTGCACGGTTTCAGCCCATGGGGCACACGCCCGGGCCCATGGCGGCCCCCACCGGATCAGCCTCGGCCGAGCACCCCCGCACACTCGACCTGCGGGCGGAGGCCTGATCCTAGTCTTGACTTGCCAACCCATCTGGTTTCGTTGGGGTACGCGAAGCGGAGTAAACCTTACGCCCGAGAGGAACGCGTAATATAACAGTGGATTACCGACGCTGGTATGGCGGCAAGAGCACTTTCCGACCAGGCTGCTTCGCCTGGGCGGAATTAGTGCTCGCCAAACCTCAAAACCTAGGGCTCAAGCCGACCCACTTTGGTCGGATTGGGCTCTAGCAGCCTGTCGGATTGAGGTGTTCTGCGCAATAATCTTGCGGAGAAGATCCGTTAGAGAGCGACTTATCCTCGCCGAGAAGTGTCAAACGTTACTAAGATTGCGTATACCCAACTATTCTGGCTTCAATCCGACAGCCTGCTAGACCTCTAGCGCCACGACATCGAACTGTGCCAGCCAAGCCTGGCCGAAATTGGTGACCAGCGCCACGTCCGTCGCGTCCCGTCCGCGGGCCATCAGGATGCGGCCGATGCGGGGGAAGTTGTGCCGGGCATCGAACGTGTACCAGCGCGGGCCATCCGTACCGTCGAGGTAGACTTCGAACCAGGCTGAGAAATCCATGGGCGCGTCCGAAATCGGCACACCGAAGTCGCCCAGATAGCCGGTGCAGTAGCGTGCCGGAATGTTCATGCAC
>JANONC010000266.1:0-2777 GCA_031420655.1 Rhodospirillales bacterium | reverse complement strand
GCGGGTGCTGGCCTCAGAGCGACGGCGGTTCGGCTACCGGCGCCTGCACATACTGCTGGCGCGGGAGGGCGTGCTGCTAACCATAAGCGGCTGTTCCGACTTTACCGCGGTTGGGCCGCGACGCGGACCAACCGGCTGGGTGTGAGCAAGCGAGGTGGGCGGAAACGGGCACTGGGGACGCGGTCGCCCATGACGCTGCCGGAGGCCGCGAATCAACTCTGGTCGCTGGATTTCGTGTCGGACAGCTTGTCCAGCGGCCGCCGGTTCCGGGTGCTGGCGGTGGTTGACGATTTCACCCGCGAGTGCCTCAGCCTGGTGGTGGACACGTCGCTGTCCGGCTTGCGCGTCAGACGCAAGCTGGACGGGGTCGCCGAGTTGCGGGGTTGCCGGCCGGCGATGATCGTCAGAGACAACGGCACGGAACTGACGTCACACGCCATCCTGCGCTGGCAGGAAGAGTGCTCGGTGCTGTGGCACGACATCGCCCCGGGCAAGTCCCAGCAAAGCGGATTCGTGGAAAGCTTCAACGGCCGGTTCCGGGATGAATGCCTGAACGAACACCTGTTCAGCAGCCTGACCGGGGCGCGTCGGATCATCGAAGCCTGGAGGATCGACTACAACACAGCACGACCACACACGAGCCTGAACGGGCTCACCCCAGTAGCCTTTGCAACCCGCCCCAAGCAGGGGCATACGGAGAACTGACTCTGCTCATAACCAAGGGCACACAGGGGGCAGGGTCAGCGACTACGAAGCTCGGCTCGACGTCTCGCACGCGATGATTCACGTCGCCATGGGAAGCCTTCTGCTACGACGGCTCGCCCATCAATGAGCGACTCTCAAACGGACTCTTAGGCGGCGGCAATCGCGTGCCGGGAAAGCCAGTTGATTGCGCGCGGCCAAATGGTATGACGATGTTCAGTGCGGAAAAAGCCCGCATGCCCGATCCCCTTAGTCGTGACGTCCGTCAGGTAAATCTGCCAACGCTCGGGTTTGACTGACGTGAGATAGGATCCGAGCAGGTCAATTGCAGGTGCCGGTGTCCATGGATCGTCCTCTGCCCCGGCAAGTAAAACGGGGGCACGAATTCGCGCGAAACGCGATGCAGCATCCATGGTTGGATCGTCGAAGAAGTAATGCCGCCGACTTATCCAGCCCGCCCAATCGCGAAAAGCTGGACCAGGCAAGTCCTCACCCATGCCAAGACGCTGCAGCGGGGCGTAGCCAAAGACATTCACCAAGGCTGGCCCCAGAACGCGCAGCAAGATACGAATTCTTAGGCGTTCCGCACGGCTTGGCATAAAGCCAACCCAGGCCGCAGCTGAAGCAACCATGACTGTACCGGCTAAAAAACGGCTGTTCTGGCATAGGCCGATAGCGTGCCCTCCCAAGCTATGTCCAACCGCTAAGAGCGGTAAACCCGGATAGGCCGTCAGCGCCCAGGCCAGAACCCCTTCGGCATCTAAGTTGATCCAGTCCCGCATACTCGCACCAAAGCCACGCAGGCTACTGCGGCGAGACGCAGCGATCCCGCGATAGTCATAAGTGATGGCGACCATTCCATGGTCAGCGAGCGCTGACGCAAATGGGGCATAATAGCGGGCCGGCACCGCCGTTGCAGTGTGAATAGTGACCACGCCGATTGGTCGCGGCCGAGCCGGCAGGTAGATTGTGGCCCCAAGCGGAAATTCGTCCAAGGCGGGAATGGTAAGAGTAACTCGCGTAAAATTATCTGATGTCATTGAGGTAAATGATAGGTGCCGAGCTGTTCGCCGGCAAGCCGGGACCTTCTCAGTTCTCGGATTAACACCCAGGTTCCGCTATAACCGGCACAGTCCGTCGTAAATCTCCAGATCACCGCGCGTCACATACCGCTCGATATGCAGGTAACGACCTCAGATCAAAATGTATTTTAAGTTCGAAACACGGTTTCATAAAAGTGAACTCTGTTTGAATACGTATATACTTGTATCATCCGCCCTGCCCCGAGCGGCGGCCGTCTTGCTTAACTGAGGTTGCCCCGTTTTCGTGGACAATTTGTCGGCTTGAGGGCTACGGCTCGGTCAGGGCCGCCTCCCACTAGGCTTCGGAGGTCATCAGTGGACCGGTATCCCAGGCCTGAGCGCAGGCGTGCCGGATTATACCAGCTCTCGATGTAGCTGAAGGAGGCCCAGACCCACTCCGCCCGATGCAGGGACAGGGCGGCTTCGGCAGTTGCGGAAACTGTCTTGCCTTGAGCCAAGGCGTCCGTTGTCACGGCGTCAGCCTCCATCACTGCGGCCGCGATCGTGGCCGGGTCGGAGCCGGTTACTGCGCAGGGCCGGCGGACACGGCCCGGGAACGGGGCCGCTGCCTCGGTTCGCCGCGTCTCGATCATGGCGGCGCTGGGCTTCCCAGCCCGTGTAGCCCATCGCCTGCGCCAGCCGGGTGAAATTGGCCGGGTTGATCCCAGCGGACGTGGCCCAACCCCTCATGGAGCGGGTTGTCGCGTCGAACTCGTGGTCAGGCAGACAACGCCCAACCTCACGCAAGCGCGTTGGTAGATCCCGTAAGTGTCCATCCATGAACATGTTGATTTGGATGAATCTGTTGTTATTCCGTGGCCTACGCACCGATTCACAGGAGTCCTGGATGTGGACGACGGGGAACCGCGGTCGGTACGACCGTAGCAAGCAGCGCTACCCGAGCGATCTGACGGACGAGGAGCGGTCGTTGGTCGAGCCTCTCGTTCCAGCGGCCAAACGCGGCGGTAACAAGCGCACGGTCGACGTCCGCGC
>JANONC010000265.1:0-2607 GCA_031420655.1 Rhodospirillales bacterium | reverse complement strand
CGGGCACCAAACGGTCCCGACGGATCGCGGCCCGGGCGGAGCAGCACGGTGGCCGGCGGGTCGGCTCGCAGCTCCGTCACGGACCCGGCGGCCTGGAGGGCGGCGGCAAAGCCAGGGTCGTCCGGCTGGGCCACGCCGTCGCCGATATAGTACACAGGCCCGGCGGGCAGACTGGGCGGGGTGTGGTCGGCAGGCCAGGGCAGGGGTTTGAGCGCCCCCAGCAGCGTGCGCAGCGTGGCGGCGGGCTGCACCGGGCTAGCAACGGCCGGCCGGTCCGGTGCGATGCGGGCGGTGGCCAGCAGCGCGGTGGGCCGGCCCTCCCGCTGCGCGCGGTCCAGCACGGCGTTGGCGGCCATCACCCGGGCGGGCCAGTCGGCGGCGGCGGCCCAGCTGTTGTCGATCACCAACACGACCGGGCCGGTGCCGGGCAACGCGGCGGCCGGGTCGCGCACCGGCCCGGCCAGACCTACGATCAGCAAGGCCGCCGCGAGCAAACGCAGCGCCAGCAGCCACCAGGGCGTCCGCGCCGCTGTGGGCTGCGCCTGCAACCCGGCCAGCAACCGGAGCGCGGGGAAGGGCACGATCGCCGGGCTGGGTGGGGTTACGCGCAGCAGCCACCACAGCACCGGCAGCGCAGGCAGCGCCAGCAGCAGCCAGGGTGTGGTGAAGATCACGCGATCGCCTCGTACAGCGCGAGCAGCGCCGTCTCCGGCGGGTTGGCGGTGCAATGCAGCGTGCAGGTCCAGCCCGCGCGGTCACAGATAGCGCGCAGCCCGTCCTGTTGCGCGGCGATGGCGGCGGCGTAGGCGGTGCGCACGCCCTCCACCTGCGCGACCGTTGTGTCGCCTTCGCCCTCCAGCCCGCGAAACCGCACCCGGCCCTGGTACGGCAGGCTCAACTCGGCCGGGTCCAGCACCTGGATCACATGGCCGCGCACGGGGCGGGTGGCATAGGGGCGGATCGCGGCCTCGATCTCGTGCAAGGGGGCGAGAAAGTCTCCTGCCAGCAGCAGCCGGCCATGCGCCGGTATTGCGGCAGCGCCCGGCACCCCGGACGCGACTTGACGATCCAGCGCCTCCGCCAGGCGGTCCAGCGTAGGGGTGGGCGGGCCGCCCAGCGACCGCACCCGCTCACCGCCGCGCAGCAGCAGCGCCGCGACGGCCAGCACCAGCAGCGCCGTCCGTTCGGCCTTTGTGGGCAGCGCGGGGGCAGACCGCCATTCCATGCTGGCCGAGCCGTCGCGCCAGACATGTACGGTCTGCGCCAGTTCCCACTCGGTCTGGCGGACATAGGCGCGGTCGGACTTGGCGCTGGCGCGGCTGTCGATAGCACCCGGTGCGTCGCCCTGGGCAAAGGGGCGGAATTGCCAAAAGCTCGACCCCGGGCCGACCCGGCGGCGGGCATGCGCCCCGGCCACGACCGTGCTGGCCACGCGTGGCGACCGGGCCAGCAACGGCGGCAGGCGCGCCGCCAGCGCCTCCGCCCGGCGGGCGAGGGCGGTGTCCGTCAAACGGTCATGCCGGTGACAAGCGCCCCGATCACATCCGGCAGCGCCACCCCATCGGCGCGTGCGGCGAAACTCAGCGCCATGCGATGCCGCAACACGGGCCCGGCCAGCGCCGCGACGTCGTCCAGGCTGGGGGCCAGCCGTCCGTCCAGCACCGCCCGCGCGCGCACGCCGAGCATGAGCGCCTGCGCCGCCCGGGGGCCGGGACCCCATGCCACATGCTGGCGCACCATCGGCAGCGTGCTGGTTTCCGGGCGGCCTTCGCGCACCAGGCGCAGGATGGCGTCGATCACCGTATTCCCGACCGGGACCTGGCGGATCAGGCGCTGTGCCGCCAGGAGCTCGTCAGCCGTCAGCACCGGGCTTGGGCGCACCACATCGGCACCCGTCGTGGCCAGCAGCATGGCACGCTCCGCCTCCAGCGCCGGGTAGGTCACGTCGATCTGCAGCAGGAACCGGTCGAGCTGCGCTTCGGGCAGGGGGTAGGTGCCTTCCTGCTCGATCGGGTTTTGCGTCGCCAGCACGTGGAACGGCCGCGGCAAGGGGTGATCCTCACCGGCAACAGCCACCCGGCCCTCCTGCATCGCCTGCAGCAACGCCGATTGCGTGCGGGGCGAGGCGCGGTTGATTTCGTCTGCCATCAATAATTGACAAAAAACTGGGCCGGGAATGAAGCGGAACTGCCGCCGTCCACCCGCCTCGTCCAGCACCTCGCTGCCGGTGATGTCGGCGGGCATCAGGTCTGGCGTGAACTGCACCCGCTTGGGGGTCAGGCCCAGCACGGTGCCGAGCGTTTCGACCAGCAAAGTTTTGCCCAGTCCGGGCACGCCGACCAGCAGGGCATGGCCGCCCGCGAGCAAGGCGACCAGCACCTGCTCCACCACTTGATCTTGCCCCAGGATCACGCGCCCGATCTCGGCCCGGGCAGCGGCGGCGCGGCCGGCCAGGGTGTCCACCGCCTGTGCCAGACCGTCATCGTCCTGGCTGGCCGTGTCACTTCTGGGCAACGACTGCATCAAACGGTCCTCCATCCTTCTGATCTGCGCTGTCCCGGGCCTTTCATCAACCAGGGTCGGCTCCCTATATCAGCTACCACGGAG
>JANONC010000264.1:0-2086 GCA_031420655.1 Rhodospirillales bacterium | reverse complement strand
CAGGCGTGCTCAGCAGCATCAAGACCATTAGTATCCGCATCGGCGATCTCCGTTTTCACGGCAACGCGGGCCGGGGCCGGTAGGTTGCCGCTATGGCTTGCACTGACACTCGGGGCGGCACTGCTGCAAACGTGGCGAACGGCGTTGCAACAGCGGCTGCGCGGACGCTTTTCGGTCGGGACGGCTGGGTTCGTGCGTTATCTGTATGCAATGCCGGTGGGCATGGTGCTGGTTGCGGGCGCGCTCCTGCTGCGGGGTGGGCCGCTGCCGCATATCGGCTGGCGCTTCGTGCTGGCCTGCGCCGCGGGTGGATTGGCGCAGGTGATCGGCACGTCCCTGCTCATCATGGCATTTGGCTTTCGTAACTTCACCGTCGGTACCGCCTACGCCAAAACCGACGCGGTGCAAGCGGCGCTGCTGGGCGCCGTGCTGTTGCATGAGACGCTGTCGTGGGGTGCGTGGGCGGGTATCGGGTTGGGCTTGGCCGGCGTGCAGACGCTCTCCCTGGCCGGGCAGAACCGGGCGACTATGCTGCGCGCCTCGCTACAGCCCGCAGCACTCTGCGGCATCGGGGCCGGGGCCGGGTTTGCGTTGGCTGGCGTGGCGATCAAATACGCTGTCGGCACAACCAACTCCTCCGACGTGGTGTTGGCGGCCCTGTGCGCCCTGGTCGTCACCAACACGCTGCAAACGTTGATGCAGGGCAGCTGGATGGCCTGGCGCGAGCCAGCCGGCCTGCGCGCGGCGTTCACCGGATGGCGCAGCGCCATGTGGGTTGGGGTTCTGTCGGGCCTGGGGTCGGCCGGGTGGTTCACCGCCTTCTCGCTCGCGCCTGTCGCCCTCGTACGCACCGCGGGGCAAGCCGACATGGTATTTACCCTGCTGTTCAGCCGCTTTTACCTGCGCGAGCAGTTGCGCCGTTCGGACGTGCTCGGGCTCGTGCTGATGGTGGGCGGCGTTATCACCGTCTTGCTGTTCCACTAAGGCCGCGGAATACTGCCCGGCATGGGAGAAACAGTCCTGGACGTCAAAGGCATGTCGTGTCCGTTGCCGGTACTGCGCGCAAACAGGGCGCTGCGGGCCCTCGGACCCGGCGACCGGTTGCGGGTACTGGCAACGGACCGGGCCGCCGTCGCGGATTTCCAGGCCTTTTGCCGTGAGACCGGGCATGCACTGGTGGCGCAGGGCGAAGAGAGCGGCGTGTTCAGCTTCACCATTCGTAAGCGGGAGCCGGCATGAAGCCCACCGCGCTGTTTACGCACTCAGCCTGCCTGAACCATGACACCGGGCCCTATCACCCTGAGAACGCAGAGCGGCTGCGTGCCGTGCTGCAGGCGCTGGAGGGGGAGGAGTTCGCGCCAATCTTGCGGGAGCAAGCGGCGGCTGCAACCGAGGCGGAGATGGAGCTGGCCCACCCGGCCCGGTACATCGCGGCGCTGATGGCCATCGTCGTCGCCCCGGGTGCCCACCAGTACATCGATGGCGATACGCTGATGAGCGCCGGGTCGACAGAGGCCATCCGCCGTCAGGCTGGGGCAGCGCTGGGCGCGGTCGACGCCGTGATGGAGGGTTGGGCCGGCACCGCGTTTGCCGCCGTGCGCCCGCCGGGCCACCATGCGGAACGCACGCGCTCGATGGGGTTCTGCTTCGTCAACCATGCCGCCATCGCAGCCCTGCATGCCCGCGCCCGCTGGGGGCTGCGCCGAGTCGCAGTGGTCGATTTCGACGTGCATCACGGCAACGGCACGCAGGATATTGCCGGGCGTGACCCGGACTTCCTTTACATCAGCTCGCATCAATCGCCCTGCTATCCTGGCACTGGCTTTGCGTCCGAGCGGGGCGTTGCGGACAACCTGGTGAACATGCCGCTGCCGCCGGGCACGGACGGGGCCGGCTTCCGCGCGGCGTGGCTGCGCACGGGCCTGCCGGCGCTGCGGGCATGGGCGCCGGAGCTGATCGTGATCTCCGCCGGGTTCGACGCGCACCGGGCGGATCCGCTGGCCGATTTACTGCTGGAAACAGCCGATTTCGGCTGGATCACCGACCAGGTTCTGGCCATCGCCGACGCAGTGTGCGGCGGACGCGT
>JANONC010000263.1:0-13667 GCA_031420655.1 Rhodospirillales bacterium | reverse complement strand
ACCGCGTCTGTGCCCGTTGAGACGGAGGGGCGCAGGACGGGGTAGCCACGGTTGAAATTCAGTCCGTCCGAGAGGTCGAAACGGCCGATGGCGCTGCCGAGTACGCGCTGGCCCAGGCCGATGGGGTTGGCGACTGGTACGACGATTACCTCCCCCACGAACTGCTCTGCCGGCACCGCCGCCAGGCGAGCGCAGAAATGCTGCGCGGTCAGCATGCCCGGCACTTCGTCGGCGTGCAGTCCGGCCTGGATGTAGGCCTGCGGGCGCGCGCCGGGCCGGCCGTAGCGATGGATAATCAGGGTGTGGCTAGTGCCGAATGGGCCGGGAAGGGTGATGGAACTGTTCATGCCAAATGCCTCAGGTAACGCCGTTCCAGCCCGCGCAAGCCCCAGACCAGCAGCGCGGACACCATGCCATACAGAACGGCTGCGGTGCCGAACGCCTCTGCCGTGCGAAATGGTTGCGCATAGATGTCGCTCAGCACCGCCAGTTAGGGGCAACCACGATGTTGCGGCCTCGTGATGGCGGCAAGCGCTCCACGGGCAACGCCGGCATGGGCCAGGGCACGGTCAATCCATGGTGCGGCGGCAGCAATGGCGGGGGCAAGGTCGAACGCCGGGGCACAATCCGGGCCAAGGACCTCGGCGAGCATTTGCCCGGTGTCGCGCACGGTGGCCGCTGCGTGCTCGACATGCGCATGCGCGGCGGCACGGCCCATGGTGGGGGTAAGGAACGCAGCGGCGCGGTCGGCAAAAAGCAGCCCGCGAGTGGCACCCAGGTTGGCCGCCATGCGGGCCGGGTCCACGTCCAGGCCTTCCGCAAGCCAGGCGGCTTCGCGGCAGGCGGCGGCGGCCAGGCCGAACAGGGCCGGGATCGCCTGCCACTCCGCATGCCAGGCTCCGGCCGGGCGTTCATGCGCCGCGGCCATGGCGTGCAGCAGCGTGGCGGCGTGGCCGGGCGCTTGTAGATGCGCAGACAGGACAATGGTGCAGCCGACCGGGTTGCGCTTGTGCGGCATGGCAGACGAGCCGCCCCGGCCCGGCATAGCGGGTTCGTGTACCTCAGCCACCTCGGTACTCGTCAGGTGCACAATATCGGTTGCCATCTTGGCCAGCGCCCCCAGCAACCCGGCCAGCCACGCGCCCAGTGCCGCCTGCCGTCCCCGCCCCGTGTGCCCGGCCAGCGGTGGGGTGCCGAGGCCGAGGTGGGCGGCAAAGGCCTCCACTTCGTCCGGGCCGCGTGCGTAGGTGCCTACCGGACCGCCCAGGGTGGCGACGAGCACCTGGTCGCGCACGGCCGGCAGCTGGGCGACCGCGTCGGCGATACCCGTCAGCCAGACCGCAACCTTGTAGCCGAACGTGACCGGCGCGGCGTGCTGGCCATAGGTTCGCCCGGCGCAGGGCGTGGCCCGGTGTGTGACGGCCAGGGCGGCCAGGCCCGCCAGAATGCAATCCAACTCTGGGATAAGTAGGTCCAGCGCGCCCCGGATTTGTAAAGCGAGCGCGGTGTCGATCACGTCCTGGCTGGTGGCACCCTTGTGGACCAGCGGCTCCAGCGCCGGGGGCAGCGCCTGTTGCAGAGCCAGGACGAACGGGATGGCCGGCACGCCGGCGATAGCGGTCTGTGCGCCAATCGCCGTGCCATCGAGCGCGACGTCTGTGATCGCAGTCGCGAGGGCAGGCTGATCCTGTACTGTCGCCAGTGCCGCCTCTACGGCCAGCATGGCACGTAACCGGGCGTTATCGTCAAAGCAGGCCTGCATTGCCGCGGTCGTGAATAGCCAGCCGTCTAGTGTCATGCAAAGCCCGGTCTGAATTCTCTCCCCCGGGCTCGAGAGAAAGTAGGGTTTGGGGCGGGTGGCGCTGGCCTCTGATTGGCGCCAACGAACAACAAGGCTTTGCCGAAGGGCCGGTGTCCATGACCCCGACCCAGCCCTCCTCCCGCAACCGAGGGAGGGTTTAAAGGCGGCCCGCTTCCTCGATCGCCTGGTTGAATGCCACCACGCCGGCGGCCGGACCGCCGGGGTGCGCCCAGACGCCGTTGGCGACGGCCAGGAACGAGGCGCCGGCCTGCACCAGCGGCGCGCAGTTGGCGGGCGTGATACCGCCGATGGCGACGGCCGGCAGCTCCATAAGCTCGCTCCACCAGGCCAGGATGTCCGGCTCGGCATGGAATTGCGCATCTTTGGTCGTGGTGGGGAAGAACGCGCCGAACGCCACGTAGTCTGCTCCGGCTTCGCCAGCGCGCATCGCCAGGTCACGGCTGTCATGGCAGGTAACGCCCACGGTGAGCTTTGGCCCCAGCAGCGTCCGGGCGGCGCCGGCGTCCAAGTCGCCCTGGCCCACATGCACACCGTCTGCGCCGGTTTCCAGCACCAAATCTGCCCGGTCGTTCAGCAAAAACGCCACCCCGCGGGACTGCACGACGGGGCGCAGCGTATCGGCATGACGCCGCCATTCGTCATCGCTGGCCTCCTTCAGCCGGAGCTGAACCGCGGCCACGTCACCCGCGTCCAGCGCCTGCGCCAAGGTCATGGCAAACGCCGGGTCCGCCCCCGGCCGCATCAGGTCTGGCGTTACCAGATAGAGGCGGCAGGGGTCGCTCATCACTTGCCCTGGTAGATGGCGATGATCCCGTCCAGCAACGCCAGCGCCTCGGCCCGCGGGCGCTGGAACGTGTTGCGGCCGATGATGCTGCCGTTGGCCCCGCCCTGGTACACGCCGCGAATGCCCTCATACAACGCGTTCACGTCGCTGCCGAACTCACCGCCCGAGAACACGACGATGCGCCGCCCGTTAAAGCAGCACTGCACCACATGCTTGACCCGCGCGGCGAGCGTGGAAATGTCGATGTTCTGCGTCGCATAGGTCTTTTTGGCAGCTTCCAGGCTGACCACCTCCGTCGGCGGCTTGACCTTGATAATGTGGGCGCCCAGCAACGCGGCCATGTGCGCGGCATAGGCGCAGATATCGACCGCCGTCTCCGCCGCCTTGTCCAGCATCGGCCCGCGCGGATAGCTCCACACCACCACCGCCAGCCCGGCGTCCTTGGCTTCCTCGGCCAGGTCCTTTAGCTCTTCCATCTGCTTGAACGCGTACTCGCTGCCTGGGTAGATCGTGAAGCCGATGGCCGAGCACCCGAGGCGCAACGCGTCGTTCACGGACCCGGTGACAGCCTGGTCCTTTTCGGTCGCCAGCGAGTTGCTGCTGTTCAGCTTGAGGATGGTGGGGATGGCGCCTGCGAAGGTGCTGGCTCCGGCCTCGATCATGCCGAGCGGCGCGGCGTAGGCGTTCAGGCCCGCGTCGATCGCCAGATGAAAATGGTAATGCGGGTCGTAGGCGGCCGGGTTGGGGGCGAAGCTACGGGCCGGGCCGTGCTCGAACCCCTGGTCGACAGGCAGGATCACCATCTTGCCGGTGCCGCCCAGCTTGCCGGTCATCATGATGCGGGCGAGGTTGGACTTGGTGCCGGGATTGTCGCTCTCGTAATTGTCGAGGATGGCCTTGACCTGCGGTGTGACCTTCATGTGCCGTTTCCTTCAGAAATTGGCCGGATGTTAGCGGGGGCATTAGCGGATCGGAGCCAGGCGGCCAAGTGGTAGCGGGCGTCGCGCGGGCGTAGCTGGGCGAGGTCGAAGGCAGTCGGGCGCGTTCCGAGCAGCGTGGCACCCATGCGCCGGGCCCGGTCTGACACATCCACCCAGGCCGGCCCGGGGGCAAGCACCAGGGTGCGGCAGCCGGCGCGCAATGCCTCGACCGCTTGGGCGGGGTTAGCACCGCAATCCAGCACGTCCGGCATGGGGCCATGTTCATCCCCAATCAGCCGTATCAGCGCGCGCCACCATGCGATTCCCGCATAGGACGCCGCATCCGGCCCGGAAACGAGGGTGAGCGGGGACTGCATCGCCAGTGCCAGCCGGGCCTGGTCGAGCCCATGAATGACGACGCCGGGCGGCATCATCCTTGACGGGCCGCGTCCGGCACGGTTTCAGTGACTCGGTGGAGTGGGGACAGGGTGTGCAGGACGACGAGACCGATGCGCTGGATAGGCTGGAGGCCGCGCTGGAGCGGATTGCAACCGCGCGTCCGGCTGTGGCCCTGGAACCAGTGCTGGCACCGGCTCTGGCACCGGCTCTGGCACCAGTGCTGGCAACGCGGATCGATACGCTGATCGGGCAGTTGCGCGACGCGCTCGCCCATCCCCCGCTGTAAGGAAGCGCCCATGGCTCAACTCACGATCAAGATCAACGGCTACCCCTACACCGTCGGCTGTGCAGATGGCGAGGAAGCGCATCTGGACGCGATGGCGGCGCAGGTGGAACAGCGGGTCGAACGGATCAAGGCGCTAGGTAGCCAATCCGGTGAGGGCCGGATTCTGGTGCAGGCGGCGCTGCTGATGGCCGATGAGCTACATGACCTTCGGATCGAACTGGAAGCGTCGCGCCGGGGCCGGTCGGTAGCCTCCGAGGAAAAGCGGCACCAGGCGCGGCTCGCGAAGGCGGCACAGCGGGCTGAGGCGATTGCAGCAACGCTTGAGCCGCACTAACTGTATTGGTGGGGCTGCCCGGCGCGTCAGGCACTTCACCCCCGGGGCCAATAAGCACTCTCCCGGGAGCTGGCTCTGCCAAGATCGTGGTCTTGGTACCTGGTGCCCACCTGCGCAAGCAGGCTTCGGGAGGGTGAGACGCCAACGGCCAGGGCGGCTCCACTTGCCGCCTCTCTCGTCCTCAAGCGTGCGGTGCCGCTTACCTTGACCAAGTCGGAAATGCGCCGCGACGCCCTGGCCCGGCGCGCAGCACTCGACCCGGCGTGGGGTGCTGCGCTGGCGGAACATATCTTAGCGCGCTGTCCGCCCGTGGCCGGCGAGGTGTGGGCCGGGTTCTGGCCCATGGGCTCCGAGATCGATATCCGGCCGCTGCTGACCGAATTGGCCGCACGCGGGCCGGTCTTGCTGCCGGTCACGCCACGGCGCGGACAGGCACTGACGTTCCGGCGCTGGCAGCCGGGCGACGCGCTCACACCCGGGCCGCTGGGTACGCAGCAGCCTACGGGTGCGGTGATGACGCCTACCGTGCTGCTGGTGCCGTTGTTGGCGTGGGACCAGGCCGGGCGGCGCCTGGGCTACGGAGCCGGCTATTACGACCGCACCCTGGCCGCACTGCCCGGCGCACGCACGATCGGCTGCGCGTTTGCGGCGCAGGAGGTGGACATCGTGCCCACAGGCCCACATGACGCACCGTTGGACGCCATCGCAACCGAGCGGGGCGTGACCTTTTGCAAAGGCGGCTGAGTGCGCATCCTATTCCTGGGCGACGTCGTGGGCCGCAGCGGGCGCGACGCTTTGGTGGCCGGCCTACCCGGCTTGCGCGCATCGCTCCGTGCCGACCTGGTAGTGGTAAACGGCGAAAACGCGAGTCACGGTTTTGGCCTCAGCCCGGATATGGCCGAGTCGTTCCTGGCCGCCGGGGCTGACGCGATCACGCTCGGCAACCATGCGTGGGACCGGAAGGAGCTGATCCCCTATATCGCGCAGCAACCTCGTGTCGTGCGCCCACTGAACTTTCCGCCGGGCACGCCGGGGGCCGGGTCTGTGGTGGTGAGCCTGGCGGACGGGCGGCAGGCGCTGGTGCTGAACGCCATGGGCCGGCTGTTCATGGACCCGCTGGACTGTCCGTTCCGCGGTACGGCGGAGTTGCTGTCCCGCTACAGGCTTGGAGCGAGCGTGGCTGCCATCGTCGCCGATTTCCATGCGGAGGCGACCAGTGAGAAGTTGGCATACGCCCATTCGTTTGACGGGACGATTAGTATGATCATTGGCACCCACACCCACGTGCCGA
This sequence comes from Rhodospirillales bacterium, assembly GCA_031420655.1. Lineage (GTDB taxonomy): Bacteria > Pseudomonadota > Alphaproteobacteria > Acetobacterales > Acetobacteraceae > JANPPS01. Next base: position 7,831 of record JANONC010000263.1, on the reverse strand, counting down.
CTGCCGACCACCAGGTCTTACCGGGCGGCACCGCCTACCAGAGCGACGCGGGCATGTGCGGCGACTATGACAGCGTGATCGGCATGACCAAGAACGGCAGCGCCGCCCGCTTCTGGCGCAAAATGCCCGGCGAACGCATGGCCCCGGCCGAGGGCGCGGCGACGCTGTGCGGCCTGTTCGTGGTGACGGATGACGCGACGGGCCTGGCACGCTCGGCAGAGCCTGTGCGGGTTGGAGGACGGCTGTCCGGCCAGCTTCCAGTAACGTAGCAGCCTGTTGCGCTAGCCTGGCTGGTCCAGGAACTCCCGCACGATCGCAATCGTGTCCGGCGCTTCCTTCTGCGGCAGGTGGCCTAGGCCGGGTTGGGCACGCAGCGTGACGTGTGGCAGGGCGCGCTGGTAATCGGCGGCGTTGGCGATTGGGATCGGCGGGTCCCGCTCACCCCAAAGCAGTAGAACCGAAGCGGTGGTACGCCGCAACTCCGGCACCGGGCCGATCAGCACGTGCTATGCGGTGCGTTGTACAATGACGCGACGGACGCCCGGGTGGAGCATCATGTCGCGGTCGTGGACGAACACGGGCTTTGTCAGCCGCGCCGGGTCGGCGTAGGCCGTGGCGAGCGTCGACTGCAGCAGGCCAGACGGCAACACGTCGGGCAGCGCACGCAGGGGCGGTCCGCGCTGGACCGGCTCTGAACGCGGCTACAGACTACGACTAGCCGGCGCTGTGCCGGACGGGAATGAGAGGGACACGGGTAATGCGGTTCATCATGGCGGCACTGGCAGTACTGGGATTGGCCAACGCGGCGCAGGCGCAGGAGCTGACCGGCACGCTCAAAAAGGTGCACGACACCCGAACCATCACGATTGGCGTGCGCGACAGCTCGGTGCCGTTTAGTTACCTGGACGGTAATCAGAAGCCGGTCGGTTATGCGATCGACATCTGCCTAAAAGTGGTGGACGCGATCAAGACGGAGCTGAAGCTGCCGGAACTCGCCGTGGTCATGAACCCTGTTACGTCCAGCACGCGTATCCCACTGATAGCCAACGGCACAATCGACATGGAATGCGGCAGCACCACCAACAATGCCGAGCGGCAGAAGCAGGTCGCGTTCAGCAACACGTATTTTCTGACGGCCAGCAAATACGTCTATAAAAAATCGTCCGGGCTCGCGACGATCGACAGCCTGAAGGGCAAGTCTGTCGTGTCCACCAGCGGGACCACCAACATCGTGCAGCTCAACAAGGTGAATACGGATCGCGGCCTCGGCATCAACGTGCTGGCCGGCAAGGACCATGCGGAAAGCTTCCTGCTGGTCGAAACCGGCCGTGCGGTGGCGTTCGTGATGGACGACGTGCTGCTGGCGAGCCTGGCCGCGGCTGCGAAGGATCCCGGAGCCTATGCTATCAGCGACGACGCACTCAGCCAGCCGGAGCCATACGCCATCATGCTGCGGCGGGACGATGCGCCGTTCAAGGCTGTGGTGGATCAGGCGACGGCCAAGCTGTTCAAGAGTCCCGAGGGCGCGGCACTTTATGCGAAGTGGTTTACCGCGCCGATCCCGCCGCGCAACCTGAACCTAAACCTGCCCATGGCCCCGGTATTAGCCAAAGCGTTTGCAAACCCGTCCGACAGTCCGGACCCGGCACATTATGCGCAATAGGGGTAATTCGATGCGGTTTATCGTCGCGGCACTCCTGGCGTTCACCAGCGCCGCCCACGCGCAGGAGCTGACGGGCACGCTGCGCAAGATCCATGACCAGCGCAGCATAGCCCTGGGCGTGCGAGACAGCGCCGTGCCGTTCAGCTATCTCGACGGCAATCAGAAACCGGTGGGCTTTGCCATCGACATTTGCCTGCGCGTGGTGGAGGCGATCAAGGCGGAGCTAAAATTGCCAGAGCTGGCGGTTGTGCTGACGCCCGTCACCTCCAGCACGCGCATTCCGCTGATGGCCAATGACACAATCGACTTGGAATGCGGCAGCACGACCAACAATGCGGATCGGCAGAAACAGGTCGCGTTCAGCAACACCTATTTTCTGACCGCGAGCCGTTTTGCCGCGAAAAAGGCGGCCGGGCTGACCACGATCGCAAGCCTGGCGGGTAAATCCGTCGCGTCGACCAGCGGCACCGTCAACATTGCACAACTGAACCGCGCGAATACCGAGCAGAAACTCGACCTTACCGTGCTGCCGGCCAAGGATTATGCGGAAACGTTCCTCCTGCTGGAAACCGGGCGGGTAGCGGCGGTGGTGCTGGACGACGTGTTGCTGGCCAGCCTGATTGCCAGCGCCAAGGAGCCGGGTGCCTACGCCATTAGCGACGACGCGTTCAGCCAGCCAGAGCCTTACTCCATCATGCTGCGGCGGGAGGATGCGCCGTTTAAGGCGGTGGTCGACCGGGCGACAGCGGCGCTGTTTCGTAGTCCCGATGGCCCGGCGCTGTATGCCAAATGGTTCCTGTCGCCCATCCCGCCGCGCGGGCTGGTGCTAAACCTGCCCATGACTGCGGCGCTGACCCGAGCCTTCGCCACCCCGTCCGACAGCCCAGACCCGGCGCATTACGGCCCATGATCGCGGCGTGAGCTATCATTGGAACTGGGGGATCTTCTGGGCGCAGTCGCCCGAAGGGACGGGCACGTATCTTTCGGTCTTGCTCGGCGGTCTGGTCACCACGATCGAGGTATCCGCTATCGCCTGGACCGTCGCCATGGTGGCGGGGACCGTCGTCGGCCTTCTGCGCGTGCTGCCAGGCCGCATTACGCAGGCGGCCGGCACCGTGTGGGTGGAGCTGTTCCGCAACATCCCCCTGCTGGTGCAGTTGTTCCTGTGGTATTTTGTCGCACCGGAAGTGGTGCCGGAACGGTTTGGCGACTGGCTTAAATCGCTGCAGAACGCGCCGTTCTTCATCAGTTCCATCGGCATCGGCCTGTTCATGTCCGCCCGCGTGGCGGAGCAGTTGCGCGCCGGGCTAGGGGCCTTGCCGCGTGGACAACTGGCGGCGGGCCGCGCCCTGGGGCTTACGACGCTGCAGGCCTATCGTTACGTGCTGCTACCGATGGCATTCCGCATCATTCTGCCGCCGTTGACGAGCGAGCTGGTCAGCACGGTCAAGAACACCTCCATCGCGCTCACGATCGGCCTGCTGGAGCTGACGGCGCGGGCGCGGGCGATGCAGGAATACTCGTTCCAGGTGTTCGAGGCGTTCACGGCGGCGACGGCCGGCTACATGATTGTAAATCTGATCGCGACGGCGGCGATGCGCTGGCTGGAGCGCCGGTTGCGGGTGCCGGGTTACATGACGTGAGTGGGTTTGGATGACTGGTTTCGATTGGGGCGTAATCGAACGCAGTTTGCCGTATCTGTTTTTGGAAGGGATGCGGTTTACACTCACGCTGACCATACTGGCGGCGCTGGGCGGCGTCGTGATGGGAACGGGGTTGGCCCTGTTGCGGCTGGCGGGTGGGCCGGTGCTGTCGTGGGTGGCGACGGGCTACGTCAACGTCATGCGAACGCTGCCGCTAGTGCTGGTAATTTTCTGGTTTTATTTCTTGGTGCCGTATGTGGGGCAGTGGGTGACGGGTGCCGACCGGCCGATCAAGGTGGGGCCATTCGCGAGCACGCTACTGACGTTCACGTTGTTCGAGGCGGCATATTTTAGCGAGATCATCCGGGCCGGCATCGGCGCCATCCCGCGCGGACAGATGGCGGCCGGGTTCGCGCTGGGGCTAACCTACCGGCAGGTGATGGGCTCCGTTATCCTGCCGCAAGTCTTTCGCACTATGCTGCCGGTGTTGCTGACGCAGACGATAATCTTGTTTCAAGACACGTCGCTTTGTTACGTGCTGTCATTGACCGACTTCATGGGGGCGGCGTCCAAAGTGGCGCAGCGGGATGGACGGCTGGTCGAGATGTACGTGTTTGCGGCGGTGGTTTACTTCGCGTTCTGCTTCACGGCTTCGCAAGGGGTGAAGCGTCTGCAGTCCCGCATTGCCATCGTCCGTTAGGGATTCCCATGCCGATCATCACCATGGACCGGGTCAGCAAAGCGTATGGCCCGTTACCGGTTCTGCGCGCCTGCTCGCTGGTTGTCGAGAAGGGTGAGGTAGTCGTCGTATGCGGACCATCCGGCTCGGGCAAGAGCACGCTGATCAAGACCGTGAATGCATTGGAACCGATCCAGGGTGGGCGCATTACCGTAGACGGGGTGGCGCTGGACGGGCCGGGGGTGAACCTGCCGCAGCTGCGCGCCCGGGTCGGCATGGTGTTCCAGCATTTCGAGCTGTTTCCGCATCTGCGCGTGATCGAAAATCTCATGCTGGCGCAACGCAAAGTGCTCGGGCGGGGCGGGCCGGCGGCTGAGGCGAAGGGGCTGGCATTGCTGGAGCGGGTCGGCCTGTCGGCGCACGCCCAGAAATACCCGGGCCAGTTGTCCGGCGGTCAGCAGCAGCGCGTGGCTATCGCCCGGGCGCTGGCGATGGATCCGGTCGTGATGTTGTTCGACGAGCCGACGAGCGCGCTGGATCCCGAGATGGTCAGCGAAGTGCTGGATGTGATGGTGGCGCTGGCCCGGGACGGCATGACAATGATGGTCGTGACGCATGAGATGGGCTTTGCCCGCAAGGTGTCCGACCGGGTGGTGTTCATGGACGCGGGTGAGATCGTGGACGACGCCAAGCGCGATGCGTTTTTTGGCGGCCAATCCAGCGACCGGGCCAAGCAGTTTTTATCCAAGATCCTAGCGCACTAGGCGCAGTTGCCGTATGACCGCGTTGTCGGGGCGTGGCGCAGCCTGGTAGCGCGCCTGTTTTGGGTACAGGAGGCCCCCGGTTCGAGTCCGGGCGCCCCGACCATTGGAGATTACGAATGATCAAGGCTCGCATTTTCCAGCGCCCCCGCTCTGCCACGCAAGCTGGTAAGGCCCGCGCGGGTGAGTGGGTGCTGGACTATCAGCAGGATCGGCGCGAGGTGAACGATCCGTTGATGGGCTGGTGGGGTAGCGACTCGACGCTGGGCCAAGTGACGCTCCGGTTCGACACGCGGGCCGAGGCGGAGGCATTCGCGATCAAGAACGAAATTCCGTACACGGTGGAGCCGCCTCCCGAAACCCGGCCTGTCAAACCCAAAGCGTACGCTGATAATTTTCGCTATGGCCGGACCGAGAACTGGACGCACTGACCAGCGCGCGTTTATGGGTGACGCACGCGCCCGTAGCTCAGATGGATAGAGCAGCGGCCTTCTAATCCGCATGTCGGGGGTTCGAATCCCTCCGGGCGCGCCAGCAAACGTATGAACCAGTTTTGAGCACTTTCCGACCAAGCTGCTTCGCCTTGGCGGAAGCAGTGTTCGCCAAACCTCAAAAGTTAGAACTCAAGCCGCCTCATTTTGGTCGGATTGGTCTTTGGAAATAAATGAAAACATAGCAAAAGACAGACTTTCTAACTGTACACTTTCGTACAGTTTCCGTTTCGGAGAACCGGCTCAATTTGCCCAAGATGCGATAAGCGAACTGTGGCAGGATGGCCCTCCGGGACATCGCCAAGTGGCATCGGTGCGTGGGCATAGTGCCGGCGACGCGCAAGCGCAGCTACCGCGTGCATGTGCCATTGCCGTCACGGGCGCCCGGCCCAAACCGCGCCCCGTGTGTTCGTGCCTACGGTCGAAGTGATTGCTGTGGTCCGGCACCTGAGACACGGTTGAGATAGGGAGAGATCACGGTGCGCTTCATTCTTGCGATAGCATGCCTGTTTCCGTTTACCGCGATGGGTGCCGATAACCTCGACGCTATCCGTGCTCGCGGCGTGCTGCGCGTGGGGACGACCGGCGACTACCAGCCCTTCACCACCCGCGCCCCGGACGGGACCTACTCCGGGGCGGACATCACAATGGCGCAACGGCTCGCCGATAGCCTGGGTGTGCGCGTCGAGTTCGTGCCCACCGTGTGGGCGCGGTTGCTGCCGGACTTTGAGGCCGGCAAGTTCGACATCGCCATGGGTGGCGTGTCGGTTACGCCCGCGCGGGCTGCGGTGGCAACGTTTAGCACTGTCAACTACGTCGACGGCAAACGCCCCGTGGTGCGGTGTGCGGACAAGGACCGGCTGACTTCCGTCGCCGCTATCGACCAGCCAGGTATACGCGTGGTGGTAAATCCGGGCGCCAGCAACGAGGCATTCGCGCGCGAAAACATGACCCACGCGCAGCTAACGGTACACCGGGACAATGCGACCGTGTTTGACGAAATACGTGAGGGCCGGGCCGACGTGATGGTGACCGACGGGATCGAGGTCGATCATCAGGCCCTGGTGCACCCTGAACTATGCGCCGCGCAGGTCGCCGCTCCGTTCACCCGGCTAGAGAAAGCCTACATGCTCCAGCGGGACCCGGCGTTGCTGGAGGCGGTCAACACCTGGCTCGCGCAGGAGATCAGTTCCGGCGCATGGCCGCAGATTTTGAACGCCGCGCAGCGTAGCCCGTAAGCGCGGTCAGTAGCAGCGCCTTGCTGGCCGGCTCCGGCACGTCGACCGAGCCCAGGGCGAATACCTCGCCCCTTGCCTTGCTGAGCAGCCAAAGCTCGTTGTTGGGCAGCTGCGCCAAGCGCGTATCCGCTCGCGGGTAATAGGTGCTGTACAGGTCGATGGGCGCCCCGTTCTCGAAAAGCTGGATTTCGCGCAGGGTGGCCAGCCCGCTCCCCGGCGGCGTCGGCCGGGTCGAAGTAAAACAGGCGGCCTACGACGATGTCGGCCAGCACATATTGGCCGGTTAGCGCCGGAATAGCCGTACCGCGGTATAAAAAGCCGCTGCCGAGCGCGGCCCCTTCACTGTGCCAGTACTCAGCAATCGGGTCCGTGTAGGCCGGATCCTTCGCCGGGGTGGTATAGAGCTGCTCATTAACCGGATCGTTCACGCCTTGGGCATAGCCGGTCGCCAGCGTCCCGGCCCGCTGGGACCAGCCGTAATTGTCACCCGCCTTGCCCAGGTCGACTTCCTCAAGCGCGGCCTGTCCCAGATCGTTGGTGAACATCTGGCCCGTACCGCCGGTGTCCCAGCCGAATGACTGTGGGAATCGTAGGCCGGAGGCGAAAATCTCCGGCAGTACGCCGGCCTTATCCACGAACGGATTACCAGCCGGAACGGTGTAGGGGGCCGTCGCGATGGCCATCAAATTGATGCGCAGCATCTTGCCCTGCGACGCAGACAGGTCCTGTGCCTTTTTGGCACCATCGTTGAGTGTCAACACGGTCCGGCTAATGCCACTGAATGTGGCGGCAGTGGGGCTTGTAGCCGTCCACGCCCGGATCTGCACGACGTTTCGACTTGTACTGTCCGCCCGCGTAGCCGCGCCAATATTAGCGCTACTATAGCTGGCACAGAACTTATTGCAGCCGAACTATGCAGCGTCTTCGGCAAAGTTGGGGTGGGATGTGACCACGGTCAGGTCCGTCCGGTATACGACACCGGGCAGGTCATTAATGAAAACCCGCCCCGTCCCGTCCGAAACAGCACCCGTAATACGTGCGAGTGTTGAACCGGCACCATCCGCGGGAATGGTCAGCACTGGATTGAGGCTGACCGCAATCGGGCCGGGCTGAATGGCCGGAAAAGGATCTGCTGTCACGACCGACGCAAACGCAGGCGGTGCCATAAGCAGGCTGGCGGCAAAAAGGGCGCGCATTTGGGTCATAGCGAAAACCGTACCAAATGCAGCGCCTTTCGCCAGCCGCTCCTAGAACCCGATCACGACGTCTGTTGCCAGCGTGAACGCGCCATGATCCTTGCCATCGTTAAACGCCCGGCTGTTGTTGAGCGCGCGGTCATAGCGCAGCTCGGGCCGG
>JANONC010000262.1:0-1521 GCA_031420655.1 Rhodospirillales bacterium | reverse complement strand
CAATAATGGCCCGCAGCTGTATTGCCTTGACCCGGCCCGCTATTCGGACAGCGTCACCACGGTGCTAATGCCCGAGGGGCATAGCGCGGATGCGGTGCGCAAGACGGCACTGGACCGCTACAACGTCTCGCTCGGCGGCGGTTTGGGCAAGCTATCGGGCCTGGTCTTTCGTATCGGAACGATCGGTGACCTAAACGAGCCGATGGTGTTGGGCGCACTGGGCGCGGTGGAACTGAGCCTACGCGCCAACCACGTACCGCATGGCCGCGGCGGCGTAGAGGCGGCGATGGAGTTCATGGCGGCGTAGTGGCTGTGAAGTGATCCGGATAGGTAAGCAAGAAACAAGTTAAATGCGGTGATAGCCAAGACCGCAATCACGAGCCATCAGGCGAAGCAGTCCATTTAACACCAGGCGCGCTTGCCCGGTTGATGGACTACTTCGCCCGCGGTGATAAAGGTGAAGTTTGCAGCGGAATTTTAGTCATCCCGGTGGACTCGCTCCATGCGCTCATGACGCTCCTGCGCCTCGATCGACATGGTGGCGATTGGCCGGGCCTCCAGGCGCTTGAGGCCGATCGGCTCGTCCGTCTCGTCGCAAATGCCGTAGGTGCCGGCTTCGATCCGCACCAACGCCTGGTCTATTTTGCTGACCAGCTTGCGGGCCCGGTCCCGCGTGCGGAGTTCGAGGGCGCGCTCGGTCTCGACACTTGCGCGATCGGTAGTGTCCGCCTCTAAAATACCACCTTCCGACAGGCTTGCGAGTGTCCCATCCGCTTCGCGGATCAGCTCCGACCGCCAGCGCTGCAGCTTCTGCCGGAAATACTCGACCTGCAGAGGGTTCATAAAAGGTTCGGCGTCGGACGGGCGGTAATCCGGAGGCAATGTGAGCATCATGGCCGGGCGTCCTTTGGTCAGCATCACAGCACCGTGACGCCTCGCCGCGTTATAACGATGCGGGATGGCACGTGCCAAGATGGTAATTTTACGTTCAACCGGTCGATTACTGGTGGTCGTGCAACGGCTTGGCTGCACCGCCCAGGGCGAGCACGGTAGCCGTCACCTGCGCCCGGATGCGGATGGCTGTGATAAGGCTGGCCAGCGCCGGGTCAGCCACGTCTGGCAAACGGGCCAGCAGCTTGTCCAGGGCCGCCGGTTGCTGCCCGGCCAGTAATGCGGTCTGTACGTCCCGCAACGCATCCAGCACGGCAACGCCCGCCTCCAGCCCGCCAGCATGCGGGTCGGGCAGCTCTTGCAAGCCCAGCAGCGACGGGCCGTTCAGTGCGCCCGGCTCCGCCACGTCTGGGCTGGCGGGCAGTGCGAACCCGCCCATTGTCCGGCGGCGGGCGGCAGGCGCAAGAGGGATGAAAGCGGGTAGCGTGACGCGGATCATGCGGCATCTGACATTAAACGTTTCCTTACCAATGACCCTTAGCGTGCACGCTCAAGCTTAAAGAAGTCAGAATGGTTCGTGGCCTCCTCACCGTTTGCGTCGTGGCCTGGCTTGGTTTGCTGCCGGCCCCG
>JANONC010000261.1:0-6674 GCA_031420655.1 Rhodospirillales bacterium | reverse complement strand
CCCCGCCGCAGCGTGCTCGCCACCGCCGGCGCCCTCGCGTTACCCCTGCGGGCCAGCGCCCAAAGCGGGCCGATCCGTATTGGTGAGATCAACAGCTACACCGCGCAGCCCGCCTTCACCCTGCCCTATCGCAACGGCTGGCAGCTGGCGCTGGAACAGATCAACGCGGCGGGTGGCGTGCTGGGCCGCAAGCTCGAAATCATCAGCCGGGATGATGCGGGCCGCCCGCCGGACGCGGTGCGCATCGCCAACGAATTGCTGGCCGAAGAAAAGGTCGACCTGCTGGCCGGCACGTTCCTGTCCAATGTGGGCCTGGCCGTAAGCGACGCGGCGCGCCAGGCGGGCCGGGTGTTTGTCGCGAGCGAACCGCTGACCGACGCGCTCGTGTGGGAAAAGGGCAACCGGTTCTGCTTCCGCCTGCGCCCCAGCACCTACATGCAGGCCGCCATGCTGGTGGAGCGTGCCGCCGCCCTGCCCGCCCGCCGCTGGGTGACCGTGGCGCCCAACTACGAATACGGGCAGTCGGCCGTAAAATGGTTCAAACAACTGCTGCTGGCCCGGCGGCCAGACGTGACGTTCGGCACCGAACAATGGCCGGCACTCGGCCGGATCGACGCTGGGGCGACCATCCAGGCGTTACTGGCCGATAAGCCGGAGGCGATTTTCAATGTGACGTTCGGGGCCGACCTTACGGCGTTCGTCCGTGCCGGCAACACGCGCGGCCTGTTCGAGGGCCGGTCCGTCGTATCCATGCTGACCGGAGAGCCTGAGTATTTGGAACCGCTGGCCGAGGAAACGCCGGGCGGCTGGATCGTGACCGGCTATCCGGGTACCACGCTGGACACGCCCGCCCACACGGAATTTAGCGACGCGTACCGGGCGCTGTTCAAGGAGGCGCCAAAGAACGGCTCCGTCGTAGGCTATTCCATGGTGCAAGCCATCGCGGCCGGCCTGCGCCGTGCGGGTGGGACGGCGACGGATGCGCTGATCGAAGGTTTGCGCGGCGCAGAGTTTACCACCCCGTTCGGCCCGGCGCGCTTCCGTACGCAAGACCAGCAATCGACGATGGGCACGTTCGTCGGCACCCTGGTCGCCGGCCGCCCGGCGATGACGGACGCGGTGTACGTGGACGGCGCCAGCGTGATGCCGTCCGACGCGGAGGTGGCAAAGCTGCGCCCGGCGTAAGCGGTGGACATCGCTGCCACCCTGCTGACGGGGCTGGCGTCCGCGTCGTCGTTGTTTCTGGTGTCGGCCGGGTTGACGGTTATTTTTGGCGTAACCCGGGTTGTGAATTTTGCCCATGGCAGCCTGTGCATGGTGGGTGCCTATGCCGGCTGGTCCGTACTGACCCGGCTGCCGGACCGCGGCGTGTTCTGGTTCACTGTGGGCGTGCTGCTGACCGTGGCGCTGGTGGCGGCGCTGGGCGCGGCGTTGGAGATGCTCTTGCTGCGCCGGGTGTACCGTGCGCCGGAGCTGCTTCAGTTGCTTGCCACATTCGGCGTGCTGCTGATGCTGCAGGACGCGACGCTGCTGATCTGGGGCCCGGCCGAGCTGACCCTGCCACGCGCGCCGTGGATGCGCGGCTTTGTAACGATCGGGCAGAGCCGGTTTCCGCAATACGACCTTATGCTGATCGCCGCGGGGCCCGTCGTGCTGGGCGGGTTGTGGGCGCTGTTTCGCACGCGCTGGGGCACACTCGTGCGGGCGGCAACGCTCGACCGGGACATGGTGGCGGCGTTGGGGGTCGATCAGCGTTGGTTGTTTACGGGCGTGTTCACGCTAGGCGCTGGACTGGCCGGGTTGGGCGGGGTGCTGGCGCTGCCGCCGGGCTCGGCCAATGCGGGCATTGACCTCGCCGTTATTACGGACGCGTTCGTGGTGGTCGTGGTCGGCGGGCTGGGCAGCATTGGCGGTGCGTACCTGGCCGCGGTGCTGCTGGGGGTGGCGCAAGCATTTGGCGTGGCGCTGGCCCCCCAAGTGACTCTGGTGCTGGTGTTTGCCGTCATGGCGGCCGTCCTGGTGGTGCGCCCCCGCGGGTTGCTGGGCACGCAGATCATGCCCGGGCGGGACGTGATGCCGGCCACCCTGCTCGGCCCCAGCCGGCCCTGGCAGCGCTGGGCCGCCGCTGCCGCCTTGCTGCTGGCGCTGCTGGCGCCCTTCGTGCTCGGCCCCTTCGCGCTGTCAGTCGCGATCGAGGCGCTGGTCGCCATCCTGTTCGCCGCCAGCCTGCATCTGATGATGGGCCCCGGCGGCATGCCGAGCTTTGGCCATGCGGCGTGGTTCGGCCTGGGCGCATACGGCGCGGCCCTGCTGGTGCAGCAGGCGGGCGCGCCGATGGCCGTGGCCCTACTCGCGGCGCCCGTGCTGGCCGGGGTGGCGGCGTTGGCAGTGGGGGCGGCCATCGTGCGCCTGTCGGGCGTGTACCTGGCCATGCTGACCCTGGCGTTTGCGCAGATCGTGTGGGCCACGGCGTCGCAGGCGGTGCATCTTACGGGTGGTGAGAACGGTATCCTGGGTCTGTGGCCGCCGGGCTGGGCGCAGGGCGCGGGCTATTACTGGCTGGCGCTGGCTGTGTGCCTGGGCGGCACGCTGCTCTTGCGCCGGGTGATCTTTGCACCGCTGGGCTATGGCATGCGGGCGGTGCGCGACAGCCCGGCCCGCGCTTCGGCCATCGGCCTGCCCGTCTATGCGCTGCGGCTGGCAGCGTTCACCCTGGCGGGCGCGGCGGCGGGGCTGGCGGGCGGCGTGTTCGCGTTTGCCAAGGGCAGCGTGTTCCCGGCCTATGCCGGGATCCAGCGCAGTGTCGATGCGCTGCTGATGGTGCTGCTGGGCGGCGTGCAGACCGTGTCCGGCCCGGTGCTGGGCGCGCTCGCCTATACCGGGCTGTATGATGGGCTGTTGCGCGTGACCGATTGGTGGCGGCTCGTGCTGGGGGCCATCATTGTGGCGCTGGTGCTGCTATTCCCGCAAGGGTTGGGCGCGCGGCGTGGCTGACGGCCTGGTCGTAGCAGGCCTCATGCGCCAATTCGGCGGCGTGCGCGCCGTCGACGGCGTGTCGTTCGCCGTGGCACCCGGTGAGGTCGTTGCGATGATCGGCCCCAACGGCGCGGGTAAGAGCACTTGCTTCAACCTCATCAGCGGCCAGTTGCGGCCCGACGCAGGCTCTGTCTGGCTGGGCGGCACCAGGCTGACCGGGCGCTCCCCCCGGGCGTTGTGGCGGCTGGGGGTGGGCCGGACGTTTCAGGTGGCGGCCGTGTTCCCATCGTTCACCGTGGCCGAGAACGTGCAGATGGCGCTGCTGCGCGGCCGGGTGTGGAACGGCTGGAGCGCCGCCCGCCATCTTCACGCCGGGGCAGCGCTGACAGCCCTGGCGCAGGTGGGCCTGGACGCGCAGGCGGACCGGGCGGCCGGCGTGCTGGCCTATGGCGACGTCAAACGGCTGGAGCTGGCGATGGCACTGGTAGGACGGCCGCGGCTATTGCTGATGGACGAACCCACGGCGGGCATGTCCGCAGGCGAGCGGACGGCCCTCATGGCCCTCATCCGGCAGCTCAGCACCGCCGACCCCACGCTCGCCATCCTGTTTACCGAGCATGACATGGACGCCGTCTTCAGCACCGCCCACCGCGTGCTGGTGCTGGAACGCGGACGCATCCTGGCCAGTGGCGACCCCGCCGCCATCCGCGCCGACCCGGCCGTACGCGCCGCCTATCTCGGTTCCTGAGACGACACGAACAACGTCGCGCTGTCGCCCAGCGTGCGCCCGATCACCACCAGGCCGTCCCCCGCCTCGACCGGAGTGGCCGGGTCCGGGTGGGACAGCATGGTGCCGTCCTGTTTCGTGACCTGCACGATGAAGAACGCGCCCGCCGCCGCCTGCTCGACCTCTGCCACGGTGCGGCCGACGGCCGGGCTGTGCGGTGCGGCGGTCATGACGTCCAGGTTGAGGCCGAGCGTATGCAGCGTCTGCTCGAACGCCTGCATGGGCGCCGTGTCCCGCATGGCGGCGGCCGTTTGTTCATACAAAATCAGCTCGGCAATGCGTTCGGCCCCAATATGGGCAGGCAGCACGACGCGGTTGGCGCCGGCGTGGATGAGCTTGCGTTCCGTACTGGGGCGCTCGCCCCGGGCAATGATGGTGAGCGCCGGGTTGAGGCTGCGGGCGCTGAGGGTGATGAACACGTTGGCGGCGTCGTTCGGCAGCACGGTCGCCAAAATGCGCGCCCGCTCCACGCCCGCGGCGATTAGCGCGTTCTCCTCCGTCGCGTCGCCTTCCATCGCGAGGTAACCCCGGGCGCGCGCGTCCTCGATCCGGGCAGGATTCTGGTCCAGCACGATAAAATCCACGCTGCCCGCCAGCAAATCTGCCGCCAGCATGGCTCCGATCCGGCCTAGGCCACAGATGATGACGTGACCGGACAACCGGCCGATCTGCTGGTTCATGCGCTTACTGCCCAGGACCTGTTCGAATTGACGAAGCGTGATGAACTGCACGAGCGCGCTGGTGAGGAAGATGACGCCCGTGCAGCCGAGCACGATGGTGGCGATCGTGATGGTGCGCAACAGCCCGGTGTCGATCGGGCGCACCTCGCCATAGCCGACCGTGTAGACAGTGACGATAACCATGTACGCCGCATCCGCCAGGCTCCATCCCGCAGCCATGTAGGCGGCGGTCGCACCCAGCATGACGAGCGCCAGGTACACCAGCCCCCATGCGAGGTTGCGCACCGGAGAGGCAAACAAGCCGCGTGGTGGAGCTATTCGAACCATGGCTGGACAGCATCACGCGTTTGCCGGGCTGTCTATGGCTGGCGCGTAGCCACGGAATACGTCAGTATATGCGGCCTTTTAAAGGAATACCGAATGATCCGTCTCGCTTTCATGCTCACGTTGCTGGCCAGCACTGCACTCGTTGGCACTACACTTGCCAGTACTGCACGAGCACAAACCCCCACCGGCACGCCGGAGCGTATTCGCGGCACAATCAAGGCGCTGGAAGGCTCGACTTTGGTGGTGCAATCGCGGGAGGGAACGGAGCAGCGGGTGATGCTGGCGCAGCCGTTCAACGTCGCCGCCGTTGTGCCCGCGACGTTAGCCGATGCGAAGCCCGGCAGCTTCATTGGCGCGGCCGCGTCTGGCCCAAAGGATAAGCTGCGTGCGCTTGAGGTTCTCATCTTCCCCGAAGCCGCACGTGGCTCGAACGAGGGGCACTATCCCTGGGACCTGCAGCCCGAGAGCACGATGACTAATGCGACGATCGAAAGCGAAGTGTCGGGCACCGATGGCCGCACGCTGACGGTGGTGGCCAAGGGCGAGACGCTGACCATGGTCGTGCCGCCGGACGTGCCGGTCGTGACGTTCGAGCCCGGGACGCCCGCCATGCTGACGCCAGGTGCGCAGGTATTCATTGGTGCCACGAAGGGCGAGGACGGCCTGTTGCGTGCCGCCCGCGTCAATGTCGGGAAGGACGGGCTTACGCCACCGATGTAGCTTGAATTTCGGCCCGAATTTCGGCAAGTCCCCGCCGCGTGGTGCCATCGGGCGTCGTGTTGGCGGGGTCGAGCCAGGCAAGCAGGGCGTTGCGGCACAGGGGCCATTCGCTGGCCAGTATGCTGTACATCGCCGTATCACGTTGCCGGCCTTTGACGACCATGTTGTGGCGCAGCACGCCCTCGAACGTAAAGCCCAGCCGGTCCGCGGCCTGGCGGCTTGGCGCATTGAGCGCATTGCACTTCCAGACCAGCCGCCGGTAGCCGAGGTCCTCCATGGCCAGGCGCATCAGCAGTGCCATGGCCTCCGTCCCCGCCCGGGTCCGCTGCATGCGGGGCGCAAACCAGATGTGACCGATCTCGATCGCCGCATCGCGAGGCTGGATGTCCATCAGACTGAGCCAGCCTGACGCGGCCCCGGTACTGACGGGGCGGACGGCCCAGGCCATCGGGTCATGCTGGGATGCGAAGCCGGCCACATACGCCGCCATCGCATCGCGCGTGGCGAACGGGCCATAACTCATGTAATCCCAACTATCGTCGGCTCTCTGCGCTGCCTCCCACAGTTCGTCCGTATGGCGCACATGCAGTGGCTCCAACTCCACCGTCTGCCCGCGCAACCTGATCCGGGCCGGCAATGGGCGGGGTGTGGTATCGACGGGTGGTCCGAGGGGATTGGTCATGGCACGCTCATGGCACGCGTTCTGGGGCGGGACTAGGCCTGGATTTCCGTCGATGGTCGTGAGCGCGTGCTATCGCCGCAGAGGTTTCCAGTGACCGGGACCGTTCATCCGGTCTTTGAAGCGCACCGGGAAGCGATGAAGGCTGCGATCAGCCACCACTTCGACCTTGCCGAAGTGGTGGCTTGCGAGCGGGCGGGCCTGCCGGCTACCGATGGCATCAGGCTGAAGATGACGAAAGAGTTCGAGATCGTGCTCGTCTAAACGCCCTGTGTCGGCGGCGACGCTCGCAGCGTTTACCGAACTAGGGCGACGTGCGTGTGAACCACGATACTAATACCAACTGCCGAAACACCTGACTCTTGTTGCGATTGGGGTTCCCTTGGCAAGCGCGTTCTGGTCCGCTCTTGCCACGTTCGATTCGGGGAATATGGATGGGCGCGGAAGTAGCGATCACACTGTTGGAGCACACAGCCTCCGACCTCCGGCAATTGGCCCGGCATAA
>JANONC010000260.1:0-2803 GCA_031420655.1 Rhodospirillales bacterium | reverse complement strand
CCTCGTCGATCCGGACAATCGCCGCCCGGTCGATTTCGCCACCCGGGCCGGGTCGCTCGGTACTGCGCCGGACGACGTCGCCGGCACTTGGCCGGACGGGCGCGTGAAGCAGGCCATTCTCGAGCGTATCCTGGCCCTGCGGGCTTCCAGCCCCTCTCTGTTTGCCCAAGGCGGCTATCAGCCGTTGAAGGTGGAAGGGCCGGCGGCAGATCACATTGTCGCGTTCATGCGGGTACATGATGGCAAATCGGTCATCATCGCTGGCATACGTTTGCCGTACGGCCTGTGCAAAGACGCGCCACCGGCTTCAATGCCGGTGCCACCTGCCGCTGCCTGGGCCGGCACGTCCGTGCTGATGCCTCGCAACCTGGTGGGGACGTGGTGCGCTGATGTGCTGCTGGGCGAAGGGACCGAGGGACGACAGCTGATGAACCGCCTGCCAGCCGCCGCATTGTTTGGACGCCTGCCGGTTGCCGTGATGCGCCCCGCATGACCGCCACGGCCCGCCGACCCGGTACGCGCGCGGCCCGCCGGGTGGTGGTGGTCAGCAACCGCGTGCCGGACGCAACCGGCGGCGCACAGGCGGGCGGCCTCGCGATAGCGCTTGGTGACCTGATGCAACGCCGCGGCGGCGTCTGGTTCGGCTGGAGCGGCCAAGTGTCGGACCAGCCCGGCGTCGAGACCACTACGCGGGACGGCGTGCAATATGCCACCATCGACCTGAGCGCCGATGAGTATGACCGGTACTACACGTCGTTCAGCAACAGCACGCTGTGGCCGCTGCTGCACTCAATGCCGGAGTTGATGAGCTTCGACCGGGCCAACGCCGCCGCATACCGGGCTGTGAACGCGAAGTTCGCCGCGGGCCTGGTGCAAACACTACGTCAGACGGATTTGGTATGGATACACGACTATCACCTCATGAGCCTGCCGGCGCTGCTGCGGGCACAGGGTGTGACGATGCCAGTCGGCTTTTTCCTGCACGTTCCGTTCCCTCCGGCCGACATGCTGGCGATCGTGCCCGAGTCGGGCGCGCTCGTGCAGGACCTGCTTGCCGCCAACCTGGTCGGATTTCACACCGCCAACGACCGTGACAACTTCGCCGGTGCGGCCGTCCGTCTTGCCGGGGCCGAACGGGTGTCGGACAGCGCGCTACTGGTCGCTGGCCGCCGGGTTCAGTTGGGTGTGTTTCCGATCGAGATCGATGCGCAATCCTTTGCCGATACCGCGGCGGCAGCCGGACACTCTGCCGAAACGCACCGCTTGCGCGACAGCGTCGCCGGGCAGAGCCTGGTTCTGGGCGTGGACCGGATGGACCCCACCAAGGGCCTGCCGCAACGGCTGGCGGGCTACCAGCGCCTACTGGAACGCCGTCCGGAGTGGCGGCGGCGGGTGACGTTCTTGCAAATTGCCGCGCAATCCCGGTCGGACGTGGCCGCCTATCGCGAGCTGCGGGAAGCGATCGAGCAAGAGGCCGGGCACATCAACAGCGCACTGAGCGAGCCGGACTGGACGCCGCTGCGCCTCATGGCCCGGGCCGGGCCACGCGATACGGTGGCCGGGTACATGCGCGTGGCGCGCGTGGGCCTGGTGACGCCCTTACGGGACGGTATGAACCTAGTGGCCAAGGAGTTCATCGCCGCCCAGGACCCGGCCGACCCCGGCGTGCTGATCCTCTCGCAGTTTGCGGGCGCCGCGCAGCAACTGCCCGCTGCGCTGATCGTGAACCCGCACGATACGGAAGCACTGGCCGACAGCCTGCACCGCGCCTTGGCCATGCCACTGGCCGAACGCCAGGCCCGGTGGCAGGCATGCTGGTCCGTGCTGCGCGACACCACCGCGCTCGCCTGGGGCAGCCGCTTCATCGCTGCCCTGCTCCGCGCCGCCAGCCCCGCCCCCCTCACCCGCGGCCCTGGCACGCCCGATGTGCGCAATGAGGGTCCGCGCGGGGTATTTCACTCGCTGTAGGTTTTCGCGCTAAGCAGGCTGCATGAACCTCAATGCTGACTTCGGCGCCCGCGCGTCCGTTCACGCCGCGCAGTTGGACTGGACTCCCTCCCCCATTCCCGGTGTCGGTCGCCGCATGCTGGACCGCGTGGGCGAGGAAATTGCCCGCGCAACCTCCATCGTTCGCTACGCGCCGGGCAGCAGCTTTTCACCGCACACGCATGGCGGCGGCGAGGAGTTCCTGGTGCTGCAAGGCGTGTTCCAGGACGAGCATGGCGACTGCCCCGAAGGCACGTACGTCCGCAACCCGCCCGGCACGGGCCACACGCCGGGTTCGGCGGCCGGGTGCATCATCTTCGTCAAACTATGGCAGTTCGGCCCGCAGGACAGCACGCCCGTGCGGCTCGATACCAACGCGGGCCGTTACCGTCCCGGGCCGCCCGGAACCACAGTGCAGCATTTGTACACCAGCGCGCATGAGCATGTCGTGCTGGAGCGCTGGGTGCCCGACGCGGCCGTGATGCTCGATGCGCCCGGTGGGATCGAACTGCTGGTGCTCGACGGCGGGTTCGCTGTGGCAGGCGAGGCGTTTACGTTCCAGTCCTGGCTTCGGCTGCCGCCTGGCACTCCGCTGCATGGCGAGGCTGGGCCATCCGGATGCCGCGCTTGGATAAAAACCGGCCACCTAACTCCGCCACCGGCCTAACCGGGATGGGATCCTCACCGCTACTCTGGGGGACAGCTTTCCTTGCTGCGGGCGCCGGCGGGCTATGCGCGGCGGTGGTGCTGGCCGGGTTGTGGCTGTCATCGCCTGCCCCAGCCATCGTGGGCCCGCCGCCGCCAGAGCTGGTGGGGG
>JANONC010000259.1:0-3462 GCA_031420655.1 Rhodospirillales bacterium | reverse complement strand
TGGTCACCCGGCACCATGTGCGTATCGAGGCCGGTGACGCAGTCCTCGGCCGCAAGGGTGCGGTGCGTGCCAAACAGATGGTCCCAGACGCTGAACACGTCGCCGTAGTTGCTGTTGGTGTAAGGCAGCCGGGCGTCATGGTGCACGTGATGCAAATTGGGGGTGATCAGCACGGCTCCCACCAGGCGGGCGAGTGGCTCAGGCAGCCTGAACGCGGTGTGGGACAGAATATTGGACACCGTCTCGACCGTCTGGCGTAGCACCAGCAGCTCGGGCGGGATGCCACACAACAGGACCCACAAAGCCAGAAAGCCGTTACGAATGATGGTTTCACCCGGATGCTCGCGCACCGTTGTACCGGCGTCGATGGCCTGGTCGGTGTGGTGCACCAAATGGAAGCGCCAAAACGCTGGGATGTGATGCATCGCGAAGTGATAGACCCAGTCCAGCAGGTCGAGCACGATGAACATCAGGCCGAACTTGATCCAGGGGCTATCCGCGCCGGGCAGCAGGTAGAGTAAACCCCACCGCTCGGCCGTTACAGCCTGTGCCAGCGCGAGGCACCCCATGGCCAGCACGAGCTGCACCGGCAGCACGCACCCGGCGAACAGCGCGTTGACCATGCCGCGCCGGTTGGTGCGGGCCGGGTCGGCCCCTAGCCACAATCGTTCCGAGACGCAGCACGCGGTTATCACGGATCCGAATAGCGCGGCCTGTATCAGGGCCGCGTGGGTCATTAACGCTTCGATCATGTTCACGCGCCTGTGTTGACCCCGGACAGAGCAGTCGCGCAAGGCCTTGAATTACGCTATTTCGCGACATGACCGGCGGGATTATGGCGAATATAACCCAGGCAAGAAAAAATGCTTTGTTGACCCCGTGCCGGGCGGGTGGCACGCACCGCTTGCTGGACACAGAGAAGGGCGGTGCCGTGAGCGGATCAGCGACCATCTATACCGGACCTGTTTTTGACATGGCGCGCACTCAGTTCGGTTTGATTGCCGACCATCTGCAAATCCCTGACGACGAGCGCCCGCGTCTTCTCTATCCCAAGCGCGCCATCACGGTGTCGGTCCCGGTCCATATGGATGACGGGCGGACGGAGTTGTTTCAGGGCTACCGGGTGCAGCATCATCTAACGCTCGGGCCGACCAAGGGCGGCACACGCTTTTCCTCAAACCTGGATATTGGCGAGGTGGCGGCGCTGGCGGTGTGGATGTCGTGGAAATGCGCGCTGGCAGGCCTACCATATGGCGGGGCCAAGGGCGGCGTGGCGTGCGATCCGCCGGCGTTGTCCAGGCGTGAGCTGGAAGCCGTGAGCCGCCGTTACATGCAGGAGATGATCCCCTTCGTCAGCCCGCAGACCGACGTCATGGCGCCGGACATGGGCACAAACGAGCAGGTGATGGCATGGTTCATGGACACCTATTCCATGCACCAGGGCCATGCCGTTAATGAGATCGTGACCGGCAAGCCCGTCAGCCTGGGTGGCACGGAGGGCCGGCGCGAGGCAACAGGGCGCGGCGTCGCATATCTGGTTGGTCGCGCGTGCGACACCATCGGCCTGAAATCGCAAGAGTGCACCGCCGTCGTGCAGGGCTTTGGCAACGTCGGCTCCGTTACTGCCTACACCCTGGCCCGCCGCCACGGCGTGACCATCACCGGTGTCAGTGACCATACCACTGCGCTCTACGACCCGGCGGGCCTGCCGCTCGATGCGATCGAGGCGCATGTCGCTAGCCGCGGCGTGCTGGCCGGGTTTAGCAACCAGATGGGGATCAGCGCGGACGAGCTGCTGCTGCAGCCTTGCGATATCCTGGCCCCTTGCGCGATCGAGCGCGTCATTACCGCCGCCAACGCCGGGCGCCTGCGCTGCCGGATTTTGGCCGAGGGCGCCAACGGACCCGTGACGCCGGATGCGGATGAGATCCTGGACCAGCGCCGCGGCGAGGTGTTTGTCATTCCGGACATCCTCTGCAACTCGGGCGGCGTGATCGTGAGCTACTTTGAGTGGGTGCAGGATCTACAACGGCTGTTTTGGTCCGAAAGTGAAGTGAACGACCGGCTGGAACGGCTGCTGGAGGGCGCTTTCAACCAGGTCATCCGGCGCGCGACACGGGAGAATGTGTCGATGCGCATGAGCGCCATGTCGATCGGTGTCGAAAAAGTCCGCGCGGGTAAGAAGCTGCGGGGCTTGTTTCCGTAAGATGACCACGGCCTGGTTTGTTGATGCGGGATACGCACTTAAAGCCTGGAATAGCATCTCCGGCGGGGCCCGCATGGATTACGGGCTGCTGCGTCAACGGATCGAGACGGCGGCGGGCGAGCCGATCGGTGACGCGTACTATTTCAACGCCAGCAGCGATCAGACCAGCGCGGCGCAGAACAGTTTCCACAATTTCCTGCGTTCTCCACCGCCGCGGGGGCCGGGCATGCGGGTCAAGCTGTATTGGCTGAACACTATTCATCACGACTGGCCCCGCCACATGGGCGGCGGCCCGATCCTGCACCCCGCTTCGGGCGATCAATACATCACCAAAATGCAAAAGGCGGTCGATGTCGGCCTGGCATTTCACCTCATGCGGTCGTTTTCCAAGGTGCGCTGGACCAAGCTGTACCTGATGAGCGGCGATGGTGACTTTCATGAAGTGGTGCAGCACCTAGTCGAGAACGAAAGCGTGCACGTCACTATCATCGGCACGCCGGCCACGATCAGCGGCGAGATCGCGCCCTATGTGAGCATCATGAATTTGGCAGAGCACCGGGACGAGCTGATCCTGAACAGCGCGCCGGCTTCGGATTAGCGCACTTCTCTAAAGCCAGCCTGGGCTGTGCCGAACCCGTGGCAGTATGGCTATGAGCTGCCCCAACGGCACCACGGTTGCTGTGTTGCGACCCTCAGGACCCGCCGTGCACCGCACCCAACATGTCGTGTACCCGGTACGTCATGATGCCCAGAAGCGCGGCCAGGCCCAAGTACATGATCGTATATTCCAGCTTCGCCGCCGCTGGCACGCGGCCGTAATAGGCGAGATTGTCCGGGTGCGTGGGATCGTACCGCCAGGCGGCCCGCAGATGCGGAAGCGCCACGACGCCGATCACGATCAACATGGGGCTGGGTGACACGAAAAATGCCGCAACCAGCAACGGTGCCCCAACCAGCCAAATGCGCGGCCCGAGCACGGCCGTGATTCGCCCGCCATCGAGCGGCGAGATGGGTAGGAGGTTAAACAAATTCAGCACCAGCCCGGCGTAGCAGATCGCTAAGCCAAGCATGCTATCCTCTGCGCGCGCCCAGAAATAGACCGCAAAGCAGGCCAGCGTGCCCAGGAACGGCCCGCCATAGGCGACGTAGGCTTCCGCCTCCGCATCCTCCGGCCGGCCTTTCATGGTGATGAACGCCCCCAGGAACGGGATGAACGCCGGGGCACTGACCGGTAGGCCGCGGATGCGGGCCGCGAT
>JANONC010000258.1:0-5745 GCA_031420655.1 Rhodospirillales bacterium | reverse complement strand
GAAAGGTGCCGCGCCGCGGTGCCGCACGGACACTGGAAGACGACCACCTTCACCGGCGCACTTCGGTTGGATGGCATGACCGCACCCATGGTGCTCGACGGGCCGATGAACCGCGTCGCGTTCCAGGCATACATCGAGCAGATCCTGGCCCCCACGCTACGACGCGGCGACACGGTCATCATGGACAACCTGTCTGCCCACAAGGGCGTGGAGGTACGGCGAGCGATCGAAGCTGCCGGCGCGACGCTGTGCTACCTGCCGCCCTACTCGCCCGACTTTAACCCGATCGAGAACGCCTTCTCCAAGCTCAAGGCGTTCCTGCGAAAGGCTGCCGCGCGGACCATTAACGACCTATGGGACGTGATCCGAGATGCATTGCCAACCTTCACGCCAAAGGACTGCGCCAACTACTTCACGGCAGCCGGATATGAATCAGACTGATCGGATTCCGCTCTCGCGGACCTGACGGCCACCACTACGTGGACGTGACGTTCACCAACGGCGTCGAGGAAACCTTGTTCGTGACCGGGATGGCCGAAGAGTTCCGCATCCTGAGCAGCGGGTAGGGCGCCCGGGGTTACTTGCGGTTCTTACCGCGCATGGGTCGCATGCCCCGTGGCAAGGCGGCGATTTCTCGGGTCGCCTCGAGCATGCCGAGCAGGTGAATACCCTCTCGAAATCACGCACGCTGAAGTTAGGTCCGCGCCGCGCAAGAACGGGGATTACCGGAACCTCTCGCTCCGTTCGGCATGCCCCGCAGCGGACGGCCAGCACCGCTGTCGGGTAGACCAAATCTCGCATGCGCAGACTGTAGAAGGGGATTACTCGGTCGCTGTCGCTCATCCCGGACGGTAGTCTGGAACACAACAAGAACTCTAGGTCACCAAGGTACCTGGCCGCGCACGCGCCTGAGCAACAGGGTCGGCTCGATTTCGGGCGGATAGGCGACCTGGTAGGCGGCTGCCGCGACGCAGTCCAATTGGATGCCATGCAGGTAGACTTTCTCCCCGACCGACTTCTTTTTATCCCCGGGCCGCTCCGACGCGTGGCCCAAAAATGCGTCGACCCACTGCTGCTTAACGTCCTTGGACCCGAGGATGGTTTCCACGGAATGCCTGAAGCTGTGCAACACGTTCTCGGGTCCGATCCCCAGGTCCTGCTTGTGCTTGCTGAAGATCCGGGAATATTCCGCGCCACGCTTGCCACCCTTTCCTGACGGCGTCAGGGCAAGGAGGTATTCCTCCCCAAAGGCCATGCGATCGCGCGCGAGTCTCTCGATACCTGCCTCCTCCAGTTTGGGGTGGATCGGAACCCTTCTGACCGACGAGGGCGTCTTCACCGTCGCGGCAACGCAGACGCGGCGGCCCGGCCTGACCAGGATCTCCTTGTCGACATGGAAACAAAGCACGCCGTCGTCATCCCTGACCACGCCAGCCGACTTGATGCGAGCGATCTCCTCGATGCGACACCCCGAATATGCGCCGATGGCGACGAGCCACGCGTGTGTTTCTTCGGCAATCCTGTTGCCAGCGCGGCCTGTCAAATTCCAACGCCCGCGGAGAAGGATGTCGAGGTTCTCGGTGCTCCAGTTGACCCGGTGATTTTCTTCAATCTGGTGTTCGAAGTCATCCCAAATGTTTGGGTTGGCTGCCCTCTTCCCCAGGTGCTTCCACATCTGCCGTAGCAGCGAGAAGTGGCGCGCGATCGTCTTCTCGCTGATCCGGTCGACGTCGAGCCCGCGCGTCTTCTCGATTACATTTAGCGCATTCTTCGGGGCGCCCTTGCCGTGGCTATTCGGAAGATCGCGAAGGCCAGCCTGGAAGGCGATCACGTCCTGGCGGATGTATTCTGACGGAACCCTGTCCCCGACGATCTCCCGCCATAGCTGGAAGGTCCACGCCTTCTGGGATAGTTCGCCGGGCTTGAACCTCTTGGCCCTGAAGAAGCCTTGCTCGAGCTCGCTCAGCAGCTGCTCGTTGGCGCGGGAGGGGCTAGTCGGGACGGGTGACGCCGGAGCGACGGCGGGGTGAACGACGGGAAGTCCGGGTGGCGAAGGTTCACGCACCTCCGATGCAATCCGCTTGAGCTGCTCGGCCACGTCCACCGCCACGGACCCGGCCCTCTCGGTCGACAGGAGCGCCGCCTCGGCCTCTTCTGCGCGCTCGCGCTCCCGACCCTGCCGCAGCGTTGCGGCGCCCGCGCGGAGCAGGGCGACGCCCTGTGCCTTCCGCGCCACGGACGCCTCGATGCGCTCGGACATTAAAGCCATGGCGTTGGCGACCGCCACCTTTGCCTCTTCTGGCATTTCCATGATGATTTCCACGGTCGCCGTCGAGAAAAGGGCGCGCACGGCACTCCAGTCGTCCTGCCCGATGTTGGCGACCAGCTCCTTGGCAGTGGGGCTGTCCAGCAGCGGTTCGGAGGCAAGCCGCTCAAGGAGGATCTTGGCCTGGGCGAGGGTGAGTGCGGTGGCGAGGGACATTGCGTTGAACAGGCGCTCCGTTTCCAGCCATGCCGACCTAGCACGGGCTGCCGCATCGCGGGAGCACGAGGTTTTTGGGCTATGGCTGATCTCCCCGGACGGGAAGCGCTCCCGGAGAAGTCGCGGCACCCGCCGCCGAAACTAATACGTGCCGCCGCGCCGCCGCAAGTTGCCGACCATACCCGCCCTCTGGTGGGGGATTGTGGTACAGGCTAGTGGTACAAATTCCCCTCGAAACCCGGTTTTCCGGCTAACCTGTTGTACTCATTGGGTTGGCTGGGGGACCTGGATTCGAACCAAGGCTTTCCGAGTCAGAGTCGGAAGTTCTACCGCTAAACTATCCCCCACCGGCAGGTTGTGACCATTATCAGCGTCGCCGGGCGCAGGCAACCGGGCGTCGCCGGTTTGTAACACCCATGCTATCGCAGCAGCCAAATTGCAGCCCATATCATAGTCGGGAGAACGGGAATGGATGGCGTGTCGCACCTACCCCGCATCGACGGAGCCAAGAAGGAATTGTCCCACAGGGGGAGTGGGCTGTTTGCGGCAATCGATCTTGGGACCAACAACTGTCGTCTCTTGATGGGGGTTCCCACGCCGGACGGATTCCGCGTGACCGATAGCTTTTCTCGCATCGTCCGCCTTGGTGAAGGGCTGGACGCCACGGGGCTTTTGTCTGACGTGGCCATGAACCGGGCAATTGACGCACTCCGCGCGTGTGCTGCCCGCATGGACCGCCGGCCGGTGCGCGCCCTCCGCGCCATCGCGACCGAGGCGTGCCGCCAGGCCGCCAACGGCCCGGCCTTCCTCAGCCGTGTGCGCGCCGAAACGGGTATGCCGATCGGTGTGATCTCGACCCGTGAGGAAGCGGAGCTGGCACTGGAAAGTTGCGCGCCCCTGTTGCGCGGTCCGGCGCGTCGAGCGCTCGTGTTCGACATCGGTGGCGGATCGACCGAGCTTGCATGGGTTCGCCTACAAGATGGCGTACCGCCCGGCCTGATCGGCTATGCAAGCCTGCCGCTAGGCGTCGTCACGCTGTCCGAGCGCTACGGCGCGGCCGCATTCACGCCTGAGGGATTCGAGGCGATGGTTGCGCACGTGGCAGCGCGGCTGATTGCGTTCGAGCAGGTGCACTGCATTGGGCACGAGTTGCGGGCTGGCGGCGTGTGGGCGCTTGGGACAAGCGGCACCGTGACAACGCTGGCAGGCATTGCCATGAACCTGAAACGCTACCGCCGGCCGTTGGTGGATGGCACAATCCTGACCGCGACCGCGGCCGATCAGGCGCTGGCGGGCGTGCTTGCGATGGGTGCGGCCGGGCTGGCCGTCCATCCCTGCGTGGGGCCGGACCGGGTGCCCTATGTCCTTCCGGGGTGCGCGGTGTTCGAAGCGATCCGCCGGGTTTGGCCTTTGGGCGACGTCATCGTGGCCGATCGTGGGCTGCGTGAGGGAATGCTGCTGCGTATGATGCGCCAGGCCGCTGGGCTTGGCACCGCCGCCGATGCACCGCGCCGCGCCTATGCGCCAAACGGGACAGCGGTGGCCGAACCGGCGTAGAACGATCCTCATGTTGCCTCCGAAGAAAAAAATTGCCTCACGCGGCATGAGCGTCATGCTTAAAACCGCGCGGGGCCGCACCACGGCCAGTCAAAAATGGCTCAGCCGCCAACTGAACGACCCGTATGTCCGTGCGGCCAAGGAGCAGGGTCTACGATCGCGCGCAGCCTTTAAGCTCATGGAGTTGGATGACCGCTTCCACCTGATCGCCAAGGGCGCCCGCGTGATAGACCTCGGTGCCGCGCCCGGCGGCTGGGCGCAGGTGGCGGTGCAACGCGGGGCCGCCCGGGTGGTGGGCGTCGACCTGCTGCCGATGGACCCAGTCCCCGGTGCCACGATCCTGGTGGGTGACTTCACGGACGACAGCATGCCTGCGCAACTGACGGCACTGATGGGTGGCCGCGCCACGATCGTGCTGTCGGACATGGCCCCCAACACGACGGGCCATAACGCGACCGACCACATGCGCATCATGGGGCTGGCGGACCTCGCGTTGCATTTTGCGTTCGACGCGCTGGAGGAGGGTGGCACATTTGTAGCCAAGGTGTTCCAGGGCGGCTCCGAACGAACGATGCTCGAAAAGCTCAAGCGCCATTTTGCGACCGTGCGCCATGCCAAGCCGCCAGCGAGCCGCAAGGAGTCGAGCGAATTGTATGTGGTCGCAACCGGATATCGCCCCGGCTGACGGTTGCGCCACAAGCGGCCCGCGCTTATGTCAGGCCGCCAAGGCATCCCGTGCCGGCCGCCTTGGCCCGGCCCGCGTGACCGCCCCGAAAGGTCCCGCCATGGCCGAGCCCGTCCGCACGCTGCACATCGAGGAGGCGCTTGCCTTCGACGACGTTCTGGTGGTGCCCGCTTATTCTCAGGTGCTGCCAGCCGAAACCAGCACCCGCTCCCGCCTCACGCGCACGATCGACCTGCATATCCCGCTGATCTCGTCAGCGATGGATACGGTTACGGAAAGTGCGATGGCGATTGCGATGGCGCAACTGGGTGGCATCGGCGTCATTCACAAGAACCTCACTATTGCCGAACATGCGGCCCAGGTACGGCGGGTGAAAAAGTTTGAGAGCGGCATGGTGGTAAACCCACTCACCATCCATCCGGAACAGACCCTGGCCGAGGCGCGGGCCGTGATGGCGCAGCATAATTTCAGCGGCTTCCCTGTTGTGGAGCGCGAGACCGGGCGGCTGGTCGGCATACTCACCCACCGCGACGTGCGTTTCGCGACCGACCCTAACACCCGCGTGTACGAGCTGATGACGCGCGAGAACCTCATAACCGTGCAGGCCGATGTCGACCGGGACGAGGCGCGGCAGTTGTTGCACCGCCACCGGATTGAAAAGCTGCTGGTGGTGGATGACCAATATCGCTGCGTGGGCCTGATTACGGTCAAGGACATGGACAAGGCGCAGGCCCATCCATTGGCCAACAAGGACGAGCTGGGCCGCCTGCGCGCCGCCGCCGCCACGGGTGTGGGAGAAGACGGCTATGCCCGCGCCCAGGCGCTTGTGGAGGCGGAGGTCGATGTGATCGTGATCGACACGGCACACGGCCACTCGGCTGGGGTGCTGGTTGCGGTCGAACGGATCAAGCGGTTGAGCAACGCGGTGCAAATCGTGGCGGGCAACGTGGCGACGCCGGAAGGGGCGCGCGCGCTAATCGAGGCCGGGGCCGACAGCGTAAAGATCGGCATCGGACCCGGC
>JANONC010000257.1:0-11879 GCA_031420655.1 Rhodospirillales bacterium | reverse complement strand
CGAACAGGCGGCCGGTCTGCTGGTCGAATTGAAGCGTGAGCTGGCCGTCCGCCAGTACCTGGCCGTAGGGCGCACCCAGGAACGGGGCCAGCATGCGTCCGCGCTGGGTCGCGTCGGGCGGGTCCCAATCGACGTCGAAATACTCGGCGTAAGGGCTGGCGCGGCCCCATTCCAGCACGTCCTGCCACCACGCGTTGTCTGCGCCACCCACGCCCATGTGGTTGGGCACGATGTCCAGCACGAGGCCCATGGCGTGGTCCCGTAGCGCCGCCACCAGCCGCCGCAGCGCGTCCTCACCACCCAGCTCGGGATTGATGCGCTTATGGTCCACGATGTCATAGCCGTGCGTGGATCCGGCGCGCGCCGTGAGCAACGGTGAGGCGTAGAGGTGGCTTATCCCGAGCCGGCTAAAATAGGGCACCAGCGCCGTTGCGTGGTCCAGCGTGAAATCCTTGTGGAATTGCAGCCGGGCGGTGGCGGTCAACGGCTTCATGCAACTGCTGGGCCCAGGCTGGCGAGGCGCGCGGCGACGGCCGGGTCGTCCAGCAATTGCGCAGCCGGGCCAGCGTGGCGGCGGCGCCAGTTGGGATGGGTGTCGAGCGTGCCGGGCAGATTGGGCTGATCGAGCGCGCCCAGCGCATCCTCGACCGGCAGGACGATCAACGCTGCCGGGGCCGTGCCCACGTGGCGGATGGCGGCGTCCACCACGGCGGCGGGCGCGTTGGGCGGCGGCGGCTCGCCATGGGCGGCCCCGCTGTCCCGCATGGCGTTCCACAACCCGGCGCGGTCGGCGTGGCGGGCGGCATTCTCGTTGGCGTCGTGCGTCGCGTCCATGAACAGCCCAAGCTTATGCCGCCATTCGAGGTCACGCCCCGCCCACCAGCCGGCGACGGTCGGTAGGTCGTGCGTACCGGTCATGGCCGCGGCACCGGGTGTCCAGGTCCGCGGCTGGGTATAGGCGCCGAACCCGCCCTCACGCTCGAACCACAGCACGCGCATGCCCAAAATGCTGGCGCTGGCCAGCGCTTCCGAAAAGCCTTCGGGGATGGTGCCGAGGTCTTCGCCCAATACGACCGCGCGGCGCTTGTGGCTCTCGATCGCGACCAGCCGCAGCATGTCGTGCAGCGGGAAGTGCATATACGCCCCCTCCGCCGCGCTGGCCCCGTCCGGCACGACCCAGAGGCGGGCGAGGCCCATGGCGTGGTCGATCCGTACGCCGCCCGCATGGCGCATGGCGGAGCGCAGCATCTCCAGGAACGCGCCGTAGCCGTTGAGCGCCAGGCCGCGCGGTGAGAACGCGGCGAGTCCCCAGGATTGGCCCCGGGGGCTGAGCAGGTCGGGTGGCGCGCCGACGCTCAAGCCCAGCAGCGTCTGCTCCTGCAAGCTCCAGCACTGGCTACCACCCGAGTCGGCCCCGACGGCGAGGTCTGCGATCAGGCCGACCGGCATGCCTGCGTCGACCGCGGCGGCTTGCGCGGCGTGCAGGCCCTCATCGGCCAGCATTTGCATGTAGGCGTGCAGTGCCACCTCGTCCGCATGCTGTTCGGCAAACGCCTGGACGGCCGGGCTGCTGGGCGTGCGGTACGCGGCGGGCCATTGCCGCCAGTGCCACAGCGTTGGGTCGGCACCGAAGAAATGCGCGTGCAGCGCCTCGAACCGGGCGTGGGTTTCCAGCACCGCGCCGCGGTCCGCGCGAAAGCGGGTAAGGCGCGCGCGCTCGCCTGGGTCCGCCGTTTGATAGCGGGCGCGCATTGCAGCCAGCCGGGCGCGACCGGCGACGGGCCAATCCACCAGGGGCTCCGCTTCCCGCGCCGTGTCCGGCACATCGAGCCGAGCGTGCAGCACGTTCAGCATCAGGCGGCTGCTGGGTGAGTAGGGGCTGAACCGGTCCGGGTCGGCCGAGAATTGGGCGTGGACCGGGCTGATGGCGACGCCCGCGGCCCCATGTGGCGCGGCGGCGCGGACGAAGTCTTCCAAGGCGCCGAAATCGCCGAGCCCGCCGTCACCGGCCCGGCGCAAACTATACAGCTGCACCGCCAGCGCCCAGGCCCGGCCCCGTACGGTATCGCTGACCGCCCAGCACCGGGCGGGTGCGACGGCCAGCACTGTCTGCTGCGACCCGGCGGTCAGTGTGTGATAGCCGGGCGGTTCGACGCCGGGCAGCATGCCATCCTAGACGCGGGTACTGATCGTGCCGCCATCCTCAAGCTCGATGTGTACCGGGCCATCCGGGATGGGCAGGGGGGTGGGCGTGAACTGCGCGGCGGTGGTCAGCGGCAGCAGGCCGTGCGGGTCGCGCGCCAGATGCAGGCTGGCGGCGATGTCGCTGTCTGTCGCGGCAGGCAGGCCCAGCGCGTGCAGCACGAGCCGGAGCGTGGGGGGCGCCACGTCATGCCAGTTGCGGTACACATCTTGCCAGCGCGGGGCGACCCCGGCGGCGGTTGCCAACGCCCGCAGCGCCGCGTCACTCATACGGGAATACTCATATGGGGACACTCATATCGGGGCACTCATGCGCCCACCGGGGGCGGCGTGAGGCGGATGGCGACGCGCGCGGAATGGTACAGAGCGTTCTCCTGCGGGAGCGGCACCGGACTGTCACTCATGTCGAGCTGGATCGTGAGCGTGTGCCCGGTGCCGAGCCTCCACGCGGCGCGGATCGCGCGGTCGCCGGTAACGGCCGCGCCAAGGCTGCGTGCGCCAGGGATGCCGGGGGTGATGTGCTTACGCCGCAACGCCAGCAGCGTCTGCACGCGCGCCCGCTGCGCTGGGTCTGGCCGGTTGGGGACGGAGCGCTCGAACGTTTTGACATCGTTGGGGTCGGGGATGCGGTCGCGCACCGACTCGTCGGAGAACGCCTTGAAGTGACGGAATTCCCGGCGGCGGCCTTCGCGCACCAGCTCGGCCAGGTCGCCGTGATGGTCGGTGAAAAACAGGAACGGGCTGGTGGATCCGTCCTCCTCGCCCATGAACAGCATGGGGATCATGGGCGACAGCAGAAGGATTGCCGTCGCAGCCTCAAGCTTATCGGCTGCGGTCAGGCTCGTCTTGCGTTCGCCCAGGGCGCGGTTGCCGGTTTGGTCGTGGTTTTGCAAGAACACGACAAACGAGGATGGCGAGAGCCCGGCCGCGGGCTCACCCCGCGGCTTTTTGCCATGACGGGAATACTCGCCCTGATAGGAGAAGCCTTCCGCCAGGCAGCGGGCGAACAGGGCGGTCGCGTCCTCGAAATCCTCATAGTAGCCCTCCGTCTCCCCGGTTAGCAGGACGTGCATGGAGTGATGCCAGTCATCGGTCCATTGCGCGTCGAAATGGGGGCCAGGGCCACGGAGAAGCCGGGATGGGTTGTTGTCGTGCTCCATCACGAGGTGCGCGGGCCGGTCCCTCGTCGCATTTCGCAGGGTTTCGACCATCGTCAGGACAAAGCTCTCATCCGTGATGGCCTGCACCGCATCGTAACGGAAGCCGTCGAAGCGGTATTCAAGCAACCAATACAACGCGTTTTGTAGGAAGTAATCGCGTACCTCGGGTTTGGAGAAGTCGATGGCGGCACCCCAGATGGTATGCGCCCCCTCGTCGAAAAACGGTTTAGCATAGACGTGGATGTACGCGCCGTCTGGCCCAAAGTGGTTGTAAACCAGGTCGAGCATAACCGAGATACCCAAGCCATGAGCGGCGTCGATCAAGGCTTTCAGCTCGTCTGGCGTGCCGTAGGAGGCGTCTGGCGCGTAGGGCAGCACGCCGTCATAGCCCCAATTCCGCGTGCCGGGGAAATCGCTGATCGGCATCAGCTCCAGCACCGTCACCCCGAGCTCGGCCAGCTCTGGCAAGCGCTGACGGACGCCGGAGAAGCCGCCCATCAGGCCCACGTGCGCTTCGTAGATGACTGATTCGTGCCACGGCCGGCCGGCCCAGTCGCCGTGTTGCCAGCTGTAGCTCTCGGGATCGACGACGACGCTCGGGTCATGCACGTCGGTTGCCTGCAGGCGGGACGCCGGGTCCGGCACCAGCAGGCCATCCGGCAGGCGGTACCGGTATTGCGTCCCCGCGGGGGCCAGGGTGGTGGTGGCGAACCAGCCGCCGGGTTCGGACTGCATGGAGATGGCTGTGTCGCCGATCATAAGCTCCAGCGTTGCGACCGACGGGGCCCAGATGCGGAAGTGGGTGCCGCCACCCGGCAACAGGGTCGCGCCAAAGGGGAGTGAGTGCTGGAACTGCATGGTGCGGTTCAACCGCGGCGCAGGAACAGAGTTGCCAGGGGCGGCAGAGTTAACGACACGCTGGCCGGCTGCCCATGCAGGGGCGCGTCGATGGCCTGTACCCCGCCCAGGTTGCCCATGCCGGAACCGCCGAACATCGACCCGTCCGAATTCAGGATTTCGGCCCACCAGCCGGAACCCGGCACGCCGATCCGGTAGTCGTAGCGGGGTACGGGGGTGAAGTTGACGACGACGAGAATGGTCTCGCTGGCGCCGGTGCGCAGGTAGGCGAAGACCGAATTGGCCTGGTCGTCGGCCACAAGCCACTTGAAGCCGCCCGGTTCGTGATCCAGCGCATGCAATGCAGGGTGGGATCGGTAGCTGTGATTAAGGTCGCGAACGAGGGTTTGCACGCCCCGGTGCATCGGGGCGTCGAGCAAGTTCCAGTCCAGCCCGTGATCGTGGTCCCACTCCCGCTCCTGCCCGAACTCACCACCCATGAACAGCAGCTTTTTACCGGGGTAGCTCCACATGAAGGACAAATAGGCGCGGAGGTTGGCGAACCGCCGCCACGCGTCGCCGGGCATTTTGCCAAGTAGCGAGTGCTTGCCGTAGACGACTTCGTCATGACTGAGCGGCAGCACGAAGCGCTCGCTGTAGGCATAGACCATGCCGAAGGTCATGTCGTGCGCATGCCAGCCGCGGTTGATGGGGTCTTCTTCCATGTACTGCAGCGTGTCGTGCATCCAGCCCATGTTCCATTTGTAGTCGAAGCCCAGGCCACCGTTTTCCGCGGGCTGGGTGACGCCGGGCCAGGCGGTGCTTTCCTCGGCGATCAGCACGGCACCGGGGCAGCGTGCGCGCACAGCCCAGCTAAGGTCGCGCAGGAACGCCACGCTTTCGAAGTTTTCGCGCCCGCCCAGATGGTTGGGCACCCATTCGCCTGGTTTGCGGGAATAATCGCGATAGAGCATGGAGGCGACCGCATCCACGCGCAGGCCGTCGATATGATAATGCTCGAGCCAGAATAGGGCCGCGCCGATCAGGAAGCCGCGCACCTCGTTACGGCCGAGGTTAAAGATGTTGGTGTTCCAGTCGGGATGGAAGCCTTCGCGCGGGTCGGCATGTTCATACAGATGCGTGCCGTCGAACAGCGCCAGGCCATGCGCGTCGGTAGGGAAATGCGCCGGCACCCAATCGAGCAGCACGCCGATGTTCATGGCGTGGCACCGGTCGACGAAGCGGGCGAACCCCTCTGGTGAGCCCAGCACGGCGGACGGCGCGAACTGTCCGAGTGGCTGGTAGCCCCAGGAGCCGCCGAAGGGATGCTCCATCACCGGCAGCAGTTCCAGATGCGTGAAGCCAAGGGCTGCGCAGTACGGGACCAGGTGATCGGCGAGCGCGTCCCAGCTTGCGCCGTGTTCGGATCCCGGCGCCCAGGAGGCCGCATGCACCTCATAGATCGACATGGGGGCGTGCGGGCCCTGGTCACGCCGCTGCATCCACGCACCGTCCGTCCACGCATGCGCGTGCCCGGCGACGACCGAGCCGGTGGCCGGCGCGCGCTCGGCCGCCCACGCGACGGGGTCGGCCTTTTGCGGCAATGCCTGGCCTTGCGGGCCGAGCAGGTCGTATTTGTAGATCTCACCCGGGCCGACGCCGGGCACGAATATCTCCCAGATCCCCGCATCCCAGTGCTTGCGCATCGGGTGGCGGCGGGCGTCCCAGGCGTTGAACCCGCCCACGACCGAGACCCGGCGCGCATTAGGTGCCCAGACGGCAAAGCGCGTGCCCGCCGTGCCCTCGATCGTCATGGGATGCGCGCCAAGCACATGCGCCAGCTCGTGATGCCGGCCCTCGGCCAGCAGATGCAGGTCGAGCGGGCCGAGCGTGCTGGGATAGGCGTAGGCGTCGGCCGCTTCATGCGTGCCCGCGGGGTACTTGGCGCGCAGACGATAGGGTGCGGCACCAGGCCCGGCCCAGACGCCACGCGGGTCGATGCGGTCCATGGGTGTCTCGCCCGCCTTCGTCACGATGGTGACGGCGGTGGCGTCCGGTAGCAGCGCGGTGATGACGCCGTCATGTGGTCCCAGCACGGCGAATGGGTCGCCATGGCGTGCGCCCAGCAGCGCGTCGGCCGTGCCCTGATCGATCATGCCCCGGTTCCTTCGTCCAACCGGCTGGCGACCAACCGGCTATCGATCAAGCGGCTGGCAATGGCGTGCAACCCGGCCAGCGGGATCGGCAACCAGGTCGGGCGGTTCGCAGCCTCGTACCGGATTTCGTACGCGGCCTTTTCCAGCAGAAACAAGTCGAGCAGCGGCTGTTCCGCTGGTTGCGGGACCCAGGCCGGGCCGTCATGCAGCACGGCGCGGTAGGCGGCTAGGAACTCGGCCGCCGCGCGGGTGCGGAAGTCGGCGAGCACCGTTTCGCGCCGGGCGCTGGCCGGGTCGGCGCCGTCCGGTTTGGCCGCAGCCGCGGCGGCGTATTCGAACGACCGGAGCAGGCCCGCCACGTCCCGCATGGGGCAGGACCGTGCCCGGCGCTGCTCCATCGTCCGCGCGGGCTCACCCTCGAAGTCGATGATATAGGCGTCGCTTTCGGCCACCAGCACCTGGCCCAGATGGAAGTCACCGTGGACGCGGGTGTTGAGCGCGCCGTCTCCCTGCGCCGCAAGCTGCTCCGGCAGGGCCAGCACCGCGTCACGATGGGCCAGCAGCCAGTGTGCCTGTGGCCCGGCGGCGTCCGTCAGCAACGCCAGGGCCTGTTCCAGCTGCTCACGCGCGCCAGCAGCCCATGCCGACCGGATGGCGGGGGTGGCCGGCTCGGGCGTGAACTGCGCCTCCGTCGTGGGGGCCGCCAGCGTGCGGTGCAGTTCGGCCAGGCGGGTGCCGACAGCGCGGGCGAACACGTCGTAGGCCATGAACAGGCCGGTCGCGTCGGGCAGGTCGTCGGTGATCGAGAGCTCGTCCGCCGCGCGGGCCAGGTATTCGAGCGTCCAGCCCCAGCCGTCGCCCTGGTTGCGCACGAAGCCCTGTACCAAGGCCAGCGTGTGCCGCGTGCCGTCATCGCTGATGCGCAGCAACTCGCCCAGCAACGGCGCCGTGTTGGCGAAGCCGTGCGCGGTCAGAAAGCTAGTCATCTCCGCCTCGGGATGCACGCCGGCCAGCACTTTGCGCACCAGCTTCAGCACGACGGCGTCGCCCAGGATCATGGAGGAGTTGGTTTGTTCGGCCGACAGCCGCCGGATGGTGTCGCTGCCCGTCACCCACTGTGGTGTGCGGCGATAGTGGAGCGTGCCGCCCGGGATGGCGATCTGCGCTTTGGCCTCGAACGCCGCCATGGTCGCGTGGACGAACGGGTCGGACGCGAACCCGTCTGTCAGCACGCCCACGCGCGCCACGCGGCGCACCCGGGCCAGCGCCAATTGCAGCGGCAACGCGCCCGGCTGTTCGTCATCCCATACGATGGCGAGCGGCAGCACGTAGCGTTCGGTGCGGCCGGGCAGCGCCGCCTCGACCTCAGCCATGACGGCCTGGCCGGTGCCGGGCAGGGCGGCGGCGTAGGCGACGGTCACGCCGGTTAACGGTTCGGTTTTGGAGCCGTACCAGCGGCGGAGCGGCAGGTAGGCCGGCAGGGCGGTTTGGCTAAGAATCGTACGCCCACGCTCCACCGCTTCCGCGGCAGAGGCGTTCGACAGCACGATGGTTGCGTAATCCGGCAGCGGCTCCGGCGGGGCGACGCGCCACGAGGGCAGGTCGGCGGTGCTGGAAAGCAGGAACCAGAAGAAGCCGTAGGGTGCCAGGGTGAACAGGTAATGCAGCTGGCCAACCGGCGGGAACACGGCACCGCCCACCAGGTCGACCGGCACGCGCCCGGCATAGGTGCCGAGGTCGAGCTCCACCGCCTGCGCCACACGCGACAGGTTGGCGACGCACAGCACTGCCTCACCCTCATATTCGCGCACGTAGGCGAGAACTTTGCGGTTGGTGGGGTACAGGAACCGTTGCACGCCGCGGCCGAAGCATTGGTGGCGGCGCCGAACGGCCAGCATGCGGCGCATCCAATTGAGGAGCGAGTGCGGGTCGGCCGCCTGCGCTTCCACATTGACGGCCTGAAAGCCGTAATTGGCGTCCATGATCGGCGGCAGCACCAGGCGCGCAGGGTCTGCCCGGCTGAAACCACCGTTGCGGTCCATCGACCATTGCATGGGCGTGCGCACGCCGTCCCGGTCGCCCAGGAAGATGTTGTCGCCCATGCCGATCTCGTCACCGTAGTAGATGACGGGCGTGCCGGGCATGCTGAGCAGCAATCCGTTCATAAGCTCGATCCGGCGGCGGTCACGCTCCAACAGGGGGGCCAGGCGGCGTCGGATGCCCAGGTTGATGCGGGCGCGCTTGTCGGCGGCGTAGGTGTTCCACAGATAATCCCGCTCGCTCGACGTGACCATCTCGAGCGTCAGTTCGTCGTGGTTGCGCAGAAAGATTGCCCATTGGCAGTTGGCCGGGATCTCGGGCGTTTGGCGCATGATGTCGGTGATCGGAAACCGGTCTTCCCGCGCGATCGCCATGTACATGCGCGGCATGAGCGGGAAGTGGAACGACATGTGGCATTCGTCGCCGTCGCCGAAATATTGCTGGGCGTCCTCCGGCCACTGGTTGGCTTCGGCCAGCAGCATCTTGCCCGGTGCCACCCGGTCCAGCTCGGCGCGGATTTGTTTTAGGATCGCGTGCGTTTCGACCAGGTTTTCGTTGTTGGTGCCCTCGCGCTCGATCAAATACGGCACCGCGTCCAGCCGTAGCCCGTCGATGCCGAGCGCCAGCCAGAATCGCATGACCGCCAGCACCTCCGCGAGCACCGCCGGGTTGTCGAAATTGAGGTCTGGCTGATGCGAGTAGAAACGATGCCAAAAATACGCGCCCGCGACGGGGTCGAACGTCCAGTTGGATGTTTCCGTGTCGAGGAAAATGATTCGCGTGCCGGAATACTTGGTGTCCGTATCGGACCACACATAAAAGTCCCGCTCCGGGCTGCCGGGCAGTGCGTGACGGGCGCGCTGGAACCACGGGTGCTGGTCGCTGGTGTGGTTGATGACCAGTTCGGCAATCACCCGGATGTTGCGGGCATGCGCGGCTTCGATAAAGGCGCTTACGTCCTCAAGCGAGCCATAATCTGGATGAACGCTAGTGTAATCGGCAATATCGTACCCGTCGTCGCGCCGCGGTGACGGATAGAACGGCAACAGCCAGATGGCCGTGACGCCCAGTTCGGCGATGTAGTCGAGCTTCTGGATCAGGCCCGGAAAATCGCCTACGCCGTCGTTATTTGCGTCGTGAAACGATTTCAGGTGCAGCTGATAGATGACTGCATCTTTGTACCATGCCGTGTCGTGCAAGGCGGGGGTGATTGTGTCGGGCATCATTGCTCCAGCGACAAATGCCAGATGGCGTAGGGCCGGTCTGGCGGTAGGGTGAGGCGGAGCGTGCGGTCGCGCTGCGTCCAGTGTGAACCGGTCAGCAGG
The DNA here is from genome assembly GCA_031420655.1 of Rhodospirillales bacterium. Taxonomy (GTDB): domain Bacteria; phylum Pseudomonadota; class Alphaproteobacteria; order Acetobacterales; family Acetobacteraceae; genus JANPPS01. The sequence goes on along the minus strand of JANONC010000257.1, from coordinate 2,159 downwards.
TCGGTCGCGGTCAGGGCCGCGGGCTCGGGCGAATAGCGCCAGAACGGCAGATCGACATCGCTGGTCTGCGGCCCGCCAACATCGAGGCTGATAGCGACCCAGACGACATTGTCGCGGCTTGGCGTCGCTTTCTCGAACACAAGGATACTGTCACTGACGCTGCGCAGGAATGTCACGCCCAGATGGGTATGCAGCGCCGGGTGTGCGCGGCGGATGGCGTTCAGTTGCGCGATCTCGGCCACGATGTTGCCCGGGCGATCCCAGTCCCAGGCACGGAGCTGATACTTCTCACTGTCCAGGTATTCCTCGCGACCCGGCACCGGCGTGCCCTCGCACAGCTCGAAACCGTTATAGACGCCCCACAGGCCAGACAGTGTGGCAGCCAGGGCGGCGCGCGCCAGGTACGACCCGCGGCCGGCCCCCTGTAGGTACACAGGGTTGATGTCGGGTGTATTGACGAAAAAATGCGGGCGGAAGAACTCGGCGGCCGCACCGTGGGTGAGTTCGGTCAGGTATTGCTCGAACTCCCACTTCTTTTCGCGCCATGTAAAGTAGGTGTAGGACTGGCTGAACCCAGCCTTGGCCAGGCGATACATGACCTTGGGCCGGGTAAAGGCCTCGGCCAGGAATACCGTGTCAGGGTAGCGTGCCTGCACCTCGGCGATCATCCACTCCCAGAACGGCAACGGCTTCGTATGCGGGTTGTCGACCCGGAACAGGCGCACGCCCTGGTCTGCCCAGAACAGCACGACGCGGCACAGCTCCAGCCATAGCGACGGCACCGCACCTTCGGCGTAAAAGTCCACGTTGACGATGTCTTCGTACTTCTTGGGCGGGTTCTCGGCGTAGCGGACGGTGCCGTCCGGACGCCAGGTGAACCAGTCGCGATGCTGCTTCAGCCACGGGTGATCGGGCGAGCATTGGATGGCGAAGTCGAGCGCTAGCTCCAGCCCATGCGCGGCGGCGGCGGTCCGCAGGGCCTGAAAGTCGTCGAGCGTGCCCAGCTCCGGATGCAGCGCGTCATGACCACCCGCCGCGGCCCCGATGGCGTAGGGGCTGCCGGGGTCGTCCGGTGCGGGGGTGAGGGTGTTGTTGCGGCCCTTGCGGTTGCGGGTGCCGATGGGGTGCACGGGCGGGAAGTACAGCACGTCAAACCCCATGGCCTGAATGCGCGGCAGGTGGCGAATGACGTCGTGAAACGTGCCGTGGCGCGCCGGGTCGTCGCTGAGTGAGCGGGGGAACAGTTCGTACCATGCGGCACAGGCGGCCCCGGCACGCTCGGCCTGCAAGGGGAACGGCCCGGCCGCGACGGCAAAGGCACGCGGTGCGGCGGCAAGGACCAGCGCGGCAGTGGCGGGCGACAGCAGCGCCTCCCGCCGGGCGGCCGGGTCCGGGTCGTCTAGGGCGGTCTGCAGCGCGGCGAGGTTTTGCTTCTGCGTGCGCGACGCCTGCCGCGCGATATGCTCGACGAACGCCGTTCCTTCTTGCAGCTCCCGCGTGATGGGCACGCCCGCCGCATGCTTTTTGCGCAGTCCATCGGCCAGGGTCGCGAATTCATCCCGCCAGGCGTGAAACGTGAAGTGATGCACGCCCAAGGTGCGCAGCGGCAGGATCGCGGTCCAGCGGTCGTTGCCGGCCGGCTGGAGCGGCACCTCGTGCACGGTGGTGTCGCCCGGTACCGTCCAGGTTACGGTGCCGGCCATCATGTCGTGCCCATCGGCAATGAGGTCGATGCTGAGCTCGACATCCTCCCCGGCCAGGCGGCGGGCGTTGAAGCGGCCTCCGTCCACCGTGGGGGCCGGGTTCTCGAGCGCGAGGCGAGGGGACGCTCCGGCCAAACGGGCGGCGTGGGTGGTGAGCGGCGCGGGCTGCGCGGTGTGCAGCGCCTGTGCGTTGAGGATGAGGCTTTCGCCGGCCGTAAGGAGCAGCCTGTCCAGCGTGCGGCCGTCGGTGGCGATGAAGGGGGCAAACGGGCGGCCCATGGCGGCCAGCAGCGGGCCGGGATGGACGGTCGCGTCCGCTCGCGCGGTCAGGACTAGGGTGCCGGTGCCGGCCTGGCGCATATCCGGCGCATCGGTCCGCAAAATCGCAAGCACGGGCGCGCCCGGGGCGGACAGCACGTGCTGTCCTCCGCCACGCAGGGGGGTGGGCAGACCGGC
>JANONC010000256.1:0-1577 GCA_031420655.1 Rhodospirillales bacterium | reverse complement strand
TACTCGATCTCGGCCCGCTGCATCTTGCGGCCAAACGCGTCCGTGTCCGGGAAGCGGTGGGTGACGCCGGTGAACCACCAGCTGAACCGCTCGACCTTCCATACCCGGGCCAGGGCGCGGGCGCTGTATTGGCCGAGCCCGGTTTCGTCGGCGCCGGCCCAGGCGATGATTGCGTCCGCCAGCAGGCCCACGTCGGCCGCGGCCAGGTTCAGGCCCTTGGCGCCCGTGGGCGGCACGATATGCGCGGCGTCCCCGGCCAAGAACAGGCGGCCGTAACGCATCGGCTCCGTCACGAACGACCGCAGCGGGGCCACGCTTTTCTCGATCGACGGTCCGCGCACCATGGCGTTACCGCCTGCGCCCAGCCGCACGGCGAGTTCATCCCACACCGCATCATCCGGCCAGGCCGCCAGGTCCTCATCGGCCGGGACCTGGATGTAGTAGCGGCTGCGGGTAGCGCTGCGCATGGACGCCATGGCGAAGCCGCGGGCGTGGTTGCTGTAGATCAGCTCCGGCGCGCAGGGCGGCACGTCGGCCAGGATGCCCAGCCAGCCGAACGGGTAGACCCGCTCATACTCCGTCCGCACCGCGTCTGGGATGGCGTGGCGGCTGACCCCATGAAAGCCGTCGCACCCGGCGATGATGTCGCAGGTGACCCGGTGCGTCTGGCCGTCTTTATCGTAGGTCACAGACGGCGAGCGGCTGTTCACGTCGTGCAGCGCCACGCGCTCGGCCTCGAACACCAGCCCACCTTGGCGATCGAGCACGGCGGCGATCAAGTCCTTCGTCACCTCGGTCTGGCCATAGACCATGACGTGGCTGCCGGTGAGTGCCGCAAGGTCGATCCGGAATGCGTCGCCGTCCAGCGCCAGGCTGAACCCGTCATGCGGCAGGCCCTCGCGATGCAGCCGCGCACCCACGCCGGCGCGGTCAAGCAGCGCCACCGTCCCCCGCTCCAGCACGCCCGCGCGGATGCGCCGTTCGACCACCGCGCGCGACCGGTGTTCGAGCACCAGCGACGGCACCCCTGCGACATGCAGCAATTGCGACAACAGCAACCCCGCCGGGCCGCCGCCAATGATGCAGACGGGGATGTGCATGGGCGAGACTATGCCAGCCTAGACCCCGAATGCCACCCCTTCCCGCACGTACACCGCGCGGATCACGTCCAGCACCACGACCAACTCCGGGGATTGGTCGCCCACGCGGTGGCTCATGATGACGGGCGATGTGGCACCGGGCACATCTAGCGCCCGGTATTGCACGCCCGAGCGCTGCAGACGGCGGACGGCGGCCGGCACAAGGCACACGCCCAGCCCGGCCGCGACCAAGCCCAGCGCCGTCTGCAGTTCGCGCACCTCCTGTACGCTGTCCGGTCGTAGTCCCTGCGTGCGGAACAATGCCAGCACCTGGTCGGCATAGCTGGGGCGGGGCGCGCGCGGATAGACGATCAAGGGGTCGTGCATGAGGTCCGCCAGCGTCAACGGACCGGGCTGCACCAGCGCCTTGTGCCCATCCGGCAGCGCGGCCGCCAGCGCCTCGTGCCGCAGCGTCAGCCGGGCGATCGCGTCGTCGTC
>JANONC010000255.1:0-11837 GCA_031420655.1 Rhodospirillales bacterium | reverse complement strand
TTGGCCATCGCGCCCTCTCGCCTGCAGGAGTTCATGCAGGGCTTTCGCACCGCCTTTGAGACCGCGACCGCCACCGGTGAGACGCCCGTGCTGCTCTGTTCCGGCCTGGTGCGCCCGCACGTCCGCGCGATCGTGGAGCGGTTGCGGCCCGCGACACCCGTGCTGGCCCAGACCGAAATCTCGCCCCGCGCCCGCATCCGCACCTTAGCGACACTGAAGCTTGCCCCCGCGCTGGCGGGCACATGACCGATACGATCCAGCTCTTTCGCGCGCCCGACATGCAGGGTGCCATCGCGCGAGTGCGTCAGGCGCTGGGGCCCGATGCGCTTATTCTGATGACCCGCCAGGTGGATGGCGGAATGGAAATCACGGCGGCGATCGAGCGACCCGCCGCCGCCGAACCAGCAGCGCCGGAGCCGTGGCGTGACGGACTGGCGTGGCATGGCGCGCCTCCGGGGTTGCTGACGCGCATGCCGGGCGAGAGCCTGCGGGAGGCAGTGGCGTTCACGACACTCGACCTTTCGCCAGATGCTCGCCCGCTGCTGCTGGCCGGCCCGCCCGGCGGGGGCAAGACGCTCAGCGTGGCCCGGCTGGCAACCCGGCTGGTGCTGGGTGGCACGACGCCGATGGTGATCACGACAGATGCCGTGCGCGCGGGTGCGACGGAGCAACTGGCCGCCTTCACCCGGTTGCTCGGCGTGGCGCTTGTGGTGGCGGATACCCCAACCCTGTTGCGTCGTGCCCTGGCCCGTCGCCCGGCCGGTGCGGCGGTCCTGATCGACACGGCCGGGATGGACCCGTTTGCAGCAGATGCCCGGGACCAGCTGCAGGACCTTGCCAGCGCCAGCACCGCGACCCTTGCCGCCGTGCTGCCGGCGGGGATGGACGGGGCGGAGACGGGCGAGACTGCTGAAATCTACGCGGCGCTGGGCGCACAAGCCCTTATTGCCACCCGGCTCGACCTCGCCCGCCGGCGCGGCAGCATCCTATGGGCGGCAGAGGCCGGACTTGCCCTGGCCGAGGCCGGCCTAGGTCCGGGCGCGGCGGACGGGCTGGTGCCGTTTACACCTTCGCTGCTTTGCAGCATTTTTGGCCTCCAACGGTTGGCACCGGCGCAGGAAAGGGCGCACGGTGATCTTCTGCTTGACGAGGATGTGGATGGCCCAAGGCGTCTCCCGGCGTGATTTGCGTGTCGACTTTTTCCGCGGCATTGCGCTGTGGTGGATTTTCACCGACCACATCCCGGACAACTGGATTGCGCAATTCAGCCTGCGTAACTTCGCGCTGGCAGACGCGACGGAGATCTTCGTGCTGCTCGCTGGATATGCGGGCGGTCTCGCCTACGGCCGCGGTATGGACCAGCAGGGCTGGCTCTACGCGGCTGCACACGTGCTGCGCCGGGCGGGCGTGCTCTATGTTGCGCACATTTTCCTGTTCGTAGTGTTCACGGCGCAGGTTTCTTATTCCGCCACTGCGCTCGACCGGTCCGATTACCTCGATGAAATCCACCTCGACGTACTGGCCGAGGCGCCCTATCGCGCAATGCTGGAAGCGCTGAAATTGTCGTTTCAGCCGGCGTACCTCAACATCCTTCCAATGTACGTGGCCATCCTGGGCGCGTTCGCCGTCCTGCTGCCACTACTGCGCCGGCCCTGGGTTTTGCTGGGCATCTCCGGTGGTGCGTATGCGGCCGTGCGGTTCCTGGGGTGGAATTTACCGTCCTGGACCGGGGGCGGCTGGTATTTTAACCCGATCGCCTGGCAGTTCCTGTTCATGATCGGGGCCTTGCTGTCCTACAGCCCCCGGCGCTTACCAGTGCCAAACCGGTTCTTGGACGTGGCAGCGGTGCTGATCGTGGCGATGGGCGTCGTCCTGGTCTGGGTTGTGTGGCCGTATCCTGAGATCGAAGCCGTCGTACCCGCGGGGGCCGCGCGCATCCTGATCTCAGTCGACAAGGAGGGACTGCATCCCATGCGCCTGCTGTCGATACTGGCGCTCGCCTGGCTTGTGGCGCGGCTAATCCCGCGCGATGCCGCGTGGCTACGGTCGCGCTATGCCCACGCGGTCGTGCTTGCGGGCCAGCACTCACTGCCAGTGTTTTGCGCTGGTATCGGCCTGTCGTTCATGGGGAGGCTGGTGATGGAGGAGTACTCGGGCGGATTGGTACAGGCCGGAGTCAACCTTACTGGGACTGCTGCGATGGTCGGTGTCGCCTGGCTTGCGGCCTGGTACCGGCGTAAGGGAGTCCGGCCGGCACAGGCTGCCTTGCCCACCGGTACACGGGCTGATATGTCCAACGGGGGATGAACCGCGCTGTAGCTGCCGCACTTGCCTTTCTTACCCTCGCGCCGGGGGTCGCCCGGGCTGGTGGTGAAGCGTGCAATGTGCCGTACGATATAGCGGGGACCGTCGCCGCCCTTCCCCACGTCGCCGAAAAGCTGCAACCCGGCCGTGTGCTCAATGTTCTGGCCGTCGGCTCCGCGACGATGTTTGGGCCCGAAGCCAGCTTGCAACCCGGCACCATCACGAGCCAAAGCCTGGGCCGGACCGTCCCACTGCAGCCGCAAATATTTAACCAAAAAGCCTCGGACCGCTCGTTCCCATTGTTGATGGCCGACGCACTGCGTAACGCAGTGCCGGGTAGCGAGGTGCACGTCACTGTCCGCGGTGGCCGCGGGCTGCTGGCGGCTGACATGCTGGGAATCCTGAAGTCAGAGGTCGCCACCCACGCCTACACCCTCGTGCTGTGGCAGACCGGCACGGTGGAGGCGGTGCGCAACCTGCCGCCGGGCGAGTTTAGTCAGACCCTGCTGGATGGTGCGGAGGCCGTGCACCAGGCCGGCGCCGACCTCGTGCTGATCGACCCGCAATACAGCCGTTTCCTGCAAACGAACGCGAACCTGGAGCCTTACACGCTGGCCTTGTTGCAAGTCGCAACCATGCCCGGCGTCGTGTTGTTTCGCCGGTTCGACCTGATGCGCGCCTGGGTCAATGAAGGGCAGCTCGACCTTGAGCGGACCGCGCGGGCGGACCGCACGAAGGCCATAGAAGCGCTGCATGCTTGCCTCGGCCGGTATCTCGCCCGGCTGGTGCTGGAATCGGCGCGGAGCTAACTCTTTCAGCTGGCCGGGTCTAATCTGCAGCCATCCCGGAACAGCACCGCTATGACACCGCCATGACACCGCGTGATACCGCCCTGGCCGCATTCACATCGGTGGTCTGGGGTCTGGCCTTCATCGCAACCCGCTTTGCCCTAGACGAGTTTACGGCACCGCAGCTCACGGCGCTTCGCTTTTTCTTTGCCGCCCTGCCGATCTTTTTCGTCACGCGCCCCGCAGTGTCCTGGCGGTTACTGTTGCTCATCGGGGCGGTCTTGTTTGCTGGGCAGTTTTTATTGATGTTTCTTGCGTTCCGGCACGGGTTGCCGCCCGGCCTCGCCTCAATCACGCAGCAAACACACGTGTTCCTGACTGTGCTGCTGGCGGCCATGCTGCTGGGCGAGAAACCTACCGCACGCCAGGGGCTAGGGATGGTGTGCGCAGCAGCCGGGCTCGTGCTCATCGGGCTAACCACCGGGGCGGACCTACCCGCACTCGCACTGGCGCTGGCACTCTTGGCGGCACTGAGCTGGGCGTTTGGCAACCTATTGCTGAAGCGCGCCCGGGGGATACCGATGTTCCCGCTCATCGTCTGGTGTAGCCTGGTTCCGCCAGTCCCCATGCTGCTGCTCTCGGCGGTGTGGCATGAGCCGTCGTTGCCCTACGCCATCGCGGGCGCGTCGTGGGTCAGTTTGGCCAGTGCGCTGTACCTGGGTGGTGCGACGTGGGTCTATGCGATTTGGGGTGGCCTACTCGGGCGCTACCCGGCAGCGGCCGTGGCACCGCTCGCCCTGCTGGCGCCCGTAACCGGCGTCATGGCCTCGGCCCTCATTTTCGGCGAGCGGTTCACCCCCCTGCGCTATGCCGGCATGGCCCTGATCCTGGCCGGGCTGGCCGTCATCGTCATCCCAATTGGTGCCAGACGCCTCCGGACGTTATGACCGGCACTCAGATCAGGCCCGAAAGCCGCGCCCGGTCGCGTGAGGCGGCCATGCTGTCCGTGACCGCGATCGCCGCCGCCAGTGCCCGGCGGCCGGCGGCGGCGTCCACCACCACCGGCGCACCATCGAGGCAGGAAGCCACAAATGCCTCGTGCTCGGCCGCCATCGCATCGCCGTCAGACCAGGTCACCTCCTCACGCCGGAAGCCACCTGTGCCGGGCAGCGGCAGGCCGCGCTCCCGTCCGATCATTACGAGCTTGCGCGCGCCGAAATCGGCGGACAGATAGCCTTCTTGGCTAAAGAGCCGCATCTTGCGCTCGGTTTTCAGCGAAATCCGGCTGGCGGTGATGGCGGCCACGCAGCCATTCTCAAATCGCACCCGGGCATTGGCAATGTCCTCGTGGGCAGAACTGACGGCCGCGCCCAGCGCGTCGATGCTCTCGATGGGAGAGTTCACCAGGGATAGCACCAGGTCCAGATCGTGGATCATGAGGTCCAGGATGACCGACACGTCTGTGCCGCGGGTTTTGAATGGGGCGATGCGGGCGGCCTCAATATACAGCGGCCGGGTGATGCGGGCGCTAATGGCGCGGTGTTCGGCGGAGTACCGCAGCAAATGCCCGACCTGGAGCACCACGCCACGCGCCGCCGCCAAAGCCGCCAGCGCGTCCGCCTGCGCCAGCGTGGCAGCGATCGGCTTTTCGATCAGCACGTGCCGGCCGGCCTCCATCACCTGGGTGGCCAGCGCGTGATGCGCTTCCGCCGGGGCGGCGATGATGACAGCGTCGCTCGCGTCGATCAGGGCGGCCAGTGGCAGGGCCGGCGCCCGCGTTTCGGCTGCGACGGCGGCGGCGCGGGCCGGATCCAGGTCATAAACGCCCGAAAGCGTCGCCCGGCGGCTGGCAACCACTTTCAGCGCATGAAAGCGGCCGAAATGCCCTGCGCCGGCCAGGCCGATGCGCAACGGCATCGTGAGGCCAGAGCCTACAGCTGCCATGGATCGATAATCGGGATGCCACACTCTCGAACGCCATTTGCGTCTCTGGTTGCAAGAGTTGCTTCGCTGGTTTGTCTGATCGCGGCAATGGCGACGTCAAAGGGATCTGTTGCTGGGCCACTCATGAAAATCGGCCGGAAAGACCCGGCAAGGCTCAGGCCAGGCTCCTCATCAGATCGAAGGCCCGCATGCAAGACCAGCCGAGCCTTGGTTTCGAGCGAATGGCCATGCGATGACCCGGGCGTGATGGCACGGGGCACGGTCGCACGGGCGCGCAAAAGCGCCTCGGTCGCTGGACCAAGATCTGTAATGATTAGGGCTTCCATGCACTCTTAAGCCGACTCACGAAACAACTCGCGCCCGATCAGCATGCGCCGGATCTCGCTCGTCCCCGCGCCAATCTCATACAGCTTGGCGTCGCGCAGCAGCCGCCCGGTTGGGTAGTCGTTGATGTAGCCGTTGCCACCCAGCACCTGAATGGCCTCCAGCGCCATCCACGTTGCACGCTCGGCCGCATAGAGAATGGCACCCGCCGCGTCCTTGCGCGTCGTCTCGCCCCGGTCGCACGCCTTGGCCACTGCGTACACATAGGCGCGGGCAGCGTTCATCGTCGTGTACATGTCGGCGATCTTGCCTTGCATCAACTGGAACTCGCCGATGGCTTGGCCGAACTGCTTGCGTTCGTGAATATAGGGCAACACCACGTCCATGCAGGCCTGCATGATGCCGATCGGGCCCGCGGCCAGCACCGCACGCTCGTAATCCAGGCCGCTCATCAGCACGTTCACGCCCCGGCCGACGCCGCCGATCACGGCCTCTTCCGGGACTTCGCAATCCTGGAAAACCAATTCGCCCGTATTGCTGCCGCGCATGCCGAGCTTGTCCAGCTTTTGCGCGCAACTAAACCCGGCCATGCCCTTTTCAATCAGAAAGGCCGTGATGCCGCGGGACCCCGCCTCCGGATCGGTCTTGGCATACACCACCAGCACGTCCGCATCCGGGCCGTTGGTGATCCACATCTTGGTGCCGTTCAGCACGTAACGGCTGCCACGCTTCTCGGCCCGCAACCGCATGCCGACCACGTCAGATCCGGCCCCGCTCTCGCTCATCGCCAGCGCACCCACCGCCGCGCCGCTAATCAGGCTCGGCAGGTAGCGCCGCTTCTGCTCCTCGTTGCCGTTCTTACGAATCTGGTTCACGCACAGGTTGCTGTGCGCGCCGTAGCTCAGGCCCACGCTGGCGCTCGCGCGGCTGATCTCCTCCATCGCGACGCAATGTTCCAGATAGCCCATGCCCGCGCCGCCATATTCCTCTTCGACCGTGATGCCGAGTACGCCGAGGTCGCCCATCTTGCGCCACAGATCGGCCGGAAAGTCGTTGTCCCGGTCGATCGCCGCCGCGCGGGGCGCAATCTCGTCGGCGGCAAACGTCTCTACGCTGTCGCGCAGCATGTCCGCCGTCTCACCCAAGTCGAAATCCAGCCCCGGTGTCCGGTTCGCAAGCATGGTCGGTCTCCTTCTACCAGGACGTGGCGATGGCGGCCGGGCCCGCAACCGTGTCGATCGGGTTGGCCGGGAACAGCTTTTCACCATCCCAGCGAAATACTTGCAACGCGTGCTCCACCATCGCCTGGACGATTACGGTGCGCCCATCTTTGCTGAACGCGACGCCCTGCGTCCAGCGGCCGGTTGGCTGCTCCGTCACGCGGCGCAGCAACTTGTTATCCAGCGCCAGCATGACCAGCAGGCCCTTATCCCTAGCGAATGGGCTGCTGGCGGGCTTCATGGTGCCATTCTGGGTCGCGACGGCCAGGTATTTTCCATCCGGGGACCAGCGCAGCCCCTCGGGTGAGCGGCCGACCGTGAGCGTCTGCACTGTGCGATAGGGCACCGCGGACAGATCGATGAGGCTTACGGTATCCATGTCACCGTCGCCCCGGCCCATGTTGCCAACGGCGGCATAGACTCCGTCCGGCGACACGTCGATCTGGTATGGGGCGACACCGGCCGTGATCACCCGCGGATCACGCGTCACGGTCTCCCCCACGTGCAATACCTCGATCGCATGGTCGCCCTGGCGCGATACCAGGGCTGCGGTGCCGTCGGCCGTGAACGCCAGGCCGGATGGCAGGCTTGTCGTTCCAAGCTCGATCGTCTGGCGCAGCGTGAGGCGCTTGTCCGCCCAGCCGAACACACTGACCGTGCCAGCCGTGCGGTTGGCCACCAGCACCAGCTTGCCATCGGGTGACATCCGCACTGTCGTGGCCCCAGCGCCGGCTGCGATCGTCTGCACGATGGTGGGTGGCCGGGTCGTGAGGTCGATCACGCTGACCCGGTTGTCGGGTGCCACGCCATCCTTGCCATGCGGATCGGCCTTGGTCGCAGCGGTGGCGATGGCAAAGGTTTCGTCCCGCGCGATCATGATGGCGGTGGGCGGGCCAACCACGCTGGCCGGCATCGGGATCGTGTCCAGCACCGTGGGCGGGTAATCGGCCATGTCGATCACCACCAGCGTGTCCGGCAACACCGGGTCAGGCGCGCGCGCCACCCCGTCCACGAGCACCGTATGACCGTCATTGGCCGAAAGCAGCAGATCCGCCCGCGCCGGTGACACCGCAAGCCAGACGGCAAGCCCGATCCAAACCCGCATCGCACGCCTCCTCTATGGTCAGAAGGCTTTACGCGGCGTTGCGGCCGTTCACCAGACCCCCGACATAGTCGCCGATGGCGAGCGACGCCGTCAGGCCCGGGCTTTCGATGCCGAACAGCTGAACCAGGCCGCCCCGCCCGTGGCTGGCCGGGCCGTCGATGCGAAAATCGGCCGCGGGCTCACCCGGCCCGGTGATTTTGGGCCGGATACCGGCGTACCCTGCCGTCAGCGCGCCATCCGGTAGGCCGGGCCAGTAGCGGCGAATGGCGGCGTAGAACCCATCCGCCCGGTGCGGATCGACGTCGTAATCCTCGGCCGTGACCCACTCCACATCCGGCCCAAACCGCGCCTGCCCGCCTAGGTCGAGCGTGAGATGCACGCCAAGGCCGCCGGGCTCCGGCACCGGGTACACCAGGCGGCGAAACGGGGCGCGACCTTGCAGGCTGTAATAACTGCCTTTGGCCATGAACGCCGGTGGCGCCGGCAGACCCAACGTGCGGGCCAAGGCCGGCGCGTGCAGCCCGGCGGCGTTGACCAGCACCCGGCAGGTGAGCGTCATCGGATCCGCACCGCCGACATCTAGCGTGTAGCCGCCCGATGCAGTGCCGCCCCGCACCGGCGCACGGCAGACCACCGTGCCGCCTGCCTCTTCCAGCTCGCCTTGGTACGCCAGCATCAGCGCGTGGCTATCGACAATTCCGGTGCGGGGTGAGTGTAGCGCGGCCACACAGTGCAGGGCGGGCTCCATCGCCTGCGCCTCCTGTGCTGTGAGCCGGGTGAGCGTCACGCCGTTGGCCGCCGCTGCCGCCGCAACACGATCGAGTGCGGGCAACTCGGCCTCGCTCGTCGCGACGATCAGCTTGCCCATCCGGTCGTAGGACACGCCGCGCGCGTCGCAGTACCCATAAAGCTGTTCCCGTCCCGCCACGCACAGCCGCGCCTTCATTGAGCCCGGCGTATAATACAGCCCGGCGTGTACCACTTCGGAATTGCGGGATGATGTGCCCTGGCCGATCCCGGTGTCGCCCTCCAGCACCAGCACTTCCCGCCCCGACCGCGCCAGCGCTCGCCCGATCGCGAGCCCCACGACCCCGGCACCCACAACAATGCACTCGACATCCATCAGCGCCGTCCCTCGGCAAGACGGTTTTGATCTTCCCGGTCACTGCTAACGCCCACGGTGCGGATCAACGCCGGGCCCATGCCGTAGGCACGGAGGGGACGGCGCGGCATCAGGGTGGCGTGCAGGCGCGGTAGTTCCTGCCCTGCGTAGCCCGGCAGCGCGGTGCCGGGCGGCAGGCCATAGGCCACCACGCGCCAGTCCACATCGCCAGCGAAGCCATCGCCCGCCACCCAGTCCAGCAAGGTGCGGGCACCTGCCTGGCTGATGAAGTAGCCGTCGCCACCGGGTGCGTTGTCGTCCGGCGGAAACAACCGCATCACGTCTGTCAGTGGTTGGGCCGTGAGTACGGGGCCGGTGGCGTGGTCCAGGCGATCGTTCACAAAGCACAACTCGTAATCGGGCGGCAACGGTAACGCTCCCACTGTGCCGGGCAGGCCCACGAGCGGGATCACGTCATCCTCCACCACCAGCGCGTGCGGTAGGTTCCGGTCCACGACCGCCTGCCAGGCCGCCGCGTGGCTGAGGAAGCAGCCGAGCGTGCCGCGCGGCGCATCGGCTTGCCCAGTCAGGCGTCGCACGGCCGGGGGCGCGAGACGGCCGCCCTCGATTCCAGCCAGGCGCAGCACGGGCGCGCGGCACCCGGCAAATTGACGCTGTAGCTCTGCCCACCGCTCATCGTTGCGGTCGAGGCTTAGGACCAGCACGGTATATGGCTCGCCCCGGCCCGGAGCCTGCGCGAGGGCGGCTGCGAACGTCTGGTAGCGGTGTGCATCAGCCTGTTTGGCGCAGTTTTCGGGCGTGGGACTGATGGCGCAGGCAGCGTCGAAGTGGTGGACGGCGGCGTCCCAGTCCCGCCGCTGCCGGGCGACGTCCCCAAGCAGCGTATGCAGCGCCGGGTCGGCTGGGTGACGGGCCAGCAGGGCGGTGCTGCGCGCGTGCAGCGCGTCGAGGTCGGTGCCATGAAACGCGTACAGCGCCGTGTAGTGCTGCCGCCATTCGGCATCCGGCAGATGTCGCGCGGCCCGGCGGAACTGTGGATCGCTGTCGGGATAGTGGTACGCGGCCCGCAAATCCTGTTTGAGCTCCAGCGCCAGCCGCCAGTCGTCCGGATCCAGCCGCAACGCCGCCCGCCACGCATCGGCAGCGTCCATAGGCCGGCCATCGGCACGGGCGGCGAGGGCCTGCTGAGCAAGAGTCATGGGAAGGATGATGGAGGCATGGAGTAGGCTGGGCAATACGGATGATCTTGCCCACGAAAATTCCCACCGCGGCCAGTGGCGCGAGGGGGGGTTAGCGCGCTCGTTTTTGCAAGTGCGGACGCGCCTAGACTTTCTTGCTTTTTCCCTGCTGTCCAGCCATATGCTGGCTTGCGCAGTTTGACGTGTTCGCGCCGTGGCGTCCTCATTTCAGCTTTTGCGCCGGTTGGCGGCCCTGTTGGCCGTCCGGCTTCTCATGCGGCAACCGCCCCGTGCAGCGAGCCCACGCTGAAAGAGTAGGACCCATGACCTTCGCAGACCTCGGTCTGGCCCAGCCCTTGCTGGCCGCCCTGACCTCGCTCGAATACACCCAACCCACGCCAATTCAGGCGCAGGCCATCCCGCATATCATGCTCGGCCGGGACCTGCAGGGGATCGCCCAGACGGGCACCGGTAAGACCGCGGCGTTCGCGCTACCAATCCTGCATCGTCTGCTGGTGGACCGTAAGCAGCCGCTGAAGCGCGGCGTGCGTTGCCTGGTGCTGTCGCCAACGCGTGAGCTGGCCAACCAAATCGCCCAGAGCTTCCGTGATTACGGCCGGCAGACCGGGTTGCGCACCGCCCTCATGTATGGCGGCACGCCCAAGCTGAAGCAGGCCCGCGCGGTCGCCAACGGGATCGATATCCTGGTCGCAACGCCGGGCCGCCTAATGGACCACATGCAGGACGGCGCCGTGGTGCTGAACGGGGTCGAGGTCCTGGTGCTGGACGAGGCGGACCACATGCTCGACCTCGGCTTCATCGTTCCGATCCGCAAGATTGCGCAGACCATCCCGCCCACCCGGCAGACGCTGTTTTTTAGTGCGACGATGCCAAAAGAGATCGCGACGCTCGCCGGGCAGATGCTGAAGAATCCGGTACACGTGGCCGTCAACCCGGTCGCGACCACGGCGGAGCGGGTGCAGCAGAAGGTAATCTTTGTCGACACGGCCAGGAAGCGTCCGATGCTGGCCGAGTTGCTGAAGGATAGCCGCATGAGCCGCACGCTGGTGTTCACCCGCACGAAGCACGGCGCAGACCGGGTCACGCAGCATTTAGAAGCAGCGGGCCTGCCGACAGCCGCCATTCACGGCGACAAAAGCCAGCCGCAGCGGGAGCGGGCGCTGCAATCGTTCAAGGACGGCCGCATCCGCGTGCTGGTCGCGACCGACATCGCGGCGCGCGGCATCGATGTGGATGGTATAACGCACGTGGTGAATTTTGACCTGCCAAACGTGCCGGAAGCCTATGTCCACCGCATCGGCCGCACCGCGCGCGCCGGGCATGCTGGCATCGCCATCAGCTTTTGCGACAGCAGTGAACGGCCGCATCTGCGTGGCATCGAGAAGCTGATCGGTACCCGGCTGGAAGTCGATGAGCCATTGCGCCACGCCGCCTAGAGTCCAATCTGGCCAAGGCGGGTCAGCTTAAACTTTAGGTCTTGAGGCTCGGCGAGCACCACTTTCCGCCCAGGCGAAGCAGCCTGGGCGTAATGTGCTTTAATCTCAACGGGCGGTCGGCTGCATGACTTGATGCAGACGGTTCGCCATCGCCGCCGCGTGCGCGGTCCAGTTCGGCACGGGTGGTGACGGGGGCGGTAGGCGGCCCTCCAGCACTGCCAGGATGGCGTCGGTTAGGCCTGCTGCCGTGGGCGGGCACAGCAGGGCCGCTTGTTCGTGCTGCAGCTGCTCCCGCAGGCCACCCACATCCGTCGCTATCACCCAGCGCCGGGCAGCCAGCGCGGCCGCGGCGACGCCAGACTGGCTGGCCTCACGATACGGTAGGATGAGCGCA
>JANONC010000254.1:0-5138 GCA_031420655.1 Rhodospirillales bacterium | reverse complement strand
TGGGACCTGCCGTGGCTGGGCAAGGTGCAGTTTCCCTGGCGGCTGCTCGCCCCGGTTGAGATCGGCTCCATCGCCGCATTGGCACTCGCGACCCGCATCGCCCCCCCGCGTGAGGTGCTGCGCATCGCGATCGTGATGGCCGTTCTATCCGCCCCCGCCCTCGCCATCCTCGCCTGGCACTCCGCCCGCGACGCATTTACCGCCGGCGCGTTCATGCGGACGGAGATGACGGCGGAGCTGGTGGGGGCGCAGGACGCGACGGAATACCTGCCCGCGGGGTTGAGCATCCCGCAAGTCCAGGATTTCGCATTCCACCGCGCCGCGACCCTGCCGCGGGCCGGCACGGTCAGCTGCATGCCCGCCGCCGCAATGTGCATGCAACAGGATGGCTGGATCACGGTCGAGGCGGTGCAGCCCACCACCGTTCTGGTGCAAAGCTTCTACTTCCCCGGCTGGCAGGCCCGCACAGCGACCGGCACCGTCCTGCCAGTCGCCGCCAGCACTCCGGACCGGCTGTTGGAGGTGACCGTGCCGCCAGGACTGACGCGGTTTAGCACTACGCGGATTCGTACGACGCCCGAACAGGCCGGTGCGGCCGTAAGCGCGCTGTCGCTGGTCTGCGTGCTCGGCTGGATTGTCGCGGCGCGGGTGCGTAGGGTACGGCGATGATCCGCGCCATCTTGCTGCTGCTGTTGCTCTCTGGCTGTGGCCTGGCCGCGGCACCGTGCCGGGTCGGCTCGGCCGCCTTGCGCATCATCCCCGTCGTGGGTGGCGTTGCGGCGGCGCCAACAGATGGCTGCGCGGCCATCATCGATTAGGGCACCAGCCACACCGCCTGCTCCGGCGTCGACGTAAATCGTGCCCTACGGTGGCCGTCCGGCGCCAGATGCAACCATTCCATCGTATGCACCACCACGGCCAGCACGGCGAAGTTCTGCCGGGCGTCGGCTTCATCCAGCAGTGGCAGCGCGGCCGGGTCGTCCAGCACAGTGCCCGGCACCAGCGCCGCCCGGTAGCTGGCGCGAGAACCAGGGTGCAGACGGGCCCACGCCGCATCGGCCTCCGCCTCGTTCGAGCGATGCGCATCTCCCCACAGCCGCAGCTGAACCTGCGCGCCCGCATCCCACACATGCAGCCCGACCGGGGGATGCGCCGCCACCTCCGCAATCTTGGCCGCCCGCACGTCGCTATGGATCGTCAGCGTACGGGACGGCCCGTCCCAGCTGCGCAACACGACCGTGCGTGCGCCGCTGGCCGTTGCCAGCGCCGGCGTGCGGAAGGCACTGCGCCGGTCGGCCACCCCGCGGGATAGGCGGCGGGAGATGTCTAATCGGATAGCGTGCAAATCCATGCTTCACTCTGCCATGACTGGGGGCGGCATGCACCCTGCCCCTCGACAACCGGGAGCGCTGCGCCAATAACACCCGTCGGCACTCGGATTGGAGACATTATGGAACGGATCGAAGCTGCGGGTTTGAAGGTCGCATCCGTGCTCCATGCATTTGTAGGCGAGGCGCTGCCGGGCACGGGGGTCACGGCCGACGGGTTCTGGTCTGGTTTTGCTGACATGGTCCGCACCCTCGCCCCGCGCAACGCCACCCTTCTCGCCCGGCGCGACACGCTGCAGGCGCAGATCGACGAGTGGCACGCGAGCCAGAAAACCGGTCCAATTGACGCCGAGGCCTACTCCGCCTTCCTGCACAGCATCGGCTATCTGCTGCCGGAGCCAGAGGCGTTCGCGATCGAGACGGAAAACGTCGATGCGGAGATCGCGGTGATCGCCGGGCCGCAGCTGGTGGTGCCGGTTATGAACGCCCGCTATGCCCTCAATGCCGCCAATGCGCGCTGGGGTAGCCTGTATGACGCGCTGTATGGCACCGATGCGCTGCCGGACGACACGGGCCCGCGCGGCCCGGGCTACAACCGCCAGCGCGGAGCCGCCGTCGTGGCCCGCGCAAAGCAGGTACTCGACCTGGTTGCGCCCCTCACAGAGGGATCGCATGCCGACGCGACTGGTTATACGGTCGTAGACGGGCAACTGCACATCGCCATGGCGGGAGGCGGGCATGTCATGCTCGCTACGCCAGCCAAGTTCGTGGGCTACCGCGGCGCGCCCCAGTCGCCCACCGCTATTTTGCTGCAGAACCACGGATTGCATGCGGAGATTCAGGTCGACCGCGCCCACCCCATCGGGACCGACGATCCGGCTGGCATGTCCGACCTGCTGCTTGAATCAGCCATCACCACGATCCAGGATTGCGAAGACAGCGTGGCCGCCGTGGACGCCGCCGATAAGGTGGAGGTCTATCGCAACTGGCTCGGCCTCATGAACGGGCAACTGAGCGCTACCTTGGACAAGGGCGGCCGTACCATCACCCGGCGGCTGAACCCGGACCGCCGTTACACCGCGCCCGATGGCACCAGCATCAGCCTGCCCGGGCGCAGCCTCATGCTGGTCCGCAACGTCGGCCACCACATGTACACCGACGCCGTGCAGACGGCCGAGGGCGATGACGTGCCGGAAGGCATGCTGGACGCGGCCATCACGTCCCTCATTGCGATGCACGACCTGCGTGCGACCGGGTCGGACACGGACCATATCCGCAACAGCCGCGCGGGCAGCGTCTATATCGTCAAGCCCAAGATGCATGGGCCCGAAGAGGTCGCGTTTGCCACCGACCTGTTTGCCCATGTCGAACAGATATTGGGCCTGCCGGAAAACACCCTCAAAATGGGCATCATGGATGAGGAGCGGCGGACGAGCGCCAACCTCGCCGCTTGCATCCACGCCGCGCGGCGCCGGGTGGTGTTTATCAACACGGGCTTCCTGGACCGCACGGGGGACGAAATCCACACCTCGATGGAAGCGGGCGCCATGATCCGCAAGAACGAGATGCGCGGCACGGCCTGGATCAAAGCCTATGAGGACCGCAACGTCGACATTGGCCTCGCCTGCGGCATGAAGGGCCGGGCACAGATCGGCAAGGGCATGTGGGCGGCGCCGGATCGGATGGCGGAGATGCTGGCCACCAAGATCGGCCACCCCCGCGCCGGGGCCAGCACTGCCTGGGTTCCGTCCCCCACGGCAGCCACGCTGCATGCGTTGCACTACCACCAGGTCGACGTCGCCGCCCGGCAGGCGGAGCTGCTGGGCCAGACCCGCGGCACGCTGGCCGAGTTGCTGACGATCCCCACCGCCGACCGCCCGAACTGGGCGCCCGACGATGTGCAGCAGGAACTGGACAATAACATCCAGGGCATCCTTGGCTACGTCGTGCGCTGGATCGACCAGGGCGTGGGCTGTTCGAAGGTGCCCGACGTCCACGATGTCGGCCTGATGGAAGACCGCGCCACGCTGCGCATCAGCGCCCAGCATGTCGCCAACTGGCTGCACCACGGCGTGGTCACGCAGCAGCAGGTGACGGACACGCTGGAACGGATGGCGGGCGTGGTCGATCGCCAAAACGCGGATGACGGCGCCTATGTACCCATGGCCACCAACCTGCATGGCCCGGCGTTCCAGGCCGCCTGCGACCTGATTTTTCAGGGCCGCACCCAGCCCAACGGCTACACCGAACACATCCTGCATGCCCGCAGGCGTGAAGCGAAGGCGGCGTAAGTCCGGAAGCGGGCAAAGTCAGCAAAGGCTGACGGACCTCCGTCACGGCCGGGCGAAAGGGCGGCGAGCCGGCCTGCGGCCTCCGTTTCGCTACGGCCAACTCCGCTCACCGGGCACCGCCTCGCCCCGGACGCGCGGGAGCATCACCAAATCCCACACGCTTGGCATCTCACCGACCGGGACATGCACCAGCGCTGGGCCGCCTGTACGGAACGCGCGTTCGATTGCGGTCTGGAGTTCGGCCGGGTTGGTCGCTCGATAGGCGCCGATCCCAAAACTTTCGGCAAAGCGCACGAAATCGGGATTGTGCAGGTCGCTTGCAATTAGGCGACCGCCGTAGGCCTGTTGCTGGATACGCCGCACGTTGCCGAACGCGCCGTCGTCGAACACCACAACCACGACGGCAAGACTGTGCCGGGCGGCCGTTGCCAACTCGAACGCCTGATAGCCAAAGCCGCCATCGCCGGCGATGGCCAGTACCGGGCGACCAGGACAGGCGGCCTTTACCCCCAATGCGGTGCCGAAGCCGAAGCCGAGATTATCCTGCTGACCGCCGGAAATGAAGCTGCGCGGCCGGGTTGATGGAAAGGCGATCCGCGCGGCGAAACCGAGCTGCGTCACCTCGTCCACAAATATCCCGTCCTCGGGCAAGGCGGCACGCATGGCCCGCAGAAAGCCCATTTGCGGTTCCAAGCGGGACAGACGCTCTGCCAGCCACGCACGATGCGGCAGCAACTCTGCGGTCCGGGATGGCTTGGCCGGCCCGCTCTCGTGCAACAGGCCGGCCAGTGCTGCGAGGGCGGGGGCTGCGTCGGCCACGATGGCGCAATCCGCCCGGCGAAACCGGTCCGGCTCCTCGGCGTCGATGTCGATGCGGATGATCTTCAGCCCGGAATCCACGCCCCACACGCTGAGGGGCGTGTAAAGCCGGGTGCCAACCGCCAGAACCACGTCGGCCTCACGCCACAGCCGGTGGGCGATCGGTAGGCTGACCGAGAGCGGATGATTGGACGGCAACACGCCCTGGCCGCGGCGGTAGCAGCCGACGGGCGCCTGCAGGAATTCGGCGACGGCACGCAACGGCTCCGCCGCGTCCTGGGCACCGCCGCCCACCATGATCAGCGGACGCTGTGCGGCGCCCAGGATGCGGGCTGCCTCCCGGATGGCCTCCGGATCGGCAAGCGGGACCAGCGGGGGAATGGGCGCATGGTCCGGCGCGGGTCCGGACCGGGGCCAGACATCGATTGCACACTCCAGCGCGACAGGCCCCGGGCGGCCGGACAATGCGGCGTGGACCGCCTCTACCACCCGTGCGGCCGCGTCGTGCGGGCCGGTGATGCGCGCGGCGTGCTTCGTCAGGTGCCTGAGCAGGCCCAGTTGATCTGGAAGCTCATGCAGATGCCGGTAGCCCCGCTCCCGCGCGGCAGAGGGGATCTGCCCCGCGAGTGCCACAACCGGCGCATCCATGCCCCAAGCCGTCAGCAGCGCCGCGGAGGCGTTGAGGACGCCTGGCCCCGGC
>JANONC010000253.1:0-9346 GCA_031420655.1 Rhodospirillales bacterium | reverse complement strand
GGGGGACGTCATGCAGATCACCGTGTCGGGCAAGCAGGTCAACCTGTCGGATGCACTGCGGGAGCGCGTGGCAGACCACTTGGACGTGATCGCCGGCAAGTATTTCGACGACGCGCTGGAGGCGAGCGTGACGTTCAGCCGGGCGCGCAGCTTCTTCACGTGCGACATCAACGTGCACGCCGGCCGGGGTCTGACGTTACGCGGTGAGGGAGAGGCGGCGGACGCCCATGGCGCGTTTGACGATGCGGCTGAACACATCGCCAAGCGCCTGCGCCGCTATCGCCGCCGGGTGAATGACCATGCACGCGACCTGGTGCACCGTGCCCGCCCCGAAGCCGGCCGCCAATATGTGTTGCGCCAGGACGACGAAGCGGCCGCCGCCCCCAAGACCGACATGCCCGCCTTCGCGACCGTCATCGCGGAGAGTGCGGCCGAGATCAACACGCTTTCGGTCGGCGAGGCGGTGATGCGTATGGATTTGGCCGACCAGCAGGTGATGATGTTCCGCAACAGCGCCACGTCCGAACTGAACGTCGTCTATCGCCGGACGGACGGGCATATCGGCTGGATCGATCCGGGCCCCAAAGGCCGCTGATCGTGCGGCGTTGGGCTGCGGCCCTAACGCTTCTGGCCGGGTCACACCTTCCAACGCCGGCATTGTCCGCGTCTGCCCCGGCGGTTGAGGGGCAGCGCGGGATGGTCGTGACCTCACAGCGCCTCGCGTCCGAAGTGGGAGCGGACGTGCTGCGCCGGGGTGGTAACGCGGTGGATGCGGCGGTGGCGGTGGGCTACGCGCTGGCGGTGGTTAACCCGTGCTGCGGCAACATCGGCGGCGGCGGGTTTATGGTGCTCCATCTGGCCGATGGGCGGGACCGGTTCCTGAATTTCCGGGAAACGGCTCCGGCCGCGGCGACCGCCACGATGTACCTAAACGCGGATGGCAAACCAATGGAGGACAGCAGCCTGTACGGCAGCCGCGCCGCAGGAGTGCCGGGTACGGTCATGGGGCTGGAGGCCGCGCGGACCACCTATGGCACTATGGACCGCGCCGCCCTGCTGGCCCCCGCCATCGGTCTGGCCGCGGACGGCTTCACGCTGACCCGCGCCGATACCGACATCCTCGACAGCAAGGCCGATCGCTTCCGAGCCTCCCCCAGCGCTGCACGCATCTTCCTGTCGCCGGACGGCACCAACTGGAAGCCGGGCGAGCGCCTGGTGCAACGCGAACTAGCTACGACGCTGCGAGAGATTGCGGAGCGCGGCACGGACGGGTTCTATCGCGGGCGCATCCCGGCCGCGGCGGCTGCGTTGGCGCGGCAAGATGGCGGTATCCTGACGGAGGCGGATTTTGCCGCCTATTCCATCACTGACACGGTGCCGCTCCGCTGTGGCTACCGGGGAGCTGTCATCCTGTCTGCGCCGCCGCCGTCCTCGGGCGGGACCACCATTTGCGAGATCCTGCAGGTGCTAGCAGGCTATGATTTGAAAGCTTCAGGCTTCCATAGTGCGCAGGCGGTGCATTGGATGACCGAGGCGATGCGGCACGCCTTCCTGGACCGCAACACGTATTTGGGTGACCCGGCATTCGTGACCAACCCGGTCGAGCGGCTGGTGTCCGCCGAATACGCCGCGGCGCTCCGCGCCCAGATCGGCGAGCGCGCGACGCCCAGCGCCACGCTTCGCCCCGGTGTGGCCCCGCATGAGAAGATCGAGACGACGCATTATTCCATCGTCGACCGGGCCGGGAATGCCGTCGCCGTGACGTACACCATCAATGGCTCGTTCGGGGCCGTGGTGGTGCCGGAGGGCACTGGGTTTCTGCTGAACAACGAAATGGACGATTTCACGATCAAGCAGGGTGTGCCGAACCTGTTTGGCCTCGTGCAGGGCCAGGCCAACGCGATCGCGCCGGGCAAGCGTCCGTTATCGTCCATGTCGCCCACGGTCGTGACGCAGGATGGCAAAACGATCCTGGTCACCGGCTCACCGGGCGGGTCGCGCATCATCAGCATCGTGCTGCAGTCGATCGTAAACATGTTGGACTATGGCATGGCACCGCAGGAAGCGGTGGACGCGCCGCGCATTCACCACCAATGGCTGCCGGACGTTCTGTATGCTGAGCCGTACGCGCTAAGCCCGGACACGGCGGCCCTGCTGCAGGCGCGGGGGCATACGATTACCGAGCAAGTGCCCTGGGGCGCAGCGGAGGTGATCGCCGTGGGGGTCGCACCGGCCAGCAGTCCGGGCCAGGCCCCCAGCGACAGCGCGCTCACCCGCATGCGGCCGGGCTTCCTGTACGGCGCCAATGACGACCGGCGCCCAGCCGGGGCGGCGGTGGGGGAATAACCGCCTAGGCTAGCTGGGCTAGCGTATCGACCGCACCATCGATCAGCTGGGCCTTCCGGCCAGTGCCGTCGCCGAGCCAGGCCAGGCCAGGCCAGGAAATCACCGGCTGTCATGGGCGGCGGGGACCATCGCGACGCCTTGTTCATGGCGGTACAGCCAGCCACGTACCTCGGTAGAGCTCTGCCACCGAGCAGTGCAGCCCAGCAATTGACACGTCCAGCATCTCGCCGGGGCCAGTCAGCCCAGGGTTGGCGGGCCAGTTGCCGCCGGCGTCGCGTGTGTAGGTCTCGGCCAGGATTCGCGTGCTGTGGACCACGAGCATCTGTCGTACACTGGGTATACTGGCATAGGCGCGTATGTTGTCCCGCGTCGTGTCCTCGTTGCCGGGTGACAACACCTCGACCAACAGCACGGGTTCTTGGATAATCTGTTGGCCGCGTTCCAGTATTTCAAACGTGCCTGCAATATCAGGCACCCTAATGTTTGCCGACGCGTTCAGACGGAGCTGAACGGCAGCCTCCGTCAACACGTTCAAGCCGGACCGAGAAAGGAGTGCAGCCGCTTCAAGGATGTGCGTGAGCGTGGCCTGAATGCGTGCATGGACGGAACTGGCAGGTGCCATCGTATAGACATCACCATCGATCAATTGGGCCTTCCGGCCAGTGCCGTCGCCGGGCCAGGCCAGGAAATCATCGGCTGTCATGTGCGGCAGGGGCCGTCGTGATGCCTCGTTCATGGTGGCACGCTACCGGTTAGGCGAGCAGTTCGTCCACTACGCGCTGAACCGCATCCTGCCACGGCGGCAGCGTCACGCCGTACACGCGGGCGAGCTTGCTACAATCCAGCCGGCTGTCGGCCGGGCGGTGGGCGGGGGTGGGCCAGTCGGCGGTGGTGATCGGCTCGACCGTGGGGCGCACCCGGCCATGGCGCAGGGCGGCGTCGAATACGGCCTGCGCCAAGCCGTACCAGGTCGTGTCACCGGTGCCGGCCGCATGGAAGACCCCACTCAAAGCCGGCTCCCAACCGGCCTGAACGCGCCCCGCCACGGTCAGCACGGCGTCCGCCAGGTCGCGGGCCGACGTGGGGCAGCCGCGCTGGTCGACCACCACACGCAGGGTGCTGGTCTTTTGCGCGGCATTCAGCATGGTCCGAACGAAGTTCTTACCCACGCTGGCGTACACCCACGACGTGCGCAGCACGACCGCCTGCGGGCAAGCAGCCAGCACCGCCTGCTCACCCTCCAGCTTCGTTTGCCCATAGACGCCCGTGGGTGCGGTACGGTCCGTTTCCACATAGGGCGCACCCTTGGTGCCGTCGAAGACGTAATCGGTACTGAGGTGGATTAGCGGTACGCCCAGATCGGCACAGAGGGCCGCAAGCGTCGCCGGGCCGTCGCGATTAGCCCGGGCGGCCGCGTCCGGTTCTGCCTCCGCCCCATCCACGGCGGTCCAGGCCGCGGCATTCACCACCAGTGTTGGACGCTCTCCCGCCAACACAGCCGCAATGGTGTCCGGACGATCGAAGTCGAATGCCGGGCGGCCCACCACCCGCACGCGGTCGCCCCCCTGCGCCGCCAGCATGCTGGCCAGTTGCCCGGCACCGCCCGTCACCACGATCAAAACGCAGCGTCCAACACGGACCAGCGCGGCAGCACGCGATCCTTGTCCGACAGCACCGG
The DNA here is from genome assembly GCA_031420655.1 of Rhodospirillales bacterium. Taxonomy (GTDB): domain Bacteria; phylum Pseudomonadota; class Alphaproteobacteria; order Acetobacterales; family Acetobacteraceae; genus JANPPS01. Next base: position 5,322 of record JANONC010000253.1, on the reverse strand, counting down.
CTCTGTCACGGGCCACGGTAGCGCCAGGTCTGGATCGTTCCAGATCACGCCGCGCTCACTGGCGCGGTCGTACTGGCCCGTCACTTTATAGATCACCTCCGTATCCGGCTGGAGTGTGCAGAACCCGTGCAGGAAGCCCGGCGGCACCCATAATTGCGCCCAGTTTTCCGCCGAAAGCTCAGCAGCCGCCCACTGGCCGTAGGTCGGAGAGCCCCGGCGCGCGTCGACCGCCACATCCCAGATCGCGCCCTTTACAACACGCACCAGCTTGCCCTGCGCATAGGGTGCGACCTGGCAATGCAGGCCGCGCAGCACTCCCTGTTCGCGCGAAACGCTGTGATTGTCCTGCACGAACTGGCCGGTGATGCCCGCCGCCTCCGCCCGGGCCTGGTTCCAGGTTTCGGAAAAGAACCCGCGCGCATCGCCGTGCCGCGCGGGCGTCACCAGCAGTAAATCGGGCACACGCAGCCGCTCGATCTTCATGCGTGCAGCCCGTCCGCCAGCTCCAGCAACAGCCGGCCCAGCTCGGTCTTGGCCAGGCGCTGAGCGCTGGTGCGCAGTTGCTGCGCATCGATGTAGCCCATGCGATACGCGACCTCTTCGGGGCAGCCGACGAGCATGCCCTGGCGCGACTGGATTGTTTGCACGAACGTCGCGGCCTGCAGCAGGCTATCCGGCATTCCCGCGTCCAGCCACGCGCAGCCGCGGCCCAGCCGTTCCACCTGCAGCGTGCCTTGCTCCAGATAAATCTGGTTCAGTTCGGTTATTTCTAATTCACCCCGTGCGGACGGTTTGACCCGCCGGGCCAGGGTGCTCACTTGGCGGTCGTAGAAGTAAAGTCCTGTCACGGCCCAATTCGACTTCGGCGCTGCGGGCTTCTCCACAATCTCCATCGCGCGCCCGCTGGGGTCAAAGCTCACGACGCCATACCGCTCCGGGTCACGCACCTGGTAGGCGAACACGGTCGCCCCCTCTGGCCGGGCGGCGGCAGCGCGCAGCAGGACGCCGAGGTGGTCGCCAAAGATCAGGTTGTCGCCCAGTGCCAGGGCGCAGGCCTGGCCGCCGATCCAGTCCTCGCCGATGTGGAATGCCTGCGCCAGGCCCTCCGGCTTGGCCTGCTCGGCATAAGTGAAGTGTACGCCCAGCCGCTCGCCCGTGCCCAGCAGGCGGCGGAATTGCGGTAAGTCGTCCGGGGTCGAGATGATCATGATGTCGCGGATGCCCGACAGCATCAGCACCGACAGCGGGTAGTAGATCATCGGCTTGTCATAGACCGGCAGCAGTTGCTTGCTGCTGGCAAGCGTCACGGGATGCAGCCGCGTGCCGCTGCCGCCCGCGAGGATGATGCCTTTGTGGCTCATGTAACAGATCCCAGCCGCTGGCCACTATAGTGCCCGGCGCGGATCGCCTGCCACCAGGGCGCGTTGCTGCGGTACCACGCGACCGTCTTGCGCAGCCCGACGTCGAACCCGTGCGGTGCCGTCCATCCCAGCGCTTGCGTGGTGTGCGCCGGGTCGATCTCGTACCGGAAGTCATGGCCCGGCCGGTCGGTCACGAACTGGATCAAGCGGCGCCGCGGGCCCGCCGGGTCGGGGGCGAGTTCATCCACAATGTCGCATATGGCGTGTACCACCTGCAGGTTGCTGCGCGGCTGGCGTGCGCCGATGGCGAGCGTGTCGCCTGGCGTCGCATGCTCCAGCGCCAGGACCAGGGCCGCCGCGTGGTCGTCCACGAATAGCCAGTCCCGCGTGTTCGACCCGTCGCCATAAACCGGCAGCGGCCGGCCCTCGATGGCGTTGAGCGTGACCAGTGGGATCAGCTTTTCCGGAAATTGCCACGGGCCGTAATTATTGGTGGTGTTGGTGACGAACGCCGGCAGGCCATAGGTGTGGAACCAGGCGCGAACCAGGTGGTCGGACGCGGCTTTGCTGGCCGAATAGGGGCTGCGCGGGTCGTAGGGGGTGGTTTCGGTAAACGGCGGGTCCGTAGGGCCGAGTGCGCCGAACACTTCGTCGGTCGAGACATGGTGGAAGCGGAATGCGGCCCGGGCCGCCGGGGCCAGCGCCGCCCAATAGGTGCGCGCCGCGTCCAGCAGCACGAACGTGCCGACGACGTTGGTGTGGATGAACGGGGCCGGGCCGTCGATCGAGCGGTCGACGTGGCTTTCGGCCGCCAGGTGCATGACCGCGTCCGGCTGGTGCGTCGCGAACACCTGCGCCATGGCGGCGGCGTCGGTGATGTCGGCCCGGATCAGCGTGTGCCGCGGGTCATGCCGCGCCTCCTCCAGCGCGTCCTCGCTCGCGGCATAGGTCATCTTATCGACATTCACGACGCTATGGTCGGTCTGGCGGATCAAGTGGCGGATGACGGCCGAACCGATGAAGCCGCAGCCGCCGGTGACAAGAAGACGCATGTGATGTCCGGACCAGTGCGGGTTTCGGATAGCGTCATGGCGGGGGTGACGCAACCGGGAGAGCAAGCAGAGCAACTTTATCCGCTCTGGTGATCCCATCGCCTGTTGGTTAAAGAACGCGCGCTGGGGCAACGGAGTGGGATGCGGATGGTGATGAAGCGTAGCGTTGGCAAGCCGAAGGCCCTGCCAGGCTTACCCGCTGTGTCGGTGATAGACGGTATCCTGCATGGCAGCTTCAATGACCCATCTATCCGGTACGTGGCGGTGTTTGTGGACGAACGGTTTGTCCTGGCTGCCCCGGTAACGCCGGACGCCGGCGGAGTAAGCCTCGCCGTTCCGCTACCCGCATCCCTGTTTGGAATCCGGCTGGACGTCCATGACGCGGCGACCGGGCGCACCCTGGCCGCCCCGGTTGACCTCGATGCGTTACGGCCCGTGCGGTGGGGGGGCGCCACCGTTAAAGACCGCGCCATCACCGGGACCTTTACGGCAGAGGGCACCACGGCCAGCTCTATTCCGGTCGAGTTCACGCAGGACGGTTCGGTCTATGCCCGCGCGCTGGCCAGCCCGGGCTCGGAGCCGCATGCCTACCAGTTTGTCGCCCCCATCACGCTTCTGCCGCCGCTCAGCAGCCCCGCCCGGCTCACTCCAAGCGTGGGCGGCCTACCTTTGAATGGAACCATCGTTACGGTCAGTGCCGAAGCATGCGGCCTGGCCGGAACGCTGGACTCCATCGATGGTAATTTCGTGCGCGGGTGGGCGATTGATCTTGCCAGCCCAGGAGCACGCGTCAAAGTCAGCTTGCAGATCGACGGCCAGGTCGTGGCCACCGCCACCGCCAGCCGCCACCGCCCGGACCTGGTGGGGGTCGGCGGTAGCGACGGCCGAGCGGCGTTCGATCTGCCGCTGCCTCCCCGGCTACCGTTCAGCCGCGCTGTCCGGATCGGCGTCGTGGTGGCCGGCACTGAGCTGCACCTGAACCAAAGTTTCATCACCCGCCCCGCCTTACCCCGCTTTCAGGGCCGGTTTGACGAGGTTGCGGGCCCGTTCGCCAGCGGTTGGGCCGTGAACATGCACGCTCCGGACACACCGCTGGAGGTCGAAGCCGTGTCGGGCGGCGAGGTGATTGGCACCGGATTGGCCGACCTCTACCGCGGTGACGTGGAGCAGGCCGGTTTGCCCACTGCCCGTTGCGGCTATCGGTTTTTGCTCGACCGCCCCATGAAAGAACTGTTCGGACGCGACGTGGTCATGCGGATCAAGGGCACGACGGAGGTACTGCAGGGCTCCCCCCAGCAGGTCCACCAGAACCCGAACATCACCCGGTTCCTGTCGCGCGGCACCCTGCCCGCGCCGTTGCTCAGCCGCCTCGCCCGGCGCGCCACGCACGCCACGACGGCGACACCCATCAGCCTCATCATGCCCGTCTATAACACGCGCCGGGAGTGGCTGATTGAGGCGCTGAACTCCGTCCTGGGCCAATGGTCGTCCAACTGGGAACTGATCTGCGTCGATGATGGCAGCACCGCGCCGCATGTGGCGGAAATTTTGGCCGCGGCGAGCCGGCTCGATTCCCGCGTCCGCGTACTGCGGTCCGGCGTCAATGTCGGGATCGCGCGGTCCGTCAACTTCGCGCTGCGTGCCGCCCGCGGCGCCTATGTCGCGTTTCTGGATCATGACGACGTGATCGAGCCCGATGCTGTCTGGAAATTGGCGGAGGCGGCACAGCAAACCGGGGCCGATCTGATCTACAGCGACGAGGCGATCACGACGGAGGACATCGATGCCATTATCGACGTGCGGGCCCGCCCGGCCTTCAGCTGGGATTACTACTGGTCGCACCCCTATTTCGTGCACCTCGTTGCCGTCCGCACCAGCATCGCCCATCAAGTCACGGGCTGGGACGAGAGTATGGCCATCTCGGCCGATGTGGACTTCATCCTGCGTGTACTGGAGGCGTCGCGTGTCGTCGCTCACGTGCCGCGCGTGTTGTACCGCTGGCGCACGCATGGCGGCAGCGCCGGACATGCGAAACAGGGACAGGTCGCGACAGCAACGCGGGACGCGCTGGCCCGCCACCTGGCCCGGCGTGGCTTGCCTGCCACGGTGCATGATGGCTACCGCTATAATGAGTACCGGCTAGACTGGCCAGACGATGGCGGTGAGGTGCTGATCGTAATCCCCACCAAAAACCGGGTCGACCTGCTACGCCCGTGCATCGAGTCGATCGAGCGGTCGTCGGCTGGGGCCAACTACCGCATCGTGGTGATCGACCACGCATCGACCGATCCAAAGACTGTGCGGTACTTGGCTAAAATCGCTGGCAGTGACCGTGATGCCGTATGCGGGACCGTTCAACTATGCACTCATGAACAACCTGGCCGTCCGTACCCATGGAGACGGCGCGCACTACGTCGTTTTCATGAATAACGATGTGGAGGCGATCCGCCCCGGCTGGATCCCCCGCCTACGCAGCCTGGCCGGCCGGACCGACGTGGGCGCAGTGGGGCCGCTGCTGCTGTATGGCGACGACCGCATCCAGCATGCGGGCGTTCTGGTGGGCTTCAGCGGTGCCGCCGACCACGCCATGAAATTCGTCAACGCATACCTCGAAAAGGACAGCCGCAATCCCGGCTACAACTGCAACCTGACCGTGGTACGCGACTATTCGGCCGTTACGGCGGCGTGCGTGATGCTTCGCATGGCCGTGTTTCAGGCTGTCGGCGGGTTCGACGAGCGATTCGTGGTCGGCTTCAACGACACCGATCTATGCCTGCGCATCCGCGACGCCGGGTACAGCGTGCTGTATGACGGCTTTACCGTGCTGTACCACCGTGAAAGTGCCACCCGGACGACGAGCGGCTCGGTCGATCACCCGGAAGATGACGTGCTGTTGCGGCGGCGCTGGG
>JANONC010000252.1:0-3552 GCA_031420655.1 Rhodospirillales bacterium | reverse complement strand
GACCGCAACCGGGGCGACGCCAGGCCCGGACACCGGGAGTAACGAGGTCTACCGGCTGGAGGCAACTGGCCATGTCCGCATCTACACCGCGACCGACTTGGCCGTGGGCGACCGGGCGATCTATGACATCGATCAGGCCGTGCTGCTCATGACTGGCGATGCCATGAAGATCACCACCCCGCAGCAGGTTATGACTGCACGCGACACGATGGAATATTGGTCGCAAAAGCATATGGCGGTGGGCCGCGGCCTGGCGGTTGTGACCACCAGTGACGGACGGCGTTTGTCGGGCGACGTGTTGGTCGGCTACACGACGCCACCGCCGCCCGCCGGAGCCGCCCCTGCTGCCGGAGCCACCCCTGCGCCGGCCCCCGCCAAGCCGCCCACTAGCCCGGGAACTAGTCCGATCACGACGTCCGGCAAGCTGCAGCGCGTGGAAGCGTTCGGCAATGTGGAGGTACGAACGGTGACGGAAACCTTTCGCGGCCAGAAAGCCGTCTATGTCGCTGATAGCGAGATCGCGCGCCTGGCCGGCAACGTGCGGGTGACGCGCGGCCAGAACCAGTTGAATGGCGACGAGGCGATCGTCAACATGCGGACCGGCATCTACACAATGACCAAGGCGCCCGGCGGCCGGGTACAGGGCCTCGTGATCCCGAACGACGCCACACCTGCTGCACCGAAGAAGCCGTGATGCTGGAGGTACCCGCGCCCCAGGACTGGACCGAATACCACACGACGCGGCAGCCAGCGCTGGGCGGCCTGGTCGCCACGTCGGTCGGTAAAACCTACAAGAAACGGGCCGTTGTACGCGACGTTTCGATCAAGGTGCACCGGGGAGAGGCCGTCGGTCTGCTGGGCCCCAATGGCGCGGGCAAGACGACCACGTTCTACATGATCGTGGGCCTGGTGCGGCCCGACACGGGCAGCATCAGCCTGGACGGGCAGGATATCACGGCGTTGCCCATGTACCGCCGGGCGCGCCTTGGCATCGGCTACCTCCCGCAGGAGGCCAGCGTGTTCCGCGGCCTGAATGTCGAGCGCAACATTTTGGCTGCGCTCGAGGTGGTGGAGCCCGACTCAGGCCGCCGGCACATGATGCTGGACGAACTGCTAGCCGAATTCGGCATTGGCCATTTACGCCGCACGCCGTCGCTGGCGCTGTCGGGCGGGGAGCGCCGCCGGGTGGAGATTGCCCGGGCGCTCGCCTCCCACCCCAGCTATATCTTGCTCGACGAGCCACTGGCCGGCATCGACCCGATCGCGGTGGGTGAGATCCGCGACCTGGTCTCACACCTTAAGGACCGAGGCATCGGCGTGCTGATCACCGACCACAACGTGCGCGAGACGCTGCAGATTATCGACCGCGCCTACATCATGCATGACGGCCAGGTGCTGATGGAGGGCCGTCCGGACGAGGTTGTGGCCAACGAGGATGTCCGCCGCGTCTACCTCGGTGAACAGTTTAGTCGTTAACCGAATTGCGCTAGCGTGTCCCGATGGCGATGGGTCCACGATTAGAGTTCCGGCAGACGCAGTCCTTGGTCATGACGCCGCAGCTGCGTCAGGCGATCAAGTTGCTCGCCAGCACCAATCTCGAGGCCATGGCGTTCGTGGCCGAAGAGCTGGAGCGCAACCCATTACTGGACAGCGCGCCCGCCGTGCCGGCCCACAGCGAAGCGCCCGCCCCGGATCAGCGCCCAATCGCGACCGAAGCGGTGGCCGCCGACACGTTGATGCACCACGCGATGGCGCCCGAGACGCCGGCCGATCACGGCAACGCTTACGATACGGGCACCTTTGCCGACGGCTATGCCCGCACCAGCGCCCGGCGTGACCCATGGGGCACCGATGACCGCGGCATCGACGATCTGGAAGCGGCCCCCCGCGGCCTGCGTGCCCACCTGGCCGAACAGCTGCACCTCGCCTTTCCCGACCCGGCCGACCGGCTGGTGGGCACCCAATTCATGGCGCAGATGGACGGGGCCGGCCGCGTGCTGGCCAGCACCGGTGAGATCGCTCAGGCGCTGGGTGCCGACCCGGCGCGGGTGGCGCATATCCGGGCGGCGATGCAGCAGTTCGATCCGCCGGGCTTATTCACGCAAACGCTGCAGCAATGCCTGGCTGCCCAGCTTCGCGACCGCAACCGGCTGGACCCGGCGATGCAAGCGCTGCTCGATCACCTCGACCTGCTGGCCCGGCGTGACCTGCGTGGCCTGATGGCCGTTTGCGGCGTGGATGCCGAGGATATGGCCGAGATGATTGGTGAGCTGCGGGCGCTGCACCCCAAGCCCGCGCTGTTGTACGAGCATGATGCGCCCCCGGCCGTGATCCCGGACGTGCTAATGCGCGCGCTGCCGGATGGGTCATGGCACCTGGAATTGAACCCCGACACCATGCCGCGCGTGCTGGTCAACCAAGCGTATCATGCCCGCATCAGTGCCGAGGTGCGAGGAGACCGGGAGGCGCGGGTTTTCCTGAGCGAGCAGCTGGCCAGCGCCAACTGGCTGGTCAAATCCCTGCAGCAACGGGCGGGCACGATCCTGAAAGTCGCGGCCGAAATCGTGCGCCAGCAGGACGGGTTTTTTCGCGCAGGCGTTGGCCACCTGCGCCCTCTGATCCTTCGGGACGTGGCGGGGGCGGTGGAGTTGCATGAAAGTACCATCAGCCGGGTGACCGCCAACAAATACCTCGCGACACCACGCGGCACGTTCGAGCTGAAGTACTTTTTTACCGCCGCCATCAACGCGACCCACGGTGGCGAAAGTCATAGCGCAGAAGCCGTTCGCCACCGTATCCGCGCGCTGGTCGGGGCTGAGATTGCCGAAACCGTGCTGTCCGACGATGCGATTGTTGCAGCCTTGCGTCGGGAAGGCGTGGACATCGCCCGGCGAACGGTGGCCAAATACCGGGACGCGCTGCGGATACCATCGTCGGTGCAGCGCAAACGGGAAAAGGCCATGCCGGCCTGATCCCACATGGGGGGGACGTCATGCAGATCACCGTGTCGGGCAAGCAGGTCAACCTGTCGGATGCACTGCGGGAGCGCGTGGCAGACCACTTGGACGTGATCGCCGGCAAGTATTTCGACGACGCGCTGGAGGCGAGTGTGACGTTCAGCCGGGCGCGAAGCTTCTTCACGTGCGACATCAATGTGCACGCCGGCCGGGGCCTGACGTTGCGCGGTGAGGGAGAGGCGGCGGATGCCCATGGCGCGTTCGACGATGCGGCTGAACACATCGCCAAGCGCCTGCGCCGCTATCGCCGCCGGGTAAACGACCATGCCCGCGACCTGGTGCACCGTGCCCGCCCCGAAGCCGGCCGCCAATATGTGTTGCGCCAGGACGACGAAGCGGCCGCCGCCCCCAAGACCGACATGCCCGCCTTCGCGACCGTCATTGCGGAGAGTGTCGCCGAGATCAACACGCTTTCGGTCGGCGAGGCGGTGATGCGTATGGATTTGGCCGACCAGCAGGTGATGATGTTCCGCAACAGCGCCACGTCCGAACTGAACGTCGTCTATCGCCGGACGGACGGGCATATCGGCTGGAT
>JANONC010000251.1:0-7437 GCA_031420655.1 Rhodospirillales bacterium | reverse complement strand
GTCGATGAGCGCCACGATGGCCGCCCAGTTGGTGGCAGACGCGCTCATGATGGCGATCTGGCGCCGCGGCAGACCAGACGCTCTGCTCCATCACTCGGATCAGGGGAGCCAATACAGCAGTGAGCAGTTTCAGAAGCTGCTAGCCGACCATGGCGTTATTTGCAGCATGAGCCGGTCCGGCAATGTCTGGGACAACGCGGCGATGGAGAGTTTCTTCTCTTCGTTGAAAACCGAACGGACAGCCCGCAAGGTGTATCGCACCCGGAACCAGGCCCGGGCTGACGTGTTCGACTACATCGAGAGGTTCTACAACCCGCGCCGACGCCACTCGACCAACGGGTATCTCAGCCCTATGGAATTCGAGCGGATCAAAGCGTCGGCTTAAGCTGAGTGTCCACCGAACCGGCAGCAGATCAGGCATCCTGTCCCGATGCCTACGGCGCTGCACGGCGCGCAGAGGCGATCAGGGATGGCCGTAGGCCACCGCGTAGCGGTGCACGTAAGGCGTACGTCCTTGACGGCTCCGAGCACCGTGAGAACAGCCCAGCCATGAAAGGGGTCGTGGAGTCTGTCAGCCCCTCCCGCGCTACCGTTCTGTGCGCTTGGCGTGCCATTCAGCGGTGAGTCGGATCTGTCGGGCCTCCCGGATGCCCTTCAACCGCGCTAGATCGGCCTTCGTCAGTTCTGGAAAGCCTCTTAGAATAAGCTGTGAAGCGGTTTCTCCGGCAACCTGCCGGCCGCAGTCAGGCTGGCGCCGCGTGGGCGCGCACCGCCGCTCCTGGCGCGGCGCCACGGGTCGGCCCGGCAACAGCAACCCGTAGGCGTTGCTGGCCTGCTCCGCCCGGCTGGCACCCCGCCCGCCCGCCGGCCAGGGCCGGCGCACCAGGCGGCGCTCCCACGTCACCAGGTCCACCGCCTGCAAGGCTTGCAGCGCCCGCAGCACGCTGCCCGGGTCGCACCCGGCATCCCGGGCCAAGGTGGCGTGCGCAGGGTCGCACTGCCCGTCCACGCCCAGGCGACGCAGCAGCGCGTGGGCCACAAGGAGGTGGGTCGGGGTCAGTCGCCCGGCCCGGCGCTCCAGGTCAGCGCGGGCCAGCCACGCGCGGCGCTCGTCGGCCGACAACGGCCGCCGTGGGCCGTCGCCGAACACGCTGCCCCGTCGCCATGGGCGGGGGTGGCAGGGATGGGGGGTACGCGGGGGAACCCGGACGGCAAGGCATCCAAGGGTGGGCACGGCAGGCTGTGCGTCGGGCAAAGCGGTCCCTTCCTCGGTGGGGCCAAGGTGCGAGGAGGGCTGGCGCTAGAACGTGCAAACCCGTCGCAAGACAGGGCTTGCAAAAGTCGGCCGATTGAGGGATTCTGGTGACTGTCACATCGCGCAATTTCCCGGTCTCGGCCGATATGTCTCTGGCCCGCCCTCAAAGCGGGCCTTTGGCATTTTTGGGGTTCTGGGTAGTCCAGATTCCTTCAATCGTCCCGCGCACGACGCGCGGTGCCTGCAACCATGACACATCCGTGAGTGTCGGGTCGAGAGTTGGCGTGAGGGCCGCAAGAGGCTGATGCCTTATGGCGCGTCCTTCGCGGCTGGCTGTGCGCCGCCCTACTTCGCTCGGGCCGCTGTCGGCGCGATCTCAGGCTTGTTGTAGGCGGCGAACAAGCGGTTCAGCGCTTCGGCCAGCATGTCTTCGACCTTGCGGTCCTGCTCGGCCGCCAGCAGCCGGAGCCGGTAGCGGACCTGTGGCGGGAAGTGGCCCGTGATCGCCTTCGTGCCGGCCCGGCTCGCCTGCGGCGCTGGCGAGGCTGCCGCCGTGTCGCCGCTGGCCGATCCTACCGCCAACGGCACGGTATCTTGGCGGCCCTGACCAGCAGGGCGCGTGCTTCCGGCCGCCTCGTGTATCGCGTCCGCGATGTTACCCCGCTTAGCCATTGTCAACTTTCCTAGTTGCAGCCAATCCTATAATACTACTTATATTCAAGTATACTTGTCGCACTTCGGCAGCGGCCATGCCGTCCGGCTCGTACTCCGTCACGCCCAGCCCTTGCGCGTATGCGTCCTGGAACGTCACGCGGTCGCCCAAGGTGGCCGGGCACACCGGCATCCCCTGCCGTTCCAACCAGGCCTGCGTCTCGTCCTGGCGCGCACCGGCTGACGCCTTCACCCGCATCAGCACGGCCAGCCGCTCCGGGCTGCCGGCCAGGGCAATCAGGTCGGAAGTGGCCTTCACCGTCTTGAGGTCAATCACGGAGGGTTGCAGCGGCACCACCACCAGGTCGGCGATGCGGGCCGCTGCCATGGCGGCCTGCTCGGTGCGGCCGGCGGTGTCGATTACCAGCAGGTCCACCCCAGCCTCGCGTGCCTTCGCCGCCACGTTAGCGAGGCGGGCAGGCTGCGCGTCCACCACAACGGGAGCCTCCGGCGCAGCCTCGCGCCCGCGCCGCATGTCGCCCCACTCGCAAGCACTCACCTGGGGGTCAAGGTCCACCATGACTACGTTCAACCCAGACCGGACGGCCTCGACGGCAAGGGAGAGGGCCAGGGTCGTCTTGCCCGTGCCCCCCTTCTGGCGCGACGCCCAGCTCCCCGAGATGTGGAAGACCCGGCCCGTGGTGGTGGTGTCGTACCGGAACACCCTGCATGGCCCCTGTCTCGTGGTCCCGACCACGACGGAGCCGCAGCTTAGCAACCCCTGGGCGTTCAAGCTGACCACCTCGATAGACGGGCGGGACGCCTGGGCCATCTGCAACCAGCCCTCGACCATCGCGCCAAGCCGGCTGTCCCCCGCCAAGGGCAAGGTTCCCCGCCTGTCGGAAGCGGAGTTCAAGGAGATCCTGGCTCTGCTGCCACGCTGGCTACCGCGGCCTCTGGAAGATACGGGCGCAGATGTCGAGGTGTTATAAATTGCGTCGGTGTGCCGGCTGTCCATTTCCCGCAAGGGAGCCAAGTGCCAAGTGAGCCTCACGGCTCCCTTTGGTTTTTCGGGTCTTCGCCATACTGGTGCCGGCGGCAGCGAACGTAACGCGTCCGAACAGCGCGTTAGTCGCAACGACCCTGGCAAGTCCTCGCGCCCGCCTGCGCACCTCCGACCACCCCCGAATACTACCCCCGGCTAAGTCCCGGCGCCGCCCGGCCGCCGCATCGCCGCCAGGACTGCCGCAGGACTTGCCGGGAACTATCCGCCACTTTCCATAATGCACACTCTGCGATGGTGCGGTGCAGCATGGGCATATGATCAGGGAGCTGTCCAAGCCCTGCTTTGTTCCCTAATCCGAGCAGGAATCCGCTCCGTTTGCGAGCACGAGCGCCGATGATTACAAGCGCCTATACCTAGCGCATGAACATGACATCGCGCCGCCTTCCCCCCCTCGCCGAGATCATCGCCATCCTCGCTCTCGTATGTGGCCTCGCCAGCGCGGTCGCGAGTTGGTGGCTGCGCGGCTCGCTGTGGGAAGATGAGATCATCGCGGTCACCCATGGGCTGCAGCCCCTGCCCTGGTTCTTCATCGAGGTGCTGCGCAACGACATTCATCCCTTCTTTTATTTCCTGGTCCTGAAGTTCTGGTCGTCGGTCGATCTCGGATCGGACGCATGGGTGCTGGCGAGCTCGCTCGCCGCCGCCATGGGCAGCGCTGCCGTGGTGGCCACCATCGCTTACCGGGTCGGTGGGCGCGCGGCGGCGATCTGGGCCGCGACGCTATTCTGCGTGTTGCCGAGCTTCTCCTGGTCGGCGTCCAATCTACGGATGTACGCGCTGATGCCAGCGATTGCCGTCGGATGCTGGTACGCTAACCGCCAGACTCTTCGATACGGCGGCACCCGATGGCTCCTGGCCATGATTCTGCTGCAAACGATCCAGAGCTACACGCACGCCATCGGCTTCTTCTTCGCCGCGTTCTTCGCGCTGGCGGCGCTGATCGGCCAGCGCCAGGAAACGACACGGGGCCGTCTCCTCTACTGGGTGGGCGCGCAGGTGGTATCACTGGTCTTCATGTTACCGGTCGTCGCCAGCGCGCTGATCCGCGGCACCGAGCCCCTGGGCGAGCCAACGCTGTGGAGCCTGCTGAGTTACCTGGCGCAGGTCGTCTCCGTCCTGGCCCCAGCGGCCTGGGTTCCGACCGCCAGCGGCGTGGCATTCTTGACTCTGATCGCCTTCGCGTCGCCGGACAGGGAGGCGCGGATGCTCGTTCTGGTCATCCCGTGCGGCACCTTGCTGGCCTGTACCCTCGCCAGCGTGATGGGCAAGCCAATGTTCAAGGCGCCCGTGTTCACCGCCAATCTCACGCCCTTCCTCGCGCTCGGCGCCGGACTGGGCATTGCCCGGTATCAGGCGGCTCAGCCGTTCGCGGCGCTCTGCGCCCTGCTCCTGGCGGCGGACATCTGGTCGGGCCAGATGGAGCGGCATCTCGTCGCGAACTACCAGCCGGCGGCGCGCTACGTTGCGGAAAACGCCCGGCCCGGCGATCAGGTCGTCATCCCCTCGGGAAGCGTTTTCTGGGGCGTCATGCGTTATGGCGTGGCGCCGCGCTGGGGCACGCCGCTCGCCATCATGCCGCTACGCGACAGTCCGCAATGGACCACGCTGAAGGCGAAGATAGGGCCACGGCTGGTCGCCTTACTTGGCCTAACGCCAACAGCGGATCACATCGACCATGGCGGGGTTAGTTACATCATGGGAACGGAAATCGCGAGCGACATCCCGCCCTGTGGCCGCATTTGGGTAGTGCATCGCAACAATTATGAGCGTCGCGGCCAGGAAACCATCACGTTCCCGCACCCCATGCACCGTAACTCGCTAGTCCCGTTCGGTGACGAGTTGACGGTCTCGCTGATAACCCCGGCGGCGTGCGATCTGCCCCCCGTCGCGCCCCCCTGACTAGGCTGGGCCGCTACCAGAACAATGCACCAGTCCGCGGCAACGCCAGCCGAGGTGCCGCCTCACACGCTGGTCGATCGGCGTCTCGCAAACATCAGGCGTCCCGCAATCTCCAACCTCCCTCTGGGGACGCCGATGTTCCTGGCCCGTTCATCCATCGCGTTGTCTGCATGACACTCAATGCTATGCCCTTTATGTGAGATGGCCAGTCTTGCTCAGTGCCCGTGGCATTGGGGGTCCGGTAGCAACGGAACCGGAAGTGCGTTTCAGCCGAGCGTGCCAACCTAAGAGCTTGTCATAAAATAAGTGCATCGATAAATAGATGTATATTATTGATATCACTAACTAATCAATAGAAAATAAGAGCTGTTATTTTATAACAAGTCCTAACCCACTGACACTGCACCGCCAATGCAGAAAACCCACCTTTGATGCAGATCGCCGCCGGCTTACCGAAAGCTTGGTTTTTGGATGGGTTCAACGTGCATAAACCCGTGCATTTATCTCTAGCCAGCAAACCAGGACCGTTCAGCCTCTGAAATGCACTTTTGGTTCGTTTGCTACCGGACCCCCCCATTCGGCGACCCATTCGGCGACTGCTGCGGCAGGGACCCGCCGGTACTGGTGGCGGCAAGCGGACGCACCAAGCAGGAAGCCGGCTGGGCACCGCAGTTCGCCGACCTGGACAGCATCGTCGGTTCGGCGGGGCGCTGGCGCATCGCGCACTCCGGCGGCTACGGCGCGGGCTCACCGGCCTCCGGATGGTAGGCCGGGATTGCCAGGTAGGCCAGGCGCTTCAGCTCCTTGCGGCCCCGCGTCACGCTGTCCAGGATCAGGCCGCAGGTCAGGGACAGGAAGGACAACAGCACCAGCCCTGTCGCCAGCACCGCCGTCGGCAGGCGCGGCACCAGCCCGGTCCGCAGGAACTCCGCCAGCACAGGCACGAAGAGCAGCACCGCCGCCAGCAGTAGCGCCGCGGCGATGGCGGCGAAGAACGGCAGCGGACGCTCTTCCTTCACCAGCAGCACGATGGTCCGCAGGATGCGGAAGCCGTCGCTGTAGGTATGCAGCTTGCTGACCGAGCCAGCCGGGCGCTCTTTGTAGGGCGTCGGCACCTCGCCGACCGGCATACGCAGCTCCAGCGCATGGATCGTGAACTCGGTCTCCGTCTCGAAGCCGCCGGACAGAGCGGGGAACGACTTCACGAACCGGCGGGAGAACACGCGGTAGCCCGACAGCATATCGCTCACCCGGTCCCCGAAGATGCGCGCCACCAATCCGGTCAGCATTTCGTTGCCGAGGCGGTGGCCGCGCCGGTAGGCCGCCTGCGCGCTCGACACCCGGGCGCCGTTCACCATGTCCAGCCGGTCCCGCAGCAGCATCGCCACCATGCCCGGCGCGGTCGCGGCGTCATAGGTGTCGTCGCCGTCCACCAGCACGTAGGCGTCCGCCTCGATGTCGGCGAACATGCGCCGGATGACGTTGCCCTTGCCTTGCAGCCGCTCGGTACACACCCTGGCGCCGGCGGCGCGGGCCGCGGCGGCGGTGCCGTCCGTCGAGTTGTTGTCATAAACGTGGATGACGGCGCCGGGCAGCGCGGCCCGGAAGGCGCTTATGACGGCCGGGACCGCGGCCTGCTCGTTGTAGCAGGGCACCAGCACCGCGATGCGCGCCGTCACCGCGCGCTGCCGAACACGACCCGGCGGGACAGGTGAAAGTTGGCGCCCAGCCCCGCCGCGACCCCGGACAGGACCGCCAGGACGGGGTATTCCGCGCAGAGCGGCACCAGCAGCACCAGCAAGGTGAAGGTGCCGCGGTTGAGCACGAAGCCCACGCCGTTCGCCGCCAGGAACAGCAGCCACTGCCGGACCGCGCTGCCGGCCTGCGGCCCGGCGAAGGTCCAGGCCCGGTTGCCGGCCCATGTCGCGGTGGCCGCGGCAAGGTAGGCGACCAGCCCGGCAGGTATCAGGCCGACCCGGTCCTTGAGCGCATAGACCACGGCGGTGTCCACCAGGAAGCCGACCACGCCGAAGCGAAAAAACTGTAGGAGGAGCGCTTGCCTGGCAGGCGGCAGCAACGCGTGTAGCGGGAATAGCAGGGTCATGGTGCCGCAATAGCGCAGATCGCGCGTGGGAAAGCGAGGCGGGCGGTCTTCGCCATGTAGTCCGACACACACGACGCTGAAAACATGGGCAGCGAGTGCCGCAGCGGACTATGTGCCCCAAGCGTGTGCTGACCTGCAGGCCTGAGTTAACACCCAGCGCGTGACCCAGATTACTGCACTGCGCTGGCATCAGCCTCAAAGTGCGGATGGCACCGATGCTTAGGCTCTGTCATAAAATGACAGCTCTTACTTTCTATTGATTAGTTAGCGATATCAATAATATGCATCTAATTGTCGATGAAATTATTTTATGACGAGCCCTTATACTAACCCTGGTTGATCAGAACCTATGGGCCCATTCCCGCAGCCCGATGGTCATGACGCGCCATGGCTGGGTCTCGAGCTTGTTCCACGCATCGGCACAGTGATCGACGATGTTGTCGTAGCAGGTGAAGACCCTGT
>JANONC010000250.1:0-3888 GCA_031420655.1 Rhodospirillales bacterium | reverse complement strand
GCCGGAGCTGATCGTGATCTCCGCCGGGTTCGACGCGCACCGGGCGGATCCGCTGGCCGATTTACTGCTGGAAACAGCCGATTTCGGCTGGATCACCGACCAGGTTCTGGCCATCGCCGACGCAGTGTGCGGCGGACGCGTTGTCTCGGTGCTGGAAGGTGGCTACGACCTGGAGGCGCTCGCCGGGGCTGCCGCCTTGCACGTGCGCCGCTTGATGCGGCAATAAGCCCGCCTGTTTTGAAGGGGGCCGCATGACCGACGATATCGCCAGCCTGTCGTTCGAGGCGGCGCTAGCCGAATTAGAGACGATCGTGCGCGGGCTGGAAGCCGGGTCGCAGCAATTGGAGGCGGCCATCACGTGCTACGAACGGGGCGACGCGTTGCGCCGCCATTGCGAGGCAAAGCTGGCGCAGGCGGAGGCGCGGGTGCAGGCGATCGTCGAAAAAGCCGATGGGTCGGTGACGTTAAAGGCCATGGAATGACGGTCACCAGCGCGCTCGCGGCACGGGCGGCGGAGGCGGAGCGGGCGATCGACGATCTGCTGCCACTGCCGGACGGGCAAGAACGCCGGTTGATCGAGGCGATGCGCTACGCAACTCTGGGGGGCGGCAAGCGCATGCGCGGCTTCCTGGTGCTGGAAAGTGCGGCCCTGTTCGGCGCGCCTGAGGGTGCCGTCCGAGTCGCGGCGTCGGTCGAGATGTTGCACGCGTATTCGCTCGTGCATGACGACTTACCGGCCATGGACGATGACGATGTGCGACGCGGCCAGCCCAGCACGCATATGCAGTTCGACGAGGCGACCGCGATCCTGGCCGGGGATGCGCTGCAGGCCCGTGCATTCGAAGTGCTGGCCGAGGCCGGGACCCATCCCGACCCGGCCATCCGTTGCGCGCTGGTGCTGGCGCTGGGCCGCGCCGTGGGTGCCGCGGGCATGGCAGGCGGCCAGATGATCGACATGGCGACCGAAGGACTGCAGCTGTCAGAAGACGAGGTCATGCGGCTGCAGGCCCTCAAAACCGGGCGGCTGATCCAATACAGCGCTGAGGCGGGGGCCATCCTGGGTGGTGCGAGCGTGTCGCAGCAGGCAGCGCTGGCGGCCTATGGTGCAGATCTGGGCGCTGCGTTCCAGATCGCAGATGACGTGCTGGATGCAACCGGGACCACAGCCGGAATTGGCAAGACAGCCGGCAAGGACGCTGCATCGGGTAAAGCAACCCCCGTGGCACTGCTTGGGGTCAGGGGAGCCCGCGACCGGGCAGCGTCCCTGTCAGCGTCGGCCGCGGCCCATCTGTCCGGTTTCGGCCCGGCGGCAGACGGCTTGCGGGCACTCGCCGCCTATGTGGTGGCGCGCAAGCACTAACGGGCCGGATCAGAAGTTCGCCGGATCTCGCCGGCGCACTTTTGATCGGTCGGCACGCTGATACAAAGAGGCTCGTGGCCCGGTGCCGGAGTTCGCCGCTTTTGCAAACTTCAGAACCGAGACGCTTGCGTTATTTGGAGTCGTTGGCCGCCACCGGCTTTACGACGCTCGCAATTGTGTCACGCAACACCGTCACCCGCACATTGGGGGCCAGCTCCACCTCGATCTCGTCCGAGCCTTCCTTCACTTTTTGCACAACGCCGATGATACCACCCCCGGTCACGACACGGTCCCCGCGGCGGATCGCGAGCAACAGGGCCTTCATCTCTTTCTGCTTCGCCTGTTGCGGGCGGATCATCAGCAGATAGAACACGGCGAAGACCAAAATGTAGGGTAAGAATTGCACCGCACCGGCGAGTGTGCCCTGCACGTCCTGGGCGTAGGCGGGAGAAATCAGCATGGATGTGTCCTGGGTTGCCGTGGGGTTGGCCGGACCATAGTTTGCGCCGCCCGCCCGTCAACCGTCTGGACACCCCATGGACTCTGCCCTGCTGCTGCGTATTGCCGAAGCGCTGGAGCGTATCGCGCCCCCGCCGCCCGGCCCACCAAATCTGACGGGTGCCGAGGCGTTCGTCTGGCATCCAGCCGCCGCACGGCTCGCGCCGGTCCTGCAGGTGTCGCGCGTGGCGCTCGATCTCCTGGTGGGAGTGGACCGGCAAAAGCAGATCCTGCTGGACAACACGACCCGCTTCGCCCGCGGATATCCGGCCAACAACGTCATGCTGTGGGGCGCGCGCGGCATGGGTAAGTCTAGCCTGGTCAAAGCCGCACACGCCGCGCAGCCGCCGGGCACCCTGGCGCTGATCGAGATCCATCGCGAGGATATCCGGACCCTGCCGGACCTGTTGAATGCCCTGCGTGAACAGCCGCGCCGCTGCTTGATCTTATGCGACGACCTCAGTTTCGAGCGGGAGGATGCGGACTACAAAGCGCTGAAATCGGTGCTGGACGGCGGGATCGAGGGCCGGCCCGCCAACGTGCTGTTCTATGCCACCAGCAACCGCCGCCACCTGATGCCGCGCGACATGATCGACAACGAACGCGCGACGGCGATCAATCCCGGCGAGGCGACCGAGGAGAAGGTGTCGCTCAGCGACCGGTTTGGCCTCTGGATCGGCTTTCACAGCTGCGACCAAGAAGGATATTTTACCATGGTAGCCGGCTACGCGGCCGCCCTGCACTTGCCGGTCGCGCCGGACACGCTGCAAGCCGCGGCGGCCGAGTGGTCCATCACACGCGGCGGGCGCAGCGGCCGGGTGGCCTGGCAATTCATCCAGGACCTCGCCGGCCGCCTGCAGGTTCAGGGCAACCCGGCACCGCCCGACGCGCCGTAGACCGGCCCTGTCGCATCGCTCGCGTCCGATGCGGCAAGTTGCACGTCGATGGACGCGAGTTCGGCCGGCTGGCCCAGGCGGCCCATTGGGGAGTGCCACGACTTCGGCCGAGTCTGCTTCCTCCAACGGCAGGTCGTTGATCGCGATATCGGCCCCTCGCGGGCATAGGCAATCGCTGCGGCGCGGCTCATGCCTCAGTCGCCGACGGCGATGAGTTGGCGGCGCCCCGCAAGCCGGCCAGGCCCCTTGGCCTTGTTTCATCGTGGTCGGGCCGGCCAGCGCAGGCGGCGGCCGGGCCGTTCACGCCTATCGCGTTTATGTGACGGCGTTTGTGCGGCTAAGGCCGCCAGTGCTAAACCAGACTATGCAAAGTCCCTTTTTGAAAGAGGCCGCGGCGCGCGGTTTCGTGTTCCAATGCACCGATGAAGCGGCGCTGGACGCCGCGTTCTGCGCCAGCCCCGTCAGCGGGTACATCGGCTTCGATTGCACCGCCGATAGCCTGCATGTCGGCAGTCTTATTCAACTCATGCTGATGCGCCTCATGCAGCGGCATGGGCATCGCCCGGTAGCGCTAATGGGCGGCGGTACGACGCGGATCGGCGACCCGTCCGGTAAGGACGAGGCACGGCAGATGCTGGATGACACGCAAATTGCCACCAACATGGCCGGCATTCGCGCCTGCATGGAGCCGTTCGTGCCGGGTGTCGTGATGGCCAACAACAACGACTGGCTGGACGGCGTCGGCTACATCGCGCTGCTCCGCGACGTCGGCCCGCATTTTACCATTGGCCGCATGCTGACCTTCGACAGCGTGCGCCTGCGGCTGGAGCGCGAACAGCCGCTTACGTTCCTCGAGTTCAATTACATCATCTTGCAAAGCTACGACTTCCGCGAGCTGTTCCGCCGCCAGGGCGTCACGCTGCAAATGGGCGGGTCGGATCAATGGGGCAACATCGTCTCGGGCGTGGAGCTGGTTCGCCGGACGGAGGGGGCGCAGGTGTTCGGCCTCACGACTCCGCTGCTGACGACATCGAGCGGGGCGAAGATGGGCAAGACCGCGAAGGGGGCGGTTTGGCTGTCCGGCGCGCGGCTGAGCCCATACAACTACTGGCAGTTCTGGCGTAATACGGAAGA
>JANONC010000249.1:0-4159 GCA_031420655.1 Rhodospirillales bacterium | reverse complement strand
CAGCCGCAGCTTGCCCTCCATGCGGGAGAACCTGGAGAACTGCAGGCCGTCTATCCGGACCGGCACCACCACGGCGCTTGCCTTGTCCGACACCATGCCTGCGCCGTCATAGACCTTCATCAGCCCGCCGGTGCGGGTCAGGCGGCCCTCGGGGAAGATCACCAGCCGCGCGCCGCGCTGCACGGCATGGACCATGTCGCGGGCGGCGTAGGGGTTGGTGGGGTCCACCAGCATGGTGTCCACCGGTGCGAGGAACGGGCGCACCCACCAGGCCCTAGCGATGAAGGTGTCCACCGCGAAGGTCGGCCGTCCCGGCAGGAAAGCTGCCAGCAGGATGCCATCCAACAGGCTGGTATGGTTGGCCACGATGACCGCACGCTGGTCCCCGGGCGGCATGTTCTCCATCCCTAGGACGGTGATGCCGTGCAGGCGGCGGAAGTAGGCCTGGAACACCGTCCGCAGCACGTCCGCCGGCAACAGGCGCACGATCCACAGGGCGACGCCCAGGTTCAGGGCGCCGGCTACGGCCAGGATCGCAACCGGGCGCAGGCCCAGGGCGGCCAGCCCCGCAACCACGCCGCTGCCCACCACCATGAAAGCCGCATTAGTCACGTTGTTGGCCGCGATCATGCGCGCGCGGCCGGACTCCGGCGAACGCTCCTGGATGATGGCATACAGCGGCACCGAGAACACGCCGCCGCAGGCCGCGGCACCCAGCAGGCAGGCCAGCGCGCCCAGCCCCGTCGGGGATGACAGCAGGGCGCCCGGCGTGCCCCACTCCAACGACGCCGGCGACCCGGCCAACACCGCAAAGCCCCAGGTGAAGACGGTCAGCAGCAGCCCGGCAACAGGGACGTGGCGGGCCGAAACCTCCCCGTGCAGCAGCCGGCCGGCCAGCATGGACCCGCCGCCGACGCCGAGCGCGAAGGCGGTCAGCAGCACGGTGATGACATCCTCGTCACCGCGGAAGCTCTCCACAGCCATGACCGGGAACTCGGTGATGAACGTTGCACCGATAGTCCAGAACCAGGACAGGCCGAGGATGCTGAGCCACACCGGACGGTTCGCCCGTGCCGTCCGCAGCAGGGCCAGGGTCTCCCGGGCGACGTTCCAGCCGATGCGCAGTCCGGGCATGGCCGGGGCGGCACGCGGCACCAGGAGCGCCGCCGCCAGCCCGCACGCCGCAATAAGGACGCCCGCGGACGCCATCACCGCGGGGCCATGCGCGCCGGCGATCAACTGGCTGCCGCCGATGGTGCCGGCCAGGATGGCGGCGAAGGTCCCGGCCTCGATCAGCGCATTGCCGGACAGCAGCTCGTCGCGGCGCAGGTGTTCCGGCAGGATGCCGTATTTCAGCGGGCCGAAGAACGCGGCTTGGACCCCAAGCCCGAACAGCACCGCCATCAGCGCCGGCACGCTGTCCAGCAGGAAGCCTGCCGCGGCCAGCAGCATGATCGCGACCTCGAACGCCTTGGTCCAGCGGATCAGCAGCGACTTGTCCAGCCGGTCCGCCAACTGGCCTGCGGTGGCGGAGAACACGGCGTAGGGCAGGATGAACAGCGCACCCGCCAAGGCGACCAGCCCCGTCGTCCCCTCCGCCTTGATGCCGCGCTCCGCTGCCTCCCTGGCCACGCGGGTCACGACCAGCACCACCAGGGCGTTCTTGTACAAGTTGTCGTTCAGCGCCCCGAATGCCTGTGTGAGGAACAAGGGGAGGAAGCGCCAGGTGCTCAGGAGGTGCTGGGTCATTTGCAGACCATATCGGCCCGCAACGGGCGCGCCCATACCCGGTTTGGGTGACGGACCCTGCCGTGGTGGCTTGGGGAGTGGGCCGGGGTTGACCGCGGCAAGCCCCGGCCTGTCCCCGCGGGCCAGGGCGCCCCCAGCCGGCAAACCCTACCCGGCGGGGTCGGCCACGGGCATGTAGAGGACGAGCGCCGTGCCCTGCCCCGGGCCGCTGCGTATGGTGACGTGCCCGCCGAGTTGCCGGGCGAAACCGAACACCTGGCTCAACCCCAAGCCGGTGCCTTGGCCGATGGGCTTGGTGGTGAAGAACGGCTCGAAGGCCTTGGCGGCCACGTCCGGCGTCATGCCGGCGCCGGTGTCCGCCACCGCCACCGTCACGAAGCGGCCGGGCTGGGCTTCCGGGTTGCCGGCCAGGGCGGCGGCGTCCAGCGTGGCCGTCCCGGTCGTGATGTCCAGACGGCCGCCGCCGGGCATGGCGTCGCGGGCGTTGATGGCCAGGTTGAGCACCGCGGCCTCCAACTGCGCGGGGTCGGTGCGGCAGGATGGCAGGGCTGGGGCCGGGGCGAAGGTGACTGCGATGGAGACGCCGACAGCCTGGCGCACGAGCTCGGTGAAGCTTTGCAACAGCGGGTTCACGTCCACGACGGCCGTTTGCAGCGGTTGGCGGCGGGAGAAGGCCAGCAGGCTGCGGGTCAGCGCCGCGCCGCGCTGCACGCCGTGCAGCGCCGTGCCGGCCAGGCGGGACACCTTGGCGCGCACCGCATCGCCCTCTGGCAAGGTTGCGGCAGAGCGTTCGATCAGCTCCAGGTTGCCCATGATGACGGTCAGCAGGTTGTTGAAGTCGTGCGCGACGCCGCCGGTCAGTTGCCCCACGGCGTCCATGCGCTGGCTATGGCGGAGCTGGGCCTCGGCCGCCTGCCGCTGGGCGATCTCGCGGCGCAGGCTGTGCAGGGCGGCCTGCTCCGCCCGTGCGCCGCGCAACGCCAGCATGGAGACGCCCAGCAAGGTCAGCGCGGCCACGCCGGCGAATAGGCCGTAGATCCGCATGTTGTCATGCCACCGCCCGTCCAGGGCGGCGGTGTCCAGGCCGAAGGTGACGTAAACCGGATAGGTTCCGACCTTGCGGTAGGCATAGATGCGGTCCACGCCGTCCAACAGCAGGCGCGCCTGGAAGACTCCGGCGTCCGGGTTTTCGGCGATGCGCTGCATCAGGACGCCGTTCGCCGCCATGCGGGGGAGGTCGCCCCCCGGCTGCTGGGCCAGCACGACGCCGTCCGTGCGCAGCAGCATGGCCCGGTGGGCGAGGGGCGGCGCGGCGTCCCGGTAGAACTGGGCGAAGTAGGGCGGGCTGGCCGCCTCGTGAACGGTGCCGCCGAAGCCGCCGTCAGGCCCGGTGCGGCGGCGGCTGATGCCGAACGAAGCCTGGCCGGTCGCGCGGCCGACATAGGATGCGCCAATGTAGGTCCCGATCCCCGCCCCGGCGGCCCCGGCGGCCTGCTGGGCCTGGAAGAAGTCATATGACGCGATGCCGGAGCCTGCCGGCCAAGGCTGGGAGCCTGCAAGGACGACTCCGTCCGGCCCGGCAACCCACACGGAGACCGCCTGGTCCATCGGCGCCTTGACGCGGCGCAGGAATTCATTGGTGAAAGGGGACGCCACCTCGTCCGGCGGCATGTCGTCCAGGCGCTCCTCGATCAGGGACAGCAGCAGCTCCTCGGTCTCGAAGACCTTCCGGGCGTGCTCGTGCATGATGGCAACGGTGCGCTGCACGGTTTCCGCCCCTTCGCGCCGGACTTCCTGCAGGTTGTGCCACGCGGCGGCACCGAACAGGATCGCCGGGACCAGGAGGGCGGCGGCCAGCAAGAGCTGGTGCAGGCGGATGAGGGGCGGCATGGCGCGGGAATCAGGCCGATGCCGCTGGAGCGTAGCCTAGTGTCCGCATCGCGGCGGTATGCACGGGCGCGGGCATCGCGACAACTGCGCGCCCATCACGAAAACGGGACTACCCGGTGCGCGGTGTCCGGGATGCATGATATCCGGGCTTATCGGGAAACCCTTCTTAACAAAGATATGGCATCCCTTTGGCCGCCGCTGAATCTAAGGTAGGCCATGCCTGACACCTTGCTGCCACAACGGCTGAGACCTGCTGCCGCTCCGGGATGGTCCCTGCCGCAACGGCTTGCGTCCTTGTCCACGGGCCGCGCCATCTTCCTGCTCGACCTGGTGACGGTGGCATTGCTGTGGCCTGCTGCGCTGTTGCTGACGCAAGGCGGGGACGCGGCGCCGGCCGTGCTCCACCCGGCGGCCTACCTGGTGTCGCTTTATGCGCTGGGCTTGTATCGCCGTGACGTGGCGCTGGAGGTCCGGCGATCGCTGGCCCGCGTGCCGGTGGCCGCGACGGCCGGGGCGCTGG
>JANONC010000248.1:0-2813 GCA_031420655.1 Rhodospirillales bacterium | reverse complement strand
AACAGCTGCGGGCCGCGCAGAAGTATTTCGCCGTCCTCGCAGCGTGCTTCCACGCCGGGGCCAGGATGGCCGGTACCGGTGCTGGCGTCGCCCAGGCGCTGGTAGATCGCGATCGGGCACGTCTCGGTGCTGCCGTACACTTGCAGCACCGGCACGCCGCGCGCCTGCCACGGGGCGACCAACCCGGCGGGTACGATGGTCGAGCCGGTGGTGACGGCGCGCAGGCTGGTCAAATCCGTGGCGGCCCAGTCCGGATGCTCCACGCACGCCTGTAGCGTGGCGGGTACGAGCACCGTGAGCGTGGGGCGCAGCGTGTGGATGGCGCGCAGCGTGGCGGCCGGGTCAAAGCGGGGATGTAGCGAAATGCGTGCACCCAGCAGCAGCGCGGGCGTCGTTTGGATATTGAGGCCGCCCACATGGAACAGCGGCAGCACCGTCAGCACGTGATCGTCTGGCGTGAACTTATGCATGTTCTGGCTGAGCGCCGCGTTGGCGCGTAGCGCGGCCCCGGTCAGGACGGCCCCTTTTGGCCGGCCGGTCGTGCCACTGGTATAAATGAGCAGTAGCGGCACCGAGTCATCGCCCGCCGGTACCGCACCGTCCGCTTCCGGCACCGCCGTTACGCCGCCCAGCGCCGGCGCCAAGTGGGCGTGCGCGTCGTCCAGCCACAGTAGGCGGGGCGCGGCGTCGGCCAGAATGTATTGCAGTTCTGGCACGGCCAGCCGCCAGTTGAGCGGCACCAGTATCGCGCCCACGGCGGAGCATGCCAGCAGCAGCACAAGCGTCTCTGGTGTGTTATGCGCCAGCACGGCGATGCGGTCGCCGGCCGTCACGCCATAGGCCAATAGCCCGGCGGCCACGCGGCGAACCCGCGCGCCCACATCGCCATAGGTCAGTCCGTTGATCGCCAGCCGGTCCGGCCCGTGTGCCAGGACCGCGCTGGCGAGGCTAGTCATCCGTCTCGCCATCATTGTACAGCGCCGCGCGGCCCATACGGTCGATGCACAGCTCCGCCGTCCAGGGCAGCATCAGGCTACCGCAGCGGCTGTCGCGGTAGATGCGTTCTAGCGGCAGGGACTTCAGCATACCCTGGCCACCGCAGGTACGGATGGCGAGCCGGGCGAGGTCGTTGGCCGTCTCCATCGTGCTGTACTGCGCGGCCCAGGCGCGCATGACCTGGCTGCGGTCCGGGTTAGGACCGGCTTCGGTTATGGCCTGGAACCATAGGCATTTGGCGGCTTCCAGCTTGACGCGCATCTCGGCCACCGCGATCTGTTTCGTGGGGTACATGCGGCGCTTCACAGGGGGCGTGCCGGGCACTTCACCGCGCAAATAGCGCACCGTGAAATCGTACGCCGCTTGCGCCAATCCCATGTACGTCGGCGACAGGGTCAGGAACATATGCGGCCAGCGCGACGCCGCCTGGAAATAAACGCCGCGCGGCATCAGCGCCGCATCGTAGGGCACGAACACATCGTCGAAATGCAGCGTGCGGGACACGGTGCCGCGCATGCCGAGCGGGTCCCACTCGCCACTGACCGACACGCCGGGGGCCACGGCCGGCACGGCGAGGTAGAGCGTATTACGACGAGACGCTTTGCCTTCGCCCATTTCGGTACAGAGGATCCCGTAATAGTTGGCGTGGCCGGATAGGCTGGCAAAGATCTTCTTGCCGCGTACGAGCCACCCGCCCGCGGTCGGATGCGCCTCCGTCCCGAACGCCGCGTGCCCGGCGCTGGCGGCTCCGCCCTCACTGAACGGCTGGGAGTAGATGGCGCCGTCGTCCACGATCCGGCGATAGTGCAGCGCGCGGCGCTGGGCATGGGCGGCGCGTTCGGCATCGTCCATATCGAGGTCGTCCGCCAGCGGCCCGGACCATAGCGTGCTGCACACGTGCATGTTCCAGCTCAGCGCCGTGGCCCCGCAGTACCGCCCAATCTCGGCTCCGGCCAGCGAGTACGTCTGGTAGCTCGCGCCCAGCCCGCCCTGGTCACGCGGGATGCAGATGCCGAGCAGCCCGGCGTCGCGCAGATCGGCGTAGTTCTCGACCGGAAACCGCGCGTCCCGGTCATAGGCGGCGGCGCGGGGGGCGAAGCGGGTGCGCGCCAGGTGGCGGACGCGGTCCAGCAGCGCGCCCTGTTCGTCGGTCAGGCGAAAGGCGGCCGGGTCGAAGATCGGCGCATCGAGGTCGATGTCCAGCGAATGGTGTGCGGCGATGACGTTCATGCCAGGAACTCCATGACGGCAGAGTTGAACGCGCCGGGCTGCTCCAGATGCACCAGGTGGCCGGCACCCTCGATACAAACGTATCTGGCCCCAGGAATGCGCGCCGCCATCCGCTCCATGCCGGGTGCCGGCGCGTTGGTGTCGCGTGAGCCGGCGAGCACCAGGGTGGGCACCACGATAGCAGCCAGCGTGTCGCGCTGATCAAAGCCGGGCAGCGCCAGCACGGTGTCACGAAATGTCGCGTTGGGCGTGGCGGCAATGCCGGCCCAGGCGAGCGCGGTGCCGGCCGGGTCCGGATCATCGCCGACCATGCCGTTCACCATGTTGCCAGCCAGGTCCGCCATGCTGTGCCCGGCGTCGAGCGGGGCCAACCGGCTTTGCACGAACTGCGTGGCCCAGGCCGGGTCCTTGGCGCCGAACGCGGCGCTGGTTTGGCTCAGCACCACCGCGCGGGCGGCGTGGGGTGCCAGAGCCAGCAAGCGCAGGATCAGCATCCCGCCCATGCTGTGGCCGACCAGCACGGGCCGTTCGAACTGGCGCAGGAATGCGCCCAGGGTGGCGACCAGCGCGTCGATCGTCACCAGCGG
>JANONC010000247.1:0-4380 GCA_031420655.1 Rhodospirillales bacterium | reverse complement strand
TTTGTACATGACGACGCGCTGTTTGGCCCGGCCATCGGCTTTGGCCTGGGTGGCAGCATGGCCGATTTCCTCGATGATGTTGCGATCGATCTGCCGCCGCTCAACCTGGCACTGGCCACAAGCCTGATGGGCCGTACCCGGGCCGCGCGGACGCTGGCCGAGTTGCATGAGCAGCCCGCCGCCGACACGGCCGGGGTAGCGGACGCGCTGGTACGGATCAGTCAGCTGGTGGTGGACTTTCCCGAGATCGAGCGCCTGGACGTCAATCCGCTGTTTGCCGGGGCAACCGGAGTCACGGCGGGGGATGCGTGGATCGGCCTGCGCCCGCCGGGTGTGGCGGGCGTACTTGCCATCGCACCCTATCCGGCGGAGCTGGCGCGACCCTGGCAGGCGGGCGGTGAGACGCTGCTGATCCGCCCCATCCGGCCCGAAGATGCGGAGGCACATGCCGCATTGTTTCAGCGTCTGACGCCGGAAGACATCCGCTTCCGCTTTTTCAGCAGCCTTCGCGCCCTATCGCCCGAGCAGGTCGCCCGCATGACCCAGGTGGATTACGACCGGGAGATGGCGTTCGTCGCTATCCGCGCCGCGCCCGGCGGGCCGGATCAGACAGTGGGCGTGGCCCGGCTTGTGCGGGAACCGTATGCGCCGCGCGGTGAGTTCGCTGTCGTGGTGGAGCCAGCAATGAAAGGCCGCGGCCTTGCGCGGGAGTTGATGACGCGTCTCATCGAATGGGCACGGGGGCAGGGGCTGCTGATAATCGAAGGCCAGGTGATGTCCGAGAACGTGCCCATGCTAGCCTTCATGGGCCGCATGGGATTCACGCTGCACCGCTCGGCCGACGACCCGGAGATCGTCGACGCGACGCTCAACCTTTAATATGGGCGGGGCTGCCGGGCACGCTCCAGATCGGGCTGCTGTTGCTGCTGGCGCTCGGCGTCCCGCGCGGCCGCACGTTCCCGGTTTTGACGCACGGCTGCCTGGTGCCCTATGGCGCAACCAGCCGCTGCACCCACCAGGCCGTGACGGCCGGCAAAGTGGCCGCCCACGCCACCCAGCACTGCGCCGCTCACGCAGCCGATGGCATGGGCCGGGGCGGCTAGGGGCAGGAGAGCCAGAGCCAACAAACCAGACAAGACAAGAGTACGCATGAGAAGCCTCCGGAACGGTATTATGATCATCTTGCGTGGCCGTCCCGGGTGTTCAAGGCTGCCGGGTGTTCGAGGCTGGTGGTTAGGGCATGAGCGGGCCCAAGCCGAGTGCTGGCCGCAACTCATTGGTCGCGGCGGCGACGTCGGCATAGAATTCCTGCTGTGACTGGATGGCGGCGATGATGGCTGTCCCGGCCCGGCCGGACGCCTGCACATCCGACGGGTAGTGCATGCCGCCCACCACCCGGCTTTGTGCGTAGTCATCCGCCCGTTGCCAAATGGCCCGTTGCTGCTCCGGCACCATGGAAGAAAGTACGATGGCCGCCATCGTCACCCGCGTCGCGTGGCCGGACGGGTAGGAAAAGGTGCGCGTGGGCGGCGCGATCGCCTCGACCTCCGGGTGGGCGATCCATGGCCGGACCCGGTGAAAGAGCGGCTTGACTGGATCGGTGACCGACGCCTCCGTGATGCCCAGCCGGCCGAATAGGCGCGTGGTGGCCGGCAGTGCCGCCCTGTCGAACCCCGGGCCAAGCGTCACGCCGAACATGTCGTAAACCGTCTCGTGCGTGTCGGCCGTGGCCTGGGCCCGGCGGCCCGGCCCGGCCGCTGCCTGCGCGGCCAGCACCGCCCGGAGGTCGGCTTGGTCTTCGGCCGATCCCTCGTCGGGCGGCGGGGCCAGCAAACGGATAAGGCCCATAGTAGCAGGCGTAATGTAGGGGGCCTCTTGCGCGCGGGCCGGTTGGGTGACCGCCAGGCAGAGTAGGAGTGCGACGATCTGGCGCATTTTTAACTTTCGAAAGACGAGTCGCTTCGATCAGATTTCTGTGTAATTGACAATCATGGCTGTACTGACGCGGACAGAACTCTCACCGGCCGAGCTCGCCATGCGCTTGCACCAGCAGGACCTCGTGGCCCAGCTCGGGCTGCTGGCGCTTTCGGGCGTGGAACCTGGCTGGTTGATTGAGCGCGCCTGTGTCGTGGCGGCTGAAGGATTACGCGCGCGCATTTCAAAAGTGCTGCAGTACCGGCCGGCGACCAACGACCTGCTTGTGGTGGCCGGGATCGGCTGGAAGGCGGGTATCGTGGGGCATGCGGTGCTGGGTGCTGGGTTGGATAGTGCCCCCGGCTATGCCCTGCACAGCGGCACCCCCGTGCGAACGGACAGCATGGCGGACGACAAGCGCTTCCGCACTCCCGCCTTGCTGGCCGACCACGGGGTGCAAAGCGCCATCAACGCGCCGGTCGGTGGCGGGCCCACGCCGTATGGCGTCCTCGAGGTCGACAGCACGAGCCGGGCGGAGTTCGTGGCAGCCGACGTGGCATTCGTGCAGTCGCTGGCCAACGTCCTGTCGGCCGCCCTGCTGCGTGCCGGCGCGGAAAGCGCCAAGGATAAGCTTCTGGCCGAGAAGGATCTGCTGATGCAGGAGGTCCACCACCGGGTGAAGAACAGCCTGCAACTGGTCCGTACGTTGTTGCAGCTGCAGGCCCGGTCAGCGACGCCCGAGGTCAAGGACCAGCTCGACGAAGCAGCGCAGCGGATCATGACGATCGCTGCGGTCCACCAGCGATTGTACGAGAGTGAAACCGTCGGAAGCGCCATCGTGGGCCCCTATCTCACCGGTCTATTGGGCGATATGCGGGCCATGCTGACAGACGCCACCGCTGGCCGTGCGATCGAACTTGCGGTTGAGCCGATCGAGCTTTTAGCCGACCAGATAACCCCCCTAGGCCTGATTGTGACCGAGCTGGTGACGAACGCCGCCAAGTATGGCCAGGGCCGCATCAGCGTTGCGGTCAGCCGTATGCCATACGGCCTGGAAGTCAGCGTGACCGATGAGGGGCCGGGATTTGCCGATGGCGCGCTGTCAACCGGGTTGGGCATGCGGCTCATTCGCGCTTTGGCCAAGGGCGACGCGGCCCAGTCGATAACCGTAGACCGGACCGTGCCGTATGGCCGGGTCGTGGTGCGCATGGTGCTGGACTAAAGCGCTTTCCGACGCACTTCTGATCGGTCGGCACGTTCAGATTAAGGAGTTCTTGGCCGGCTCTAAGGTTCGTTGCTCTCGCGAACTTCAGATTCCTGGTACTAGCGGAACTTGACCTAAACGACCGCGTCGGATTGTAGGGTGCGGTGTATGAATTGGTCTGTCGTCTCGATCTGCACGGTTGCATAGCCTAGCCCAAACCGGTTGTGCAGCACGGTGCAGTTTTAAGCGAGCAACGCATCGCCTGGCTTTGCCACCAAGTGCACTGTCAGCGCCGAGCGCGTCGGGTTGAGCGGCCAGATGTGCAGGTCGTGCACCTCCGTCACGCTTGGCAGGGCGGTAAGGGCAGCGCGACCGGCCGTGCAGTCGATGCGGTACGGTGTCGGGCGCCAAATCCATGCTCTATTTTAGGATGCCCCGGTTGCTCCAGCCGGCGTTGAGCGTAGCGCCGATGGCTGGCAGTTCGATAACAGCGCCTGCTTGAGTCAACGTAAGGTTCCACGTAATGCCATCGCGACTGGCAACTGTCCCAAATCGCACCCGGGCACGCGGACCATTCACCTGGCAAACGCCACCGCGAAGTCACTCGCGAACTTCGATCTGACCATTCAGCTAGCCCGCTATGCGCCCAAGTCCCACCATTGATCGCCACGGGCTGAAAGCCTTCGGAACCCCATGGCAACTCCTGCTGGTCCTCCCAGACCAGGTACTCCTCTGGAGTTATCGGATGCGGCACGGGCGCAGTCACTTCTGGGTTATGCCATCGCGCGGCGCTTGCGCCACGCGACAGCGCCGGGCATACCTGTATTGTTCAAACCACCCCCCGCGGGAGAGTGCTGGTTGTACCCAGCCGCCGAAGGCGCAACCGGCCCCCGGAAACGCTCAGGTACCGAGGACCGCGACCGGGGACTGAACCTCTGGAAAGACGGGCGCACGCTGTGCCCGCACCGACGGAGTAAGGCCCCGATCTGACCGGGCCGAATCTCTCAGGTATCCCGGACAGAGGGGGGTCGCACCTGCTGGCAACCGCCAGTGGGCGACCGCCGCCCATGTTGGGCAATCTGGGGTATGCGCATGTCCGAACCTGTCCTGAATATCGA
This sequence comes from Rhodospirillales bacterium, assembly GCA_031420655.1. Classification (GTDB taxonomy): domain Bacteria; phylum Pseudomonadota; class Alphaproteobacteria; order Acetobacterales; family Acetobacteraceae; genus JANPPS01. Next base: position 144 of record JANONC010000247.1, on the reverse strand, counting down.
GCCGGACGCGCCGGATGCGTTGCGCACCACGCCGCTCGATGCGCTGCATCGCGAACTGGGCGCCAAGATGGTGCCCTTCGCCGGTTACGACATGCCCGTTCAATACCCGGCCGGGGTGCTGGCCGAGCATGTGCACACGCGCAC
>JANONC010000246.1:0-3861 GCA_031420655.1 Rhodospirillales bacterium | reverse complement strand
CCGGCCACGTAGGCTCCGAGCCGCACAAGGTCGGACAGCTCCGCCGCTGTAGCCAGCACAGCCCGGGCCGTGCGGGCCAGCGCCGCTTCGTGCGCCGGCAGGCAGTGCGGCACCGTGCGCGACAGCGAGCGCAGGACGTCGACCGCCGGGTAACGCCCGCCCTCGGCAATGGCGCGGTCCAGGACGACATGCCCGTCCAATATGCCCCGGACGGCGTCTGCAATCGGCTCGTTCATGTCGTCACCCTCGACCAGAACAGTGAACAAACCGGTAATGTAGCCCGTCTGTGCCCCGGCATCGGTTCCGGGACCGGCGCGCTCCAGCAGGCAAGGGAGTTCTGCAAACACGCTGGGTGGATATCCGCGTGTCGCTGGAGGTTCGCCGCCGGCCAGCGCGATCTCACGCAGCGCCAGGCAGAACCGCGTTACGCTGTCCATCATCAGCAGGACGGACTGGCCCTGATCCCGGAAATGCTCGGCGACGGTCATGGCGGCATACGCGGCCTCCCGCCGCAGGAGCGGGGGCTGATCGGAGGTTGCGACGATAACGACGCTGCGGGCGAGGCCAGTCTCACCCAGCTCGGCCTCGATGAACTCCCGCACTTCACGCCCGCGCTCACCCACCAGAGCGATGACCGCGACATCGCACTGCGCCTGTTGCGCCAGCATGGAAAGCAAGGTGGACTTCCCCACGCCCGAGCCTGCGAAAACCCCCAGACGCTGGCCGGTGCGGCAGGTTGTGAACAGATCGAGCGCGCGCACGCCCAGGCTCAGCCGCGGCCCGAGCCGGCCCCGGCCGACGGCGGCGGGCGGGGGCGTCCGCACAGCGCGTGGGCGCCCGGGCGTGAGCGGACCCAATCCATCGAGTGGCGATCCGAGCGGGTCGATGACCCGGCCCAGCCACGCGGCCGAGGGGCAGAGCACGGCCTCCATCCCGCGTTGCAGATCCAGGCGCGCGGATGCGCCCGGCCCCACGCCATCGAGCGACCCGAATGCCATGGCGCAGGCGCGCCCCTGGCGCACGGATACGATCTCGGCCGCTGTCACGCTGCCGTTGTGCGCGGCCAGAGTGAGGCGGGTCCCGATGGTGGCGTAGCCGGCTAAGCCATCGATTTCGGCAGCCATGCCGCCAACGGCGCTGACCCGGCCTTCGATAACCAGCGATTCCAACCGCGCTAGATGCGAACGCAATCCAGAAATTGCGACAACATTCTTATATGAGGACGTCACGAGCGCGGTGCCATTGCCAGTCTCCGTCTCCATTAATCAGCGTCTCACAAATAAATCGTGTTTTTTGATACATTATTATGGACGTATGCACGTAAAGGTTGTATTAAAAACGGGTCGATAGCAGAAGGAAACAACCGATGCGTGTGTTGCTGATCGAGGGAGACCTGACCACGGCCCGCGGGCTATCACTGTTTCTGAAAAGCAATGGAGCGGTGGTGGATCACCTAGATGCTGGGGAGGAAGCGGTAGAGCTCGCACGCCGGTACGATTACGACCTGATCCTGCTCGATCTCATGCTACCGGATATCGAAGGGTTTGAAGTGTTACGCCGCCTCCGCGCGGGCCGCATCGATACGCCCGTCCTGGTGATGTCGGGCCTGACCCGGCCGCAGGCCAAGATCAAGGCATTCGGCTGCGGCGCGGATGACGTGATCGCTAAACCGTTCGACACCGCCGAGCTGCTCGCCCGCATGCACGCCATCATCCGCCGCAGCAAAGGCTACGCCCAACCAACCCTGTTCATCGGCCCGGTCCAGCTCAAGCTCGACATACGGGAAGTGACGGTGAACGACGTGCCGGTCCACCTCACGGGCAAGGAATATGCCATTCTCGAACTGCTCGTCCTTCGCCGGGGCATGGTGCTCACCAAGGAAGCGTTCCTCAGTCACCTCTATGGCGGCATGGACGAGCCGGAAGCGAAAATTATCGACGTCTTCATCTGCAAACTGCGGCGCAAACTTTCCGATGCCGGTGCACCCAGCGTCATCGGCACGGTCTGGGGCCGGGGCTACACGGTGCGTGACCCGGTCAGCCGTCCGGTACCGGTCGCAGCGCAAGCGGCGTCGTCACCGGCCGAGCCGCGCCGGGTGCTCACCGCAGCATAAAGGTTGTCCGACGCTGCGATCTGTGGTGCCAGTAGTCCCATGATCGCAGCGTTACCGGCCTGTTTGTGCGTGGCCGGACTAACCGCGTGCAGTGTACCGCCGCCACCGCAGGCAGAAGCCACGCCAGCCGGACCCCTACGCTACGAGCCGGCCCCAGTGCCCCACGGCCTGTCAGCCCTCGGGCGGACACGGGTCTCATCGCTTATTTTACCACCCAAAATGCCCGCCGGCACTGGGGCCGTGCCCGTCAGCACCAGCCCGGTTCGCGGTTCCGTCACAACCGGGTTCAGCAGCAGCTTTTGACCGTTAGACGGTGAACTGTTCGGCAATGATCCGCTCGGACAACCCTTGTTCCGGATCGAACAGCACGGTCACACTTACCGTCCGGTCCTCGCTCACCGCGACAGACGCCACGTTGCGCACCTCGGTCGAGTCCGCCACCGCCGCCACTGGGCGCTTATCCGGCTCCAGGATCTCGAACAACACGTCGACCGTGCTGGGCAGCAGTGCCCCGCGCCAGCGCCGGGGACGGAAGGCGCTGATGGGCGTGAGCGGCAGCAGGTTGGCCGAAAGCGGGACAATCGGGCCGTGCGCCGACAGGTTGTAAGCGGTCGAGCCGGCCGGGGTCGACACCAGGACGCCGTCGCAGATCAGCTCCGCCAACCGCACCCGGCCATCGACTGTTATGCGTATCTTGGCCGCCTGACGCAGCTGACGCAGCAGCGAGACCTCGTTCAGCGCCACCGCCTCCTCGACCGCACCGGTTTGCGTGACCGCCACCATGCGCAATGGGTGCAGCACTGCGGCCTGGGCCCGGGTGAGGCGACCGGGCAGGTCGTCCTCATCGAGCGCATTCATCAAAAACCCGACCGACCCGCAATTCATGCCGTACACGGGCGTGTCAGCATCGTGCGCCAGCAGCCGGTGCAGGGTTTCGAGCAGAAAGCCATCGCCGCCCAGGCAGACGATCGCCTGGGCCTCGTCCACCGGCACGTCACCATACGCCGCCACCAGCCGCGCCCGGCAGGCCGACGCCAGCGCCGTCTGCGCCGCCACAAAGGCGATCCGGCTGACGGTGGTACCGAAATGCGGCAGCGCCGCCAGCTCCGCCGCGGTACGAACCGAGTCACGCATCGCGGCGACGTTCCAGCACCCGGTGGTCGAGGACGGGCATATCCCGGCGCACGCGGGCGGTGCGGGCCGGGTCGATCCGGGCACTGACGACGCCCACACCGTCAGGCGCCATGGCAACGACGGTCCCCCAGGGGTCGACGATCATCGAATGACCAAACGTCTGCCGGGGCTTACCAGACCCGTCCCGGTGCTGGCCCCACGTGGCGGCGGCGGCCACCCAGCATTGCGTTTCAATTGCGCGCGCACGCAACAGCGGCTCCCAGTGATCACGCCCTGTCGGCACGGTGAAGGCGGAGGGCAGCAGTAGCAACTCCGCGTCCGCCTGGCGCAGCGCAAGGAATAATTCTGGGAACCGGAGATCGTAGCAGATGGCCAGCCCCACACGCATCGTACCGGCCATGGCCGTCACGATCTGGTCGCCGGCACCATAGCTGGCACTTTCGCGGTAGCCTTGGCCATCGGGCGTTGTGATGTCGAACAGGTGGATCTTGCGGTACCGGGCAAGCTCGGTCCCGTCGGGCCCGAACAGGACGGTCGTGTTGAACAGCACGCCTTCGTGCGGGCCTGCCCCGCGCTCGGCCATCGACCCGCCATGCACGTGCATCTGACGGCTG
>JANONC010000245.1:0-2500 GCA_031420655.1 Rhodospirillales bacterium | reverse complement strand
TGCGGGCGGGGTGATGCGCGGTGTCGCGCGTGTCGATGGCGCGTGTGCGGCGAATTAGCGCTTGAAAAGCGCCCGGACCTCGTCGACCGTTGCATCCCGTTCGCGATCCCGGAACCATCCCTTAGGCGCAATCGTCACAAGAGGCGGATTGATGGCGCGCATAGCAGTAAGCCAAGCCGGATCGTCTGCCTTGGCCGCAGGGAGAAGGCCAGACCTCACGGTTTGCCGGTCATCGATGATCATCGAGGTGGGTCACTCCCAACGGTCGTGGCGGGAAGAACAGGTGGGGCTGCCGGGTGAGCGGGTATGCGGGACGGTGCTGCACCGGGTCGGCTCTGCTGCGGTGGTGACGACGTTCTGGCGCCCGCCGAGCATGACAGAGCCACACTTTCACGAGTTCGGCCCGCTCAATCCGGCGACCACGTGATGGAAGGCATCCTGATCGAGGACGTGGCCAAGTCGTTCGGCGCGTCCCCCGTGCTGCGCGGCGTGTCGGCGTCGCTGGCGGCGGGAGAGTTCCTGTCGCTGGTCGGGCCGTCCGGCTGTGGGAAGACGACGCTGCTGCGGATCATCGCCGGGCTGGAGGTGGCAGATGCCGGGCGGGTGTGCATCGGCGGGCGGGACGTGACGGCGCTGGCCCCGGCGGCGCGGGACGTGGCGATGGTGTTCCAGAACTACGCCCTCTACCCGCATTTGACGGTCGCGCAGAACATGGCGGTGCCGCTGGTGATGCGACGGCTGGGCACGCTGGAGCGGTTGCCCGGCGTGGGGCGGCTGGTGCCCGGCGCGGCGGGGCGGCGGCGGGCGATTGCCGACGCGGTGCGGACGGCGGCGGACAGCTTGCAAATCGGCCACTTGCTGGACCGGCGCCCTTCCCAGCTTTCGGGCGGCCAGCGGCAGCGCGTGGCGCTCGGGCGGGCGCTGGTACGGCAGCCGGCGGCGTTTTTGATGGATGAGCCGCTGAGCAACCTGGATGCCGAGCTGCGGGCACAGACCCGGATCGAAATCGTGGATCTGCACCGCCGGGCGGGGGTGACGACGGTCTATGTCACGCATGACCAAATGGAGGCGATGACGATGTCCGACCGCGTTGCGCTGATGCTGGACGGCCGCATCCTGCAGCTGGGTACGCCACGGGACTTGTATGATGACCCGGCGGAGCTGCGGGTGGCGCAGTTTTTGGGTACGCCGCGCATTAACGTGTTGCCGGGTGTGATGGGCGTCGACGGGGTGGTGGTGGCCGGGGTGCAGACGCCGCTACGGCCAGGTGTGGCGCTGGGCACCGCGGTGCAGGTGGGAGTGCGGGCGGAGGCGCTTTCTTTGTCTTCCGATGGCATGCCGGCTGTGGTGGAGCATGTGGAGTTTTTGGGGGCGGAGCTGCTGGTTCATGCTCGGGTGGACGGCGCGGTGGTGGTGGCGCGGGTGCCGGCTACGTCGGGCGTGGCCGTGGGGTCGGCGGTGCGGCTGGGGGTGGATTGGGGGGCGGCGCTGCTGTTCGCCCCGGATGGGGGGCGGATCCTCTGAGCTTGGTCCTTACTCGCTTGGACCGCCACCCTGGCCCGCGTCGTGGCGCACCGGGCGATGCCGGAAGCGGCGCTGGCCGATGTGACCAGTGAGGTGCAGAAGCTCCGGCCGCGGGGTTGACGTTGGCGAGGCCGGGCGATACGTCCGACCCCAGCTGGAGGGGTGCCCGAGTGGCTAAAGGGGGCGGACTGTAAATCCGCTGGCGTACGCCTACGCTGGTTCGAATCCAGCCCCCTCCACCAATTCAGCCGGTAACGAGACGGACCACGCCGGCCACCACGAGCCAGCTGATGACGGCGAGCGCCGACACGATCGCTGCGCCGATCTGGGGCGGGAAGGGGCGGTTCGGCTCGTGAAGCATGATGTCTCGTCCCGTTACTTTGTGTCAGCCTGCGTTTCTACCCCGCGCCTGTCGAGGAAAAACTTAGTCCGAAGACCGTTTTGGTCCCGCTAAAATCTTTTGGGTTGCTGCCGAGGTCTAGGAATATCATCCTCATGGCATGCAACAGCGGGAATGGACGGTGCTGGATGTGTTCAGCGGGATCGGCGGGATCAGCCTTGGGCTGCACTGGGCGGGGATGCAGACCGTCGCCTTTTGCGAGGCGGATGGGTTTGGGCGTGGCGTGCTGCGGCGGCACTGGCCCGGCGTGCCGGTCTATGACGATATCCGCACCCTTTCTGCCGCGCGGCTCCGTGCCCACGGCGTGCCCTGGCCCCGTGTGCTGGCCGGCGGGTTCCCGTGCCAGGATACGAGCCTCGCTGGGCGGGGCGCGGGTGTAGCGGGTGCGCGCTCGGGCTTATGGGCCGATATGGCGCGTCTGGTCGCCGAGTGCCAGCCGGGTTGGGTGGTGGTTGAGAACGTCCCTGGCCTGCGAGGCCGGGGCGCGGACCGGGTTCTGGGCGACCTGGCGGCTTTCGGCTACGCCAGCTGGCCACTCGTGGTGGGTGCTGCCCATGCCGGCGCGCCCCATCGCCG
>JANONC010000244.1:0-2382 GCA_031420655.1 Rhodospirillales bacterium | reverse complement strand
GCTGGCCGGGGTGGACCCAGTGCCGGCCGCGGTGGCAATCGTGACCGGCGCGGCTCCCACGGGTGCCAACGCCTTCTTTCTTGCGCGCCGGACGGGCACCATGGCCTCGGCCTCGGCGGGGATGGTGGTGGCTAGCACGGCATTATCGGTGCTGACGCTGTCGGTCGTGCTGGCGTTTATGATTTAAACGGAAGCGCTCTAACGCCGCTCGTACGTTCCAATCACCTGGCCAAACGCCAGCACGTGACCCTCCAGCGCCCGCATCAGCGCGCCCCGGCCCGGCGGCACGCTAAACTTTGGCCGGCCATCCAGCGCGAACACTTGAAACGCGTAGCGGTGCGGCCCGTGGCCTGGCGGGGGCGAAGGCGGCAGCCAGCCCGTCATGCCAACTCCATTGCGCCCGCAGCGGTAGCCCCAGGGCGACGTCCCGCGCATTCGCCGCGGCACGGCTCCTTCGGCCAGGCCCCACAAGGTGGGGGCAATGCCATACAGGATCAGATGCGTGAGCGGCCGGGGGGCGGGGATGTCGGCGTCTTGCACGACTACCACCACAGAGCGCGTGCGGGGCGGCAGCCCGGCCCACGACAGCGCCGGCGACACCCCCGTTCCATCTGCCGTCAACCGCACGGGTATGATCCCGCTGAACGACTCGCTCGAAACCTCTAGCGGAGCAGTGCCGCGATATGGAAATCCGGCTAGTGTGGCCAACCCCGGCCGGAGCGGACGCAGCGCCGTGCCGATCCCATGCATGACAGCGCGTAACATCGCCTACCCCGGCTTGAAGTGTTCCGTAACCTCGACCGCAATCACGCCCAGCTTGCTGACAGTCGTGCGGTTCAGCATCGAACCATCGTCCTGCAGGTACCACCATTGCGACATCGTGACGTTCTTTAGGGCATTGCCGGGCTCTAGCGCCAGGGTCCACTCCCAATGGAAGGCACGTCCTGCCGCGGTGCCGGTCGCTGTACCCACCATGTCGTTGGCGGTCGCCTCGAACGTCCCGCCACCCAGGCGACGCATGGTCCAACGCCGGGTTTGCGGCGGGTCGCTGCCGATGATCAGCGTCTGCGTCATCGCTAGCGTGTCGCCTGCCGCCTCGCCTTGGCAGTCTGTGGTGACGATTGCCGTCGGCGCACCACTGCGGTTTTCCATCACGCCCCAGGACCGGACATGTCCTGTAAAGAAGCGCATGGGGTCGAAGGCCGGCCCGGGGAGCTGTTGCACCTGTAACGGCGCATCACAGGCGGCCAGAACGAACATAAGGCTGGCGACGGTGCCAACCCTCTGGATAAAGCGGTTCATGTACGGGGCGAGTTACTGCCGCTGGTCTGGGCACCGGGGGTGGCCGTGCCCTGGCTAACCTTGGTCGTATCTTCCAGCTCCACCTTCGTCTCGCGCACCGTGTCCCGCACGGTCTCGGTCCGCTCGCTGCTTTGCTTTTCGATGCCGATTTCTTCCACGACGCGAATTTCCTTGTTGATGACGGCTTCTTCACTGGTGGCGCGCGCTTCGATCGTGCGCTCCTCAAACAGGGCGGTGTCCGCGTCGGTCACGGCGCGGTCGACCGGTGTGCGGCGCACGTTGATGCGCTCCTCATGCAGACGCACCTGCTCCTCGACAGGCCGTTCGACGACATAGCTGCGGACGCGGACGGTACCCGCCGCCACCTCGCGCTTGCCGACGCGCAGCCGTTCCTGCAGCACCTTGATAGTGTCGCCCGCGCCCATTGCGGCCATGTTGGCCGGGGCAGGGACCACGGTGCCCTCCCGCGTCGTCATACCCGCGATGGTGGCCTGGGCCGCGGTGGCTCGGGCCGCGATGGCTGGGGCGGCAGCGTCCGTCACCGGCATTACGCCTGCCATCAGGGCACCCCCGGCCCCGGCCGGCATCACGGCACCCATGGCCGAGTCGCTCGTCCCGGTCGCGGCGCCCGTTGGGGTTTCCGTCCGGATGCTGTCCTGCCCGGCATGGCTGTAATCGTACCCCGCCTGTCGCCATTCTTCTAACTTCGCATCGAAATCGAGCGGGCCGGTGCTCTCCAGCACATCGATGATGTGCCGGCGATTGGCGGTCTGCGCGGGGTGCACGATGACCATCGCATGGCCACGGCCCATGGCGGTGCCATAGGCGTGCGCGTCCTCGTCCGGAGCGAATAGGCTTTTGATCGTACCCCAGAACCCGGCTTGATCCGCCTGCGGGGCGGCGGTGCTCGCCTCTTTGTCGATCACCTCGATCGCGCCGTTGTCGACACCCGCGTTGGTCAATGCCGTGCGCGCCGCTTCGGCCTGCGCGCGCGTGTCGTATATCGCCACGATCTGGTTGTCGTGAATGTTCGGATCATACAAATGCACATCGTGCCCGGCGGGCGCGAGGTCGGTCGTG
>JANONC010000243.1:0-15604 GCA_031420655.1 Rhodospirillales bacterium | reverse complement strand
TCCGGCGACGTCGCCATCTCCATGGCTGGCCCGGCCGCAAGCCAGGAGGACGTCGAGACGATCCGCAAAGCCTATGGGCTGGACCGGCCGCTGCCGGTGCAATTCGTGTCCTGGGTGGCCGATGCGGCATCCGGCAATCTGGGCCGGTCCTATCTCTATCATGCACCCGTCGCCGAACTCATCGCGGCCCGGCTGCCCATCACGCTGACCCTCGGTCTGACCGGCCTTGTCATCGCGCTGCTGACCGCGATCCCGCTTGGCATTACTGCGGCGATGAACGAAGGATCGTTGCTTGACCGCGCCATCATGATGGTTGCCGTAATTGGCCAGGCAATGCCCAGCTTCTGGTTGGGACTGACACTGGCCATCTGGGTCGGGCTTAAACTGCAGCTCTTGCCGATTTCGGGGGTGGAAACCTGGGATGGTTACGTTCTTCCAGGCATCGTGCTGGCGTTTTCTGCCATCCCCGCCCTGATGCGGCTGACACGCAGCGGCATGGTGGACGCGCTGGCCTCGGACTACATCCGGACGGCGCGCGCGAAGGGTCTGAGCCGCATGTCGATCGTCTTGCGCCACGCGCTGCGTAACGCCGCGATGCCGGTCGTGGCGGTCGCCGCAGTACAGCTCGGCTTCATGCTGGGAGGCTCCATCGTGATCGAAGCGGTATTTTCGCTGAACGGAGTTGGCTACCTCGCCTGGGAATCGATCGCCAAAAACGACTTCCCCGTCGTGCAATCGGTCGTGTTGTTCCTCGCGACGATCTACATCGTACTGACCCTGTTGGCCGATTTGCTGAACGCGTTGCTCGACCCGCGGTTACGCATTTCGTGACGGTCCGCCGGGCGTTCGCGCTGGCCGGCATGGGGATCGTGGGCGTCACGGTACTGCTGGCGCTGTTTGCGCCATGGATCACCCCGCACGATCCGTTTGCGCAAAACCTCGAAGCGCGCATGGTCCCGCCCTTCTGGCTGGACGGTTCATCGCCGCAGCATCTGTTCGGGACCGACCAGCTCGGGCGGGACTACCTGTCGCGACTGATCTACGGCGCGCGTATATCGATGATCATCGGCGTGCTGGTGACGGTGTGCTCCGGCGTGATCGGCACCAGTCTCGGGGTGGCCGGCGGCTTCTTCGGCGGCCGCGTGGATGCAGTAGTGATGTTCATCATCACCTGCCGGCTTGCGATTCCGCTGATCCTGGTGGCGCTGACCGTCGTGTCGTTCGTTGGCAGCTCGTTTGCGGTTGTGGTGCTGACGCTGGGCCTGCTGCTGTGGGAGCGCTTCGCCGTCGTGGCCCGTATCACCACCATGCAGGTGTGCCGGCTGGACTACATCGCCGCCGCCCGGGCGACCGGCTGCTCGCGAACGCATATCCTGCTGCGTGAAGTGCTGCCGAACATCGCCCAGCACCTCATTGTCGTCGCCACGCTGGAGGTGGCACTGGCCATCCTGCTGGAGGCGGCATTGTCGTTTCTCGGATTGGGCGTGCCTTCTCCTTTGCCGTCCTGGGGCCTCATGATCAGCGAGGCCAAGGACTACATGTATTTCTCGCCCTGGCTGATCATGATTCCCGGCACCGCGTTGTTCGTGCTGGTGCTCGGCATCAACCTGCTGGGGGACGGGCTGCAGGACTGGCTGGGGGCGACGCGGGATGCCTGAGCCGCTGCTGGAGGTCGCGGGCCTGCGCGTCCGTTTCGGCTCCAACGTCGACGCCGTACGCGGTATTTCCCTTGTCGTGAACAGAGGCGAGACTCACTGCCTGGTTGGCGAATCAGGGTGCGGCAAGTCTGTCTCTGCACTGGCGGTGATGGGCTTACTCGCCCGCGGCGCGGCCCGCAGCGCCGATCGGCTACGCTTTTGTGGCTCGGATCTGCTTGGACTGTCCGAACGGGGACTGGGCAAATTACGCGGCGACCGGATGGCGATGATTTTCCAGGAGCCGATGACGAGCCTCAACCCGGCCTACACCGTCGGCGCGCAACTGGCCGAGGTGCTGCAACGCCATCGCGGCGCCACGCGGGCGCAGGGGCTGGACCGGGCGGCGGACTTGCTGGCCAAGGTCGGTATCAGCAATCCGGGGCTGCGGCTGGCGCAGTTCCCCCATCAGCTCTCCGGCGGGCTACGCCAGCGCGTGATGATCGCGATGGCGCTCATGTGCGACCCGGCGCTGCTGATTGCCGACGAGCCGACCACGGCGCTCGATGTAACCGTGCAGGCGCAGATCCTACGATTGCTGCAAGGCCTTCAACGAGAGCTCGGTCTGGCGATCCTGCTGATCACGCACGATCTGGGCGTTGTGGCCCGCGTCGCCCACCGGGTCAGCGTCATGTATGCCGGGGAAATGGTGGAAACCGCCTCCGCCCAGGCGTTATTCTCGGCTCCGACACACCCCTATACCGCCGGGCTTTTGCGCTGCGTACCGGTGCCCGGCCGGGTGAAGCGCGGCGATCCGCTGGGCAGTATCCCCGGCACGGTGCCGCGCATCGCTCCCGGCTTCCAGGGCTGCGCCTTTCGCGACCGGTGCGACCATGCCGCGCCCGTCTGTGCCGAGACGATCGCCGTGCAGCACAGCGGCCCGGACCATAGCTACCGATGCCGTCTGTCCGCCGGGTGGATGAAGGCGCAGGCTGCTTGAGTATCGCCATCGATGTGCAGGACGTCACACACGTGTTCGCCCAGGGCGCCGGCGTCTTTTCGGCTCAACGCCTGGTGCGGGCGGTCGATGGCGTCTCCTTCACGGTGCCGGCAGGCAGCTGCTTTGGCGTCGTCGGCGAGTCCGGTTGCGGTAAATCGACCTTGGCCCGGCTTATCCTTGGGCTGTTGCCCGTCAGTTCCGGCGATGTGCTGGTAGAGGGGCAGCGCCTGTCCACCATGGACCGCCGGGCGCGGGCGCGACTGATCCAGCCGGTGTTTCAGGATCCATTCTCCTCGCTGAACCCTCGGCGCAGGGTGCGTGACATCGTGGCCCTGCCGTTGGTGGCGCAGGGGATTGGCGGGCGCGAGCGGTCTGCCCGGGTGGAGGAAATGCTGTGCCGTGTCGGACTGCCCGGCACGATTGCCGACCGGTTACCGGCGCAGCTATCGGGCGGCCAACGCCAACGGGTCGCTATCGCCCGCGCTCTGGTGCTGCGGCCGCGCATCGTCGTGTGTGATGAGCCGACGTCCGCGCTGGACGTGTCGGTGCAGGCGCAGATCCTCAACCTGCTGGCCGAATTGCAGCGGGATCTCGGGCTGACCTATGTATTCATCAGTCACAACCTGGCCGTGGTCGAGCACATCTGCGATCAGGTGGCGGTTATGTACCTCGGCCGGATTGCCGAGCAGGCGAAGACTGACCTGCTATTCCACACGCCCTTGCACCCGTACACCCGCGCGCTACTGGCGTCCGTACTGACGCCGGAGCCGGGCCTGGGTATTCCGGACGTAGGGCTGGGCGATGCCTATCCGGACCCCGCGAACATCCCGCCCGGATGCCGGTTCCATCCGCGCTGCCCGAGTGCCATCGCGGCCTGCGGCACCGAAATCCCTGGTTCAAGACGTCTGGACGGGCACGACGTGGAATGCCTGCTTGCCGGCACGATCTGACACGCTTCAAAGTACGATCATAAAGTAACCCAGGAGTCTTCGATGCGCGCGGCACCATGGCTCAAGACCCTTGCCCTTACCGCAACAGCGATTTCGGGGCTGATTGGCTCCGCTTATGCTCAGAAATCGGCCGATACGTTGCGGGTGGTCTGGTGGGACCAGATCGTCAACGTAAATCCCTACTACAATCAGCTCCGCGCCGGCATCGTGGTTGCGCACCAGGCATTCGACGGGCTGGTCTATCGCGACCCCGAGACGTTCGCGATCAAGCCCCTGTTGGCCACGTCATGGAAATACGTCGATCCAACCACGCTGGAGTTCACCTTACGCAAGGGTGTGAAGTTCCATGATGGCAGCGCGTTTTCGGCCGACGATGTCGTCTACACGATTAACCTGGCGCTGACGGACAAGCAGGTGTCGGTGCCGAGCAACTTTTCGTATATGGCGGGTGCGACCAAGGTCGATGACTTCACCGTCCAGATCAAATTGAAGCGCGTGTTCCCGGCCGTCCTCGAGTTCCTAGCGATGGTAACGCCGATCCTGCCGATGGCCTACCGCGAAAAGGTCGGCTCGGACGCTTACGACAAGAAGCCGGTCGGTGCCGGGCCCTACATGATCACCCGCGTCGATGGGGTGAACCAAATCGATATGGAACGCTTCGAGGGCTATTACGCTGAAAGCCCCAAGGGCCGGCCCGCAATTCGTAAGCTGGTGATCCATGAAGTGGTCGACGCCGCCACGGCTCAGAACGAGCTGGTGGGGCAAAAGGCTGACTGGACCTGGAACGTCATCCCCGACAACGTCGCGAACCTCGCAGCACTGCCGTTCCTTACGGCCGTCCGGGCGGAGTCGATGCGCGTCAACCTGCTTAACGTCGATGCCGCTGGCCGCTCCGGCGCAGATAACCCGTTGACGAAGCTGAAGGTACGCCAGGCTGTTTTTCACGCCATCGATCGCGAGTCGATGGCTAAAAACCTGATGCAGGGTGGCGCGCGCGTGCCGGATGCACCCTGCTTCCCGACCCAGTTCGGTTGCGACGCTGCCGCCGCGGTGAAGTACGCCTACGACCCGGCAAAAGCGAAGCAGTTATTGGCGGAGGCCGGTTATCCGAACGGCCTGGAGCTCGATATCGCGTCCTATTTGCTGCCGCAGTTCGAAGGCGCGATCCAAAACTACCTGAAGGCGGTCGGCATCGATGCAAAGATCAACCATCTTCAGGTGCAAGCGACGATTCAACGTGTGCAGGAAGGTAAAACACAAATCGATCTCGGTAACTGGGGTAGCTACTCCATCAACGACGTCTCGGCTTTTTTACCCCAGTATTTCAGTGGCGCGCAGGATGGTTTCAGCACGAACGACAAGGCGCATGACGCCGACGTGCAGAGCTTGGTCAAAGCCGGCGGCTCCTCGACCGATCCGGAGGATCGGAAGAAGAGCTACAGCGCCGCAATCAAGCGCATCACGGAGCAGGCCCTAATCCTGCCGCTGTTCACGAGCGTTGTGCCCTATGCCTACCGTAAGGAGCTGAACTTCCAGACCTGGCCCGATGAGCTGCCCCGCTATTACCTGTCCAGCTGGAAATAGCTGCCTTGGTCACGTGCGCAGGGTTACGTGCGCCGTAACCGCACCGCCCGACCTCAAGCGCGGGCGTGGCGGCGAGACGGGCACCATGCTCGAGGTCTGGAAAGTGCGTATGATCCGCCCCTACTGGGACATGCCGCTGCCGTGTGCTCGCGCCGCGTCTGATCCCGCCGGGCATAGTCGGCAAATGCCCCGGACGGAATGCTGAGCTGCCCCGCCACGAAATCCAGCATCGCCATGGGCGGCGGCTGGCCAGGACCGAGACCCTGACCCGGGTGGCGCAGAAGACAGAGCTGCACGGCGAAGCCGAGACGGTTCGTACTGCGGCGTTTGGTCCGTACCAGCAGCAGATCCTCCGAACTGAGCACGTAGTGCTTGGCCATCTCGGCCGGCGTGGTCAGGACGTCGAACAGTCGGGCGCCTTGCTCAGCAGACAGCAGGGAGCGGCGGGGCACGGCGTGGTGCGTTCGGACACTCCATCGAGGCTCTGTGGCAGACCATCGGCCGGTTACTCGACCGCTTCCCACCAACCAGGTGCGCCAACTACATCCGACGCTGCGGCTTTGCACAATCAAATCTACCAAAGGCTAGTGTGTGTTGGCGAGATGCTCGGACAGATCGGCCCTTCTCGGGATTGAGGCAGTCAGGCTGCATCGGCCAAGGTCTGCTTGATGGCGTTTAGGCCATCGATCGTTATCGCTTTGACGTTGGTGACGAGGTACTCGTTTTCGTCAACCAGGTCGAACGCCTCGTCGTTCGTGGCGAACTGCAGGAACTTGGCGGTCTGCACCAGGGCCGCCTGCTGTGCCAGCAGGCGCTTGGGGCCGGGTTCGGCCTGGACGACATCGTCCAGCAGATTCACCAGCGACTCGTCGATGCCCACGACCATTGTGTCGATCTCGGCCAGCTTGCTGTCGGCCTCGGACAGCTGCTCGGGGGTGAACTCCTCGCTGTCGCGCAGCTCCTGCATCACGACCGCCTTGAGCCGCTGCGCCTGACTGCGCACCTCCCGCACCGTCGAGACCCATTCCAGGCGGCATTTCGCCACCGCGCGCAGGGAGAGGCTCCTTGCCGGCCGGGACAGGGCTGCGGCCTGAGGCTCGCCCGCGTTCTTGCCGCCGACGTCGATCCCCAGCACACGCATGACCCACTCGGACCTCGCATCCTTCGTGTCGGACACCTTTTCGCTCCTCCGCTGCCGTTACCTGCCGTCACGTCCCGCCATCACGTCCCACCGGTTATCGTCTTGGCCAGGCCTAGCATCGTGTCCAGATGCTGCCTGGTCACCGTCCAGTCCTGCTGCTTCTGCGCGGCGCCCATGGCGGTGTTTTCCACATCCAGGTCCGCCTTGGCCTTCACGATGCCGTCGGCCAGCTTCGTGTCGGGGGCGTCGTCGCCGAAGTCGCGCGCCTTCTGCAGCAGCTCGGCGTTGTCCCACAGCAGCTTCGCAACCTCCTCACCGGCCTTCGCGGTGTCCTGGAGCAGCGTGGTGGTCTCCGTCTTGACGATGCGCAGGGCGGCCAGCGCCTTGGCCCAGTCCCCGGCGTCCTCGAGGACCCGGATGTCGGCGAGCTGCCCTTCGATGTCGGACCTTGCCTTGGCCAGGTCGCTCCCGTTGGCGGGCGGCAGGGCGTCGAGTTCGTAATGCTGGATGTCGAACGCCTCGCGCAGATACTGGTAGGCGCTCTCGTCCGTCTTCAACCGGTCGGCGAGGGTGACATCGACGTCGATCTCTCCGGCCACCTGCGCCACCAGGCCGGTGATGTAGTCATGGAACTCGGCATGCGGCTTACCGTTCGACTGTAGCGGCCTACAGGCGACCAGCGCCTTGCGCAGGAGTGCCAACTGCTCCAGCACGGCGTCGACATGGCCGTGTGTCACCGTGTTGCCGGCGGCGGTCAGCCCGGCCTTCGCCTTCCCGTAGCCGCCCAGGCCGGTCGCGACCGCCGCCGTATTGGTCGGCGGCGTCAGCTTCGGCTTGGCTTCCGTCTGCGCGGCCTGCACGAAGGACAGCCAGCTCGTGCCGGTCAGCTCCACGTCGCCGGGGTGCCACTTGCCGTACGGGATGGCGCGCAGGACGATAGGATCCTCGTCGAAGCGCGCTTCCAGGTAGGTGACAAGCTTGTCGACGCCGCTGCCCTCGTCGTTGAGCATCTCGTCGCTGATGCCGCACTTGGCCAGTGCGTTGGCGGCGATGCGGTTGTTGGCGATCTTGGCGCCATAGGCGATGGCGTACTTGGCCAGGGTCGGGTTCTGCCGCAGCGCCGCGCGGATGGCCGTGCGGTTCTCGGGGTTGTCGAACGCCGCCTCGTATATCTCCCAGGCCGAGGCCGCGTCCTTGTAGTCCTTGATGGCGACGATGATCTGCTTGGCGGCCTGGGCGCCCTGGGCGGATTTGTCGATAGCGATGCCGATGTGGGCTACCGGCCCGCCCGCGATGGTTATGCCCTGGCCGATGATGCGCAGCACGTTCAATGCCGCCTCCGCCCCGTGCCGGACCGACTGGGTGAAGGAAAGGTCCATTCGGCTGGTCATCGCCTCGGCCTGGACGGAGCCGGACTTCCTGGCGTCCTGGACGTTATCGGCCCATTGCAGGTACTGGTCCGCCGTGTCGAGGAGCAGCCGCATCTCGTTGGCCAGCAGGATCAGGCTCTGGCCCATCTGCGCGGGCGGGAACATCGCGCCGATTACGGCGAAGGGCAGCTGCATTAGCTTGACGGCCAAGTTGATCTTGACCTTCTGCAGCTGCATCTTCGCGATCAGCTTCTCGATGGCGACGGGGTCGCCAGCCTTGATGAGCTTGCCAAAGTCCTTCTTCGCCGCCTCGGCTTCCTCCTGGTTGGCGGCGTACTGCGCATCGGCGGCGCCGGACTGCATCTTCAGGATGGTGGCTTTCTGCTTGTCGTCCAGCAGGGCCCAGTTCTTCTCGGCGGTCTTCAGCTCCCGCGCGTCCACCTGCGCCTTGAGCAGCTTCTTGAGGCTGCCGTCCGCGGCGGTGAGCAGCACGATGGTGTGCGGCGAGGACGCCGCGACGGCGATCAGGTTCAGGAACGGCGCCTGGGCCTTTTCCGACTCGGCGGCGCTGGCCAGTCCCATGTCCCGCTTCTGGTCCGCGCTCAGGGCGCTGCCCTGATCTTTTGCTACCTTGCCCTCGAGCGCCGTCTCCTTGGCGCTTTCCTGGTTGCCGATCACGGTGGTGACGGCGTTCTTGGTCACGGCGGTCAGCGCCATGGTTAGCAACTTGCCGGCCTCGTCCACCCGGCCTTCCTTGAACGCCTTGGCGGCGGCGGCGAGGTCGACCAAGCTGCTGATGCCGGTGTCGAGCGCCTTGCCCGCATCCTTCTCCGCCGTACCCGACTGGTTGATGTTGGTCGCCGAGACGATGCCGCCAACCACGCTGCCGAAAGCCTTGACGGCGCCCGCCATGTCGCCCTTGCCGATGCAGGCGAGGAACTGCCCGCTCTTGAGCGCAACGGTGCAGGCCGAGGTGATGATAGCCAGGTTGGCCTTCTGCCCGGGCGACCCATCCCCGGCGACTGTGGTCACGCTCCCAATAGCGGTGGCGACGGTGGTGAAGAAGTTGGGGTCGAACTCCTGCTTCAGGACCTGGTCGGCGACGCCGAACGCCACGACGCCCAGGCTGGCGATCAGCGCCTGGCAGTCGGCCACCTCCTTGATGACGAGCGCCGCGCTACCTCCAGGGATCTGGTCCTTCAGCACGCCGATGACGGCGCCGGACATCGTGTTCATGCCGTTGAAGACGACTTGCCCCAGCGCCGACTGCCGCAGCTTGTCGTCATTCTCCGCGGCGGTCAGGCTGTACTTCTTCAGCCGCTTGCGGTACGCGTCAGACGCGCCTTTGAACGTGCCGGCAACCTCGCTGTACCTGCTGGGCACGGCGTTCTCTGGGATCGTGCGGCTGCGCACGAGCGGCTGCCAGATTTCTGCTGCGATGATGCCGTCGATGTCCGCTTCGCTGAACATCGGTGTCGTCGCTTCGTCCGGTGCGCGCGCCGTCCCGTCCTCCCGCGTTGTGGCCATCCCGCCGTCGTCCATCTTGCCGCGCAGGTCGGCGGCCATGTCCATCACCATCTGGTGGGCCTTCTTCACCGCCGCCAGCACTGACGGCGGCAGGGCTTTGAAGTCGCCCGTCACGGCGTTCCCGGTCTCGAACTCCTTGTTCGGGTCACCATCCGGGTCCAGCGACCTGACCTTGGCGTCGCGGCCGAGCGCGGCGCCGACCCGGGCGATGACCCCCGGGTTCTTCTCGATCAGCTCGAACTTCATGCCCTCCATGAGGGAGGCCATGTTGTCGTCCAGGTTCTTGCGCACCTTGTCCATAGTGGCCTGGCGCGCCGACTGCTTCTGCGCGGACGCGGCGGGGTCCCCGGCGGTGCCGACCAGCTCCAGCAGGAAGGCAACCTTCTTGGCGTCCGCCGGGTCGACGGCCGGCAGGAGCGGAGCGACCTCGGGAGTCGCCTCCGCCTTCGGCTCCACGGCGTCGAGAACATTGCTTTCGCCCATGTTACGGCTCCTGCCCCGGTCCGTGCCGCGGCGTTCTGGTGCGGCCCGCTCAGATCCCGCGGTTGAAGTTCAGGTCGAGGTTATCGATGGCGAACTCAAGCCGGTCGATGCCTTCATGGGGGAAGGCCTCGTCCGCCCGGAGCTTCTTCAGCACCGGGTCGGATCGCCAGGCGTCACGGTAGCGGCGCACGGCGGCCAGCCCGGTTTCCCGGGCCCTGAGGCGGGCCGGCATCGCCTCGGGCGTGCGTTCGGCACTCAGCGCGTCTGCGGCCGACCTGATGCCGCCCTGCGGTTCCCGAAGCTGCTTGAGCGTATTGTCGACCAGCGCCTTCAGCTTGGCCAATTCGCCGGCCTGCCCGGCCAACAGCCGATCCGCCGCGTCCTTCAGCCCGCCGAGCTCGGTGATTGCCGTCGTCAGCGATGTGTCGAAAATCTCCCAGCTCTTCGTCAGCTCCTTGGGGCTGAGGCAGACGCGGCCGCCGGGCTCGCTCGTCAGGTCGGTCGCGCGCGTCCTCAGCCGGCCGTAGTCCTCCAGCAGCCTCTTCATCTCGGCGGTGCTGCCGCCGATGTTGCGGTCGTCCAGCCTGGCGCCGCCGATCTTCTCCTTGATGCCCTTGATCACACCGCTGCCCAGCGCGTCCAGCACCGGCTTGGCGCGGTCGTCCAGCTCCTTGCGGTCCCGCACCAGGTCGCCAAAAGCGTTGACGTCGCCGGGCTTGGCCTTGTCCACCGCTGCCTTCAGCGTCTTGAGCAGGCCCTCCAGCTCCCCCTTGGCCGCCTTGAGCTCGGTCAGCAGCTTGTCGCGATCTCCCTTGCTGGCCAGGCCCTTGTCGTTGCTGGCCGTGATGGCCTGATCGTCCGGCTTGCCGCCAGGCGCCAGGGCCGCCCATTGGGTGGCCAGCGCCTTCACGGCGGCCTCAATAGCCCCCTTGTCAGGCCCCTCGGCACCGAAGTCGAGCTCCGCATCGAGGTCGTGGACCGCTTCGGCGTAGGTGCCGTAGGACTTGCCGCCCCCAGCTTTGCCATCCAGCAGCTTGAGGTTGCGCCGCCCGTCCTCCAGCGCCTTCTTGGCCTTGATGGTGCACAGGTCCTTCAGGTCCGCCGCGTCCTTCTGGGCCTGCTCCGCGGCGAGCAGCACCTCGCCATAGCGCTTGTCCCTGTCGGCGGAGGACATCTTAGCCGTGTCGGCCTCCATCTTGCCGACTTCGGTCTTCAGCAGCGCCGCCGTCCGCGGGGCGTACTTCTGCAGGTCGGTGTCGAGGAAGACCAGCCTTGAGCGTCGGCTCAGCTCCTCCGTCTTGTCCTTGATGGCGGCCATATTGTCGGCGGCGCCGGGGGTCAGCGTCTCGGCCTCCTCCAGATGCTTCGCGCAGGCCTCGAGCGCCGTGTCCAGGACGTCCAGGCCAGGGCCGGAGATCGCCTGGTCGAGGCACAGTTTGGCCTGGTCGAACTGCTCCTTGGCCAGCTCGGCCAGCCGGCCGGTCTCCTTGCTGTGCGACCTGCCGCCCTCGGCGAGCCCGGAGCCTTCGAGGCTGCTGGTGAGGAAGACCGCCTGGAGGCGGCTTTGGCAGTCGTCCAGCTTCTCCTGCCGCGGCCCGAGTGCCTGCTTGTTGTCAGCCACCATCTTCTGCAGGTAGTCCTCGGCGTCCTTGGCCAGCGTCACGGCGCTGTCGCGGGCTTTCGGCCCGGTCACGTCGTCGAACGGCGGCTTGGGCAGCTTGCCCAGCCTGTCCTGGAGCGGCTTCGCGGCGCCGGGGTCGCCCGACATGGCCTTCATCCGGTCGAGCGTGGCGGCGGCGCGTTCCTCCGCCTGCTTGGCCTCGGTGGCCTGGTTCGCGAGGGACCGGGCCGTCCTGACGAACTGGCCGGCCTCGGGGGCCCAGTCCCTAGGAAGGCCAGCCCGGATCGTGTTGAGGGCGTTCTCGAAGCGGTCGGCGATCCGGTTCAGGGCGTCGGACACCTCCCGGCCCGCTGCCGGGTCGGTGATGGGCCCCTTCGGGTCGATGGCGCCAATGGCGTCGTTCGCCTGCCTATGGGCCTCGTGGAAGTACCGGATGGCCGGTATCGTATCCGGCTCAAGGCCGGTCTCGCTCAGGCTTTGCATCGCAGGCCCGACGATGGCCGTCTCACCCTCCTGCCGTAGGGCCTCGATGCGGTCCGCGGCCCTCTTGCTGACGGTGGTCCACCACGTGAGGGCCTCCACCGCGTCCCTGCCAAGCTGGGCGGCGCCCTGCTTGAGAGCCTTCTTCTCGTCGCCCTTCGGCTTGCCATCCAGGGCGTGGATGTTGTCGCTGAGCCGGTTGATCAACGGGCCCTTGATCCGGCCCGGCATGACCTTGGCGCCGAGTTGCGTCCGCGCGCCCTCCAACTGCCCCGACAGCTTCTGGCTGGACGGTATGGGCAGGTCGAGATGCTTGCCCAGCTTTCCGCGGCCTTTTCCCATGGAATCACCGTCCCGATCGTTGTCGTTGCGGTCACAGAAGCACAAAGCGGCGGAGCAGCAAAGAGGCGGGTGGCCCGTCTTGTATTTTTCCCCGATCTTGCGCCGATGGTGCCGCCCTCGGTGTCCGAGGCATATTCTCCCGGGAGGTCAGGCGCCGGCGCAGCTTGATTGGTGGGGCCACCAGGCAGCTCGTCGTGTTGGAGGGGCTGGTCCTGGCCGCCGAAGCTGGTCCTGGCCGCCGAACTTGATCGGGCGACGCGCTCGGGGTGGAGGAGGCTTGCCTAGCCTCTCTTAGGGCGAGGTGGGTGGGCCCGGTCTGTTGAGCGCTGGGTTACCCTCGAGGGCTGACGCCGCGCGGTCAGTGGTGACCGGTCCAGGCCGCACATGAGGACGCAGCAGCGCGTCGAGGGTTAATCCGGGTCGACGGAGTTCGGCAATGAGTGCCGCAAAAAATTGGTCTTTCCGATTTCTGTGCAGCCAATGTGGAAACCCGCCCGAGGGCCGGCGTGGTGCATGGATCAGGGGTAGGGGCGCACTGACCCCAATCCCGCCTGAGGTCAGGCAATGCGGACGCAGCTTAAGCGTCCCAGGTCCAGCATGCGGTTGAGCGCGTGGACGGCGACTGCCACCTCGGTCGCCCGGCGCTCGTCCGTATGCGCGCGCAACTCATCGCCCATCACATGCTTCCACCTGTTCATGGTGGCTTCGACCTGGGCTCGCCTGTTGTAGCCAGACGCGGTCTGCCAGGACATGCGCCCGTGCCGGGCAATGTCCTGAAGGTGGCCGTCCCGCTGCGTCGGTGCGCTCTCAGCCGTGTCGCTGGGCACGGCCGAGAGCGCGGCGGGACGACAACGACCGCCTCGGGATGGCGCTCGGCCACGCCGGCGTAGACGCAATCCTGGTCACACGCACCGTCGGCGGTGAACGACGCCACAGACCCTGCGACCTGGTCGAGCAAGGGATCGGCTTGGGATGCGTCGTCCACCTCCTTGAGGCTCAGTGTGGAGGCCACGATCCGGCCGGTGCCGGCGTCCACGCCCAGGTGCAGCATGCGCCACGCCCGGCGTGTCGCCGTCCCGTGCTTCTCCAGCAGCCACTCGCCCTTGCCGCACAGCTTCAGGCCCGTGCTGTCCACCAGCAGGTGCATGGGCTCGCCGCCAGTCCCGGCGCCGGCGTTCCGTGGCCGTGGCACATTCAGCGTCGCCGCCCGGCGACTGAGCGTGGTGTGGATCGGCACGCGCAAGCTCAGGCCAAGCAGGCCAATGACGGAGCCGAGCAGGCCCTCGGCTTACCGGTAGGCGAGGCGGAACACCGCGCGGAACGTGAGCGCCGTCAGGATGGGGAGCGGTGAATACCAAGGCTGGCCGCCGCGCGTCGTGCGCGGCGCGGCCGCCCATCCCATGATTGCATTGTCACTGAACCAAACCGTCAGGCTGCCACGCTGGCACAGGCTGGCGTCGTAGGCTGGCCAGTTCCTCACCCGAAGCGGCGTCCGCGGGATATGACGGCGGCGGTTCTGGTTCAGCTTGAATGGCACAACGAGCATCCCAGCGTCAGGAAAGGAGGCGACCTTCCACTCTGCCCAGCCTCTCAGCACCCATCAGCCGATCCATGCACCACGCTAGGCCACGCCGAAAATCTTCGGCACCGGGAATCGCTTGAGCAGGGTCGCGCGAGACACCTGGTTCGAGAATTCGATGATCACCGGTCGCCCCTGGCTTAAGGCTACAATCAATACCTCCATTCGATGTCGCCCGCCGGGTCAGTCACGGGGAGTTGAGATCCCATCTCACCGAGTCTCCGGCAGCATCAGTACGACCGGCCCGTCTCGGCATCGAGGAATTTCCATGAGCGAAGAAAAGCCAAAACTCAGCGGGCCTGATCTTACCCAGGGCGTCGAACTCTCAGAAATTCCTGACGGCGCCATGCTGCTCGGGCACGCACGCGGCGAACCCGTGCTCCTAGCCCGTCGCGGTAACGAGGTGTTCGCGATCGGTGCCATCTGCACGCACGCCGGCGCTCCGCTCGAACAGGGGCTCCTCGTGGGCGATACGGTCCGATGCCCGTGGCACCATGCCTGCTTCGACTTACGCACCGGCGAGGCGCTCCGCGCGCCGGCGCTGGACCCGGTGTCCCGTTGGGATGTCGAAGCGGTGCGCGACGTCGCGCGTGAGTTCACGCCGGTCGAGACGCCGGTCGGCGCCGTGTACGTCCGGGAGAAGCTGGACAGGTTCGCTCCTCAACCGCAGTCCGCATCAGCCGGTATGCCAGCATCCGTCGTCATCGTCGGCGGCGGCGGCGCGGGCAACGCGGCGGCCGAGATGCTTCGCCGGGAGGGCTACGCGGGGCGTATCACGATACTGAGCGCCGATGAGGCGCTACCCTGTGATCGCCCCAAGCTCTCGAAGGACTACCTCGCGGGAGTGGCAGACGAACCCGCAACTCTTCTCCGCTCACCCGGCTTCTACCGCGAGCATGACATCGACCTGAAGCTTGGGGCACGCGTAGCTACGATCGACACGGCAAGCCGGCACGTCCAGCTCGCGGACGGCAGCCGACATGGTTACGACGCGCTGTTGCTCGCGACCGGCGCCGAGCCGGTGCGGCTGGACATCCCCGGCGCGGACCTGCCGCATGTGCATTACCTGCGAACCCTGGCGGACAGCCGCGCTCTGGTTGCCAAGGCTCTGGCATCGACGCGCGCCGTGGTGATCGGTGCGAGCTTCATCGGCCTGGAGGTGGCAGCTTCGCTGCGGGCGCGGAACCTCGACGTGCATGTGGTAGCACCTGATGCCGTCCCGCTGGAGCGCATCCTGGGGCCTGAAGCCGGGCGCTTCTTCCGCAAGCTCCATGAGGACCACGGGGTGATATTCCACCTCGGCACGACGGCCACCTCGATCGACGCGCAGGGCGTGACGCTGAAAACCGGGGAACGCCTCGATGCCGATCTCGTCGTCGTCGGGATCGGCGTGAAGCCTGCGCTCACATTGGCGGAACAGGCCGGGCTCGCGATTGACCGCGGCGTGAGCGTGGACGAGTTCCTGCAAACGAGCGTGCCGGGCATCTTCGCCGCGGGTGACATCGCGCGCTGGCCGGACCCGCTTAGCGGCGAGCGCATCCGCGTCGAGCACTGGGTTGTCGCCGAACGGCAGGGGCAGACCGCGGCGCGCAACATCCTGGGCCAGCGCGAGCGGTTCGATGCCGTGCCGTTCTTCTGGACCATGCAGTACGATTTCGGCCTCCGATACGTCGGTCATGCCGAGAGTTTCGACACGGCCGAGATCGTCGGATCGCTGGAGGGGCGGGATTGCGCGATCACGTATCGTCGCGCCGGCCAGAAGGTCGCGGTCGCCATCGTGCAGCGCAACCTTGAGGGCCTCCGCGCAGAGGTCGAGTTTGAGCGGAGGATCGCCGAAAACGAGCGCGCCCGATGAGCGCACGAATCCCGGCCGCCAACGTCAAGCTGAAGCGG
>JANONC010000242.1:0-19222 GCA_031420655.1 Rhodospirillales bacterium | reverse complement strand
CAACGCCCGGGTGCAAGACGGGGCCGAGCAGCGGGTCCTGAACCTCTTGCACCATTTGCCGGGCGCGAAATTGCGGATCGGCGGCAATGTCGGCCACGGTGAACACGCGGGTATGCGGAATTCCGGCCCCGGCCAATGCCTTATCCAGCGCCACCGCGTCCTGCTGCGCCGCCCAGGCGCCGATCAGCGCGTCGAGCGCCACGGTGTTGGCGCAGCGCATCTGGTTGCCGCCAAACTCTGTACTATCCGCCAGCGCCGGCTGACCCATCAGCACCGCAAGCTTGCGAAACAGCGGGTCGGAGTTGGCGGCAATCAGCATCCAGAAGCCATCCTGCGTGCGATAGGCGTTGGACGGTGCGGCGGTGGCGATCCCGCCCCCCGACGGCTGCCGGACTGTGCCGAGCGTGCCATATTCCGGCAGTGCCCCTTCCAGCAGGCTGAACACCGCTTCGGACAGTGCAACGTCGACATCGCCGCCCTGCCCCGTCCGGGCACGCCGCAGCAGCCCCGCCAGCACGCCCAGCGCCGCGTAAATACCAGCAACGCTGTCGCCGATCGACACACCCACCCGCACGGGCGGCAGCGTGGACGTGCCGGGCTTGTGGTCCGTCAGGTGGCGCAGTCCACCGATTGCCTCGCCGATCACGCCGAACGCCGCCTGATCCCGGCCCGGCCCGTCCTGGCCGTAGCCGGAAATGCGGGCGATCACGAGGTCCGGTTTTACGGCCCGCAACTCGGCCTCACCCAGGCCCATCCTGGCCAGCTGGCCAGGGCGGAAGTTCTCGACCAGCGCATCGCACGACCGCAGCAGGTCCAGCACGATCTGTTTGGCGGCCGGCTTTTTCAGGTCGAGGCTGATGCAGCGCTTGTTGCGCGCGTGGACGCTCCACCAGGGGGCTGAACCCTTGTAGCGGGCACCCCACTCCCGCACCGGATCGCCGGCCGGCGGCTCGATCTTGATCACCTCGGCACCCAGATCGGCGAGTAGACGCGTCGCGAATGGTGCAGCGACGTAATGGCCGAGTTCAAGCACGCGGATGCCAGCCAAGGGTCTGGGGTCGGCTAGCGGCACGTTGGCGATCGCTGGATCGGTCATCTTATCCACATGAGGCAAACTCCGCCGCCGCACCATGCCTATTCAGGCAGCCGGGACAGGGCGCAATCCGCCGCCCACCTGCTGGGCCGAGGTGACCGGCTAGGCAGCGTAAGCGGCGGGCAGCACGGCCTGCCGGGCAAAGGCCGGGTCGAACACGCGGTCGGCCATCACTTGGCACCGCTTGATCAGCCGGTGCTCGTCCGGGCCATAATCCGGCCAGGCGTTATGCATTGTGCACAGGTCGTCCCAGATCAGCACGTCGTGCTCTGTCCAGCGGTGCACGTAGCGGTATTGCGGTTGCAACTGGTGCTGGAACAGGAACGCCAGCATGGCGTCGCTTTCGGCCGCGGCCCAGCCGTCGATCCGGATCGCGTAGCCGGGGTTGGCGTATAACAGCCGCCGGCCCGTGATGGGGTGTGTCATGATGATGGGGTGAGAGACGGGCGGCTTCAGCCGGCGCTGTTCGTCCGACAGCGGAGCCCGGGTGCTGCCGGGGCGCCGGCGCATTTCTTCCCAGAACTTGTTAAAGTCATGCGTGGCGGTCGCGCCCTCTAGCTGGGTGCGGACATGGCCGGGCAGCTCGTCATAGGCGGCGTACATGCTGGCGAACTCGGTGCCGCCCAACGGTAAGCCGTCGCGGTGCGGAATGGTGATGCCATACAGCACGTTGGCGAACGCGATCTCGGCGCTATACGACATGTCGGTATGCCAATCCTGCCCGGCGTCCGATAGCCCGATCGGTTTACCGTCCCGCTTCATGTTGGACAGGATCATGACCTCGGGGTGGCCCGGTTCCTGGAAATTGTTGGCAACGTTGATCTCCAGCGTGCCGAACGCCGCGGCAAATTTCTTCAGCTCCGGGGCGCCGATCGACTGGTTGGGAATGCGCAACACACCGTACTGGCCAAGTGCGCCCAGCACCGCCCGGAAGTCGCCCGGTGCCAACGGCTGCGACAGGTCGAGCCCCTCCACCGTCGCCCCCAGGATCGCGTCGTTCGGATTGATCGTCACCATGGCCACTCTCCTCGTTTAGCTGCCGCCGGCCGCATGCGCTTCCGGGAAGAATAGTTCCTGCCAGCCTGCCGGTGCGACGCGCAGTGTGCCGGCCCCGCGCATGAAAGTCGCATAGGTCATCACGTTCTCGGGCACCATCGTCCATTTGACCTGCGGGCCAGAGACGACAGCGGTGACCTTTTCAGGAGCCAGTCGGGACTTCGTATCCTCGATCCACAGCCGCGCCGCCGCACCGCGGTCCTGGTTCACCATCTCCGTCGCCTCACGCAACGCGGCCAGCAGGGCCTGGTACAGCACGGGGTTACGCTCCCGGAACCGGGCGCTGGTCCAGGCCAGCGTAAACGAATGCGGCCCCGCGACTTCGAACGAGTTCAGTAGCGTATGGACGCCCGGGCGCTCCAATTGCTGCTCCTGATAGGGCGGCACGCTAAAGGCGCAGTTCACCTCCGTACCGCCCGCAAGCAGCGCGATCGTGGCGTCGGGCGGCGACATGGAGATTGTGAGCGGATCGAGCTTGCCATAATTCTCTGCCCCGAACTGCTTGGCAGCCGCCATCTGCAACGTCACGGCCTGGATCGACACTTTCACGGTGGGCACGGCAATCTTGTCGGCGCTCGTCAGGTCGGCAATCGACAGAAGGGCCGGGCTGCGTGTGTTCAGCAGGCAGGGCTGGGAGCTGAGGGCACAGATGCCCCGCACCTCCTGTGCGGTTCCGCGCGTGCGTGACCATAAGGTCAGCATGCCGGGAATGCCGCCGGACACGACGTCGACCGTGTCAGAGATCAGCGCGCCGTTCATCATGTCCGGTCCGTTGAACGTAAGCCAGGACACTGTCAGCTCGGGCACACCCATCGCCGCCGCGTGCTTCTGCAACAGCTGATACCGCTCCATGACGTTGAATTGCAGGTAGCCCATGGAAAACTGCCGGGCGAAGCGGATTTCCGGCACCGCCGCGCGGGCGGGCCGTGCCAGGGCGGCAGCGGGGACGGCCCCAAGCAGGGTCCTGCGACGCATCGTGTCCTCCTGCGGTCTTTGGCGCCGCGCCATTATCCTCTTCGCCCCGGCACCGAAAGGAAAGGGCCGAGTTGCCAGCCTGCAACAATCCTGTACCAGTGTGCGCGCCGCAGGGGGAACAATGCGCTGGATCAGGTTTACCGCCGCCGGGCGAACCGCCTACGGCATCCTTGAAGGTGACCAGGTGACGGAGGTTGCGGGCGGGCTGTTCGACCCGCCGGCCCTCACGGGCACCCGGCACAGACTGGATGCGGTCAAGATCGAGGTGCCGTTCATCCCCCGCACCTTCTACGCCGCCGGACTGAACTACACCGCGCATATCAAGGATCAGGCCGCCACCGTGCCGCAACAGCCGGACATGGGTTATCGCGCGGTGAATGCCCTGATCGCGCACAATGAGCCAGTGCTGATCCCCTCGGGCGCAACGAAGGTACAGTACGAGGGTGAGCTGGCCGTCGTCATCGGGCGCCAGGCCAAACACCTGACCGGGGCCAATGCTCTGTCCTGCGTGTTCGGCTACACGATCGGCAATGACGTGAGCGAGCGGGCGTGGCAGGCGCAAGACCGCACATTCTGGCGCAGCAAGAACACCGACACGTTCAAGCCCATGGGCCCATGGATCGAGACGGTAGCCCGGCTGGAAGACATGCAGACCACGGTCCGGCTGAATGGCACCGTCCAAACCCGGTTCGCGACCAACGACATGCTGTTTGGCGTGCAGCGCTACATCGCCACCATGACCCAATACCTGACCCTCTATCCCGGCGACGTGCTGTGGATGGGGACGGATGGCGTGTCCCCCGATTTGGTGCCGGGCGATGTGGTGGAGGTCGAGATCGCCGGCATCGGCACGTTGCGCAACCCCTTCATGGCCGCCTGATGCCCGCCTCCTACGCTGCCCATCGCGCGCAATTGCAAAGCCTGTTGCAGGCCTGGGGCATGAAGGAGGCTTTTGCCGTTCGCACCGCGGAGGTGATGGCCTGGTCGGACCTGCATGGCATCGACAGCCACGGCATTTCGATGGTCCCGGCCTATTACGAGCGGCACCTGAGTGGCCGGGTCAACATGCGGGCCGAACCCAGCATGAGCCGGCAGACTCCGGTGTCGGCCCTGGTCGATGGCGGCGGCGGCCTGGGGCATGAGCCGTCACGCCAGGCGATGGAGGCCGCGATCGAGCGCGCCCAGGCGATCGGCGTGGGCGTGGTCGTGGTCCACAACTCCGCCCATTTCGGCGCGTGCGGCTTTTATGCGGCGATGGCGGCAGAGGCCGGGCTGATCGGCATGGTCGCAACCTCGGCCTCCATCGTGCAGGTGGCACCCACGGGCGGGGCAAAGGCACGGCTGGGCACGGACCCGTGGGCGTTCGCGGCACCCGGTGCGCCCGGTGAGCCGTTCCTGCTGGACATGGCCACCACGACCGTCGCCGCCGGGCGCGTGCGCAACAAGGCTAACGAGGGCCTGCCCGCCCCACCCGGCTGGCTGCTGACCGCGGACGGCCTGCCATCCACCAATCCGCTGGAGGTGCAGCAGGGTGGCTTCCTCACGTCGCTCGGGGGTTCGGCGGAAGGTAGCAGCTACAAGGGATACGGGCTGGCAGCGATGGTCAACATCCTGAGTTCCTGCCTGTCCGGCGCCACCCTAGTGACCGACCCGGCGCATTGTAAAAAGCCGCAGGGCATGGATATCGGCCACTTTTTCCTGGCGCTGCGCCCCACGCTGTTCCGTGGACCCGGCGCGTTCGAGGCCGATGTCGCGACCTTTACCAGCGCGCTGCGCACAACACCCCCGGTCGACGCCGCGGTACCCGTCCTGGTCGCGGGAGATAAAGAGCGGCGCATCGCGGCCCAGCGCATGCAGGCCGGCATTCCGGTCGGCCCCGGCCTGCTCCGGGACGTACGCCGCATTGCGGATGCGAGCCGTGTTGCCTGGTTACTGGATTAACCCCCGGGGGTTCAGACCGCACGCTTCCACCCGGGCCGCCACCGTCGCGCTGACCGGCCTATCGTCGTTTCGGCGGTGTCTTCCCTTGCCGCAACAGGCTGGCGCACGCGCCATCTTCGCCAATGCCGAGCTGTATTGTTGGCAGCAACGCGGCCAACGGCGTCAAAGCGATGCCCAGCCCCACGGCCGCCCCGGCGCGCAAGCCAAGCTCGGCCGCGTCCGGCGCCACACTGGGGTTGGCAAGTGAACCGCTGATGTTAATCGGCGCCGGCAGGGTTCCCACGCTAAAATGCTTGGCGTCCGTGTTCAGAACAAACTTTAATTGCTCGGTTGCAAAGCTGAGTGCGCCCGTGCCCACCACGCGGTTCTCGTCGGTGTCCAGCACCACGGTCCTGGCCGTCGCCACGCCGCGCTGCAGTACGAAGTCGGACACGAAGCACTGGATGCGCGCCCGGGTTGGGAGGCCCAGCGCCGACAACAGCGCATTGCCGAACTGCAGCCCCGACAGGTCGACCAGCAGCGCGCTCACATTGCCACCGGCACCCATGTACAACTTGAACTCGCCATTGCCCGTCGCCAGGATCTGCGCCAGCGACTGCCCGGCGCCATCGATGACCGCCCGCCCGCCCATGTTGCCCGCACCCCGCGCCACCCCCGTGCTGGCCAGCAACTTGTCGACGCTCACGCGCTGGAAGTCGATCGTTGCCCGCGCCTTCACGCCCTTTCCCGCCTCGCTCAACGATATCACCGACGTAATCTGCCCGCCGCCAATGCCAAACGACAACGGGTTCAGCTCCACCGCGCCGTTTACGATATCGAGCTTGGCCTGCATCGTATCGAGCGGCTGGGATCGTCCCTGGATGCGCGCTGCCCGGTAAGTCAGGTGAACATCGGCTGCGTTGAGCCGGGGCAGGCTAATGGGCTCGTCCGGCAACACACGGCCGTTGGAGGCCACTGGGCGTTTCGTACCCTTGGCCGCGTCGCCTGGTTCGGCACCGATGAAGCCGCCCAGGTCTTTCAAGTCGACCAGCCTGCTCCCCAGTGTCGCCGTGATCACGGGACGGCCCTTTTCAGCCGTGGGCTTCGTGTCGATTTTCAGGTCGCCTTCCAGGTCGGTGGTGCCGACTTTGCCCTGAATACCCTTGAACACGTATTGCTCGTCCGCGTAGTCGAACTGCCCGGCAACCCGGTACGGCGGCGTTTTTGGGATCGCCACACCCGTCAGTGGCAGCAACAGCGCCATATCCGGTCCGGCGAGATCGAGCCTCAGGTTGGCACCCGAAAAGCTGAGCGGGTCCTGGACGGTGCCTTTCAAACTCAGCTTCGTGGACCCGTTGGCCAATGTCGCCTCGATCGGGTACGGCGTGGCCGCGTCGCGCAGCGATAGCAAAGCGCCGCCCGTGGCTTGGGCCGTAATGGGCTGCTTGGCATAGGTGCCCTTTGCCGCCGCGATCAGCTTGTCGCCCTCGGTATGAACCTGCACGACGAAATCTGCATTTAGGCGGGCAAGCTTCGTATGAATCTCGCCCTGCTCGATCGTGAGCGTGCCAATCTGCGGGCCGGTGCCTGGGGCCGTGCTGGGTGGTGGGGCCGCCGGCCCGGCAGGCTTGGTGCCAAAGGCGTAGTTGGTATCGCTGCCCGGTGCTTTCGGGTCAGCCAGCTGCACCACCGACAGTGTGGGGCGGGTCAGTTTTAGCGCGGGAACGACGATGGCCCGGTTGCGCAGATAGGCCATGGCGTCGACATCGGCGACGACCTGCTCGATCGTACCAAATAGCGGGTCGCCCCCGGTCCAGCCGGCGGGATTGGCAATCGTCACACCGTCCAGTTCGACGTGGGTGATGCGGCCGAGTTGGACGCGCAGATGAGTCGCCCGCACGTCCCGTCCCGCGGCGGCGGTGGCCGCACGATTGACCATCGGCAGCAACCAATCCCACTGGAACAGCAACGTGCCCGCGACGAGCAGGATGGCAAGCCCGCCCACCACAAAGGGCCAGCGGCGGCGTCTGGTTTCGGTCATAGTCAGCTAACGGGGCCCGGCCGATCCGGTTGCAGCGCCGGGCCGCCCGGCTATGCTCGTTGCTTCCACCAAATGGAGCCCGCCATGATCCACGAACTGCGCCTCTATCAAGCGATGCCGGGCCGCCTGCCGGACTTGCTGCGCCGGTTCGAAACCATCACCCTCGGTCTGTGGGACCGCCACGGTATCCGCCAGGCCGGGTTCTGGACGACGCTGGTTGGCGACAGCAGCCATCGGCTCACCTACCTGCTGGCATGGCAGAACCTGGCTGAGCGCGATACCAAATGGACGGCGTTCCAATCCGATCCGGAGTGGATAGCCAAGCGCGCCGAGACGGAGAAGAACGGCCCGATCGTGGCCGACATCGGCTCGTCGTTGTTGATGCCTACCGCGTTTTCGTCCGTGCGGTAGCAACCGCTTCGATCGCCCGCTCCCACACCGGGCTGAGCGTGTCCGGGTGGTAGCGCCGCGCCTCACGCAGGCCGGCCGCGCTGTATTCCGCCAACGGCCCGCTGTCGCGCGGCAAGTCCGCCTGCGTTGCCATGATCGCGGCGAGAGCTTCGGACGAATACGGGTCGAAATAGGTGGCAGCGTCGCCATACACCCAGCGGTGGACCGGAATGTCGGAGGCGATGACGGGCGTGCCGCACGCCATCGCCTCGGCCCCGGAATAGTCGAACCCCTCCGCCCGGCTTGGTGCCACGACGGCGTGGGCCATGGAGTACAGCACACGCAGCTCTGTCGCCGGTACGCCTGAAAGGTGAAACACCCCCTCTGACACCAGGCGCTTCAGCTCTGCCAATTCTAGGTCCGACCGCCAGCCGGTGTTGGCCACGACCACAAGCTGGATGGGCGTGGCTGTCATGGTGCGGGCAAGGTCGAAGGCCTGGAAGAGCTTAAGGTAATTCTTACGCGGCTCAAGCGTGCTGACGGCCAGGAACAGCCTCGGCAACACCGCAGCCGGGTCTTTGTGCCGGGCGCTCGACACCTTGTTGCGCCGCCGCATGAGGATCGTTCGCAGTTGATCGGCGGACCGTACGTCCGGGTAAAGCTCAGACGAAACCGTGACGGGAATGGTGTGCACGCGCGCCTCGGCCTTGGGAAACAGCGCCAGCACGTCCTGGCGAACCGGCTCCGAATCGCAATAGAAGTTGGCACCCTCCTCCATGTTCCGTTGCATCATGCGGGCGTGGCTTAGTGCATGAAGCCAGGGTGCGCCGATCGTATGCGGACTGAGCAGCGGCAAGGCGTCGTAGTAGCGGATCATCTGCGCCGTTCCGGGGGCGACGCGATAGGGCGAGACGGAGGATGCGAAGAATACATCCCAGCCTTGGCTCTGCACCCGCCGCTGCGCAATACGCGGCATGAGGCTGAGGCTGCGCGCGTATTCATGCCCCAGTTCGGCCACAAAATACTCGGCCCGGCTCAGCAATGCCCGGTCGGTGGGCGGAAGCGTGTTGTCGAACAACTTCATCCATAGGTAGTCTTCAAACCGCTCGGGATCGAGCCGGAGATCGAGTCTTTCCGCCCGCAGCGTCTCACTCAGCACAAGCCACGGTTTGAACAGACGACGGCGGACGAAATTGGGCAGCAGTTTGAGCAGGGTGGGCCAATGATGGCGCTGCGTATCTTGCGCGATCAGGGCTTTTGTCTGGGCCAGCGTCGCCTCGAACGGATCAGTCTCGACCCGGTGACGAGACGTGTAGTGCATGCCAGATGCCAGCCCGCCGAACCGCGGCAGGCCCATGCGGGCAAACATCGAAAACAGCAGCCGGGTCTCTTGCGGTATGCCAGCAAAGCCTTCGTAACACGGGCGAAGGTCCATCAGAACCGTAGGTAAACCAGTACTCATGCCGGGCGTTTAACGTCCGCCCACCGGATTGGCCACCCCCGCGGCTATTGGAAGTTGGTCTGGTCCATGCGGGACTTTATCGACCGCCCAGCACAAACAGCAGCGCAGGCGGCAATGCGCCCACGGAGAGCGCGACGGCAAGCAGCGTGTGCATCTGTGTCCTGACCCGGATTTTCTACTTCGGCCTGAGGCGGCGGTTCCGTCTGCCTCGGGCACTTTCCGGCCGGGCTGCTTCGCCTGGGCAGGAATAGTGCTCGCCTAACCTCAAGATCAAGAGTTCAAGCCGACCCACTTTGGCCAGATTGGACTCTCGGACCGGCGCCCTGTTGCAAGCCCGGTGGTTACCTGTTCATCAGCACCGGCAACGCCGCATGTTCCAGCACATGCCGCGTCACGCCGCCCAGCAGCAACTGCCGCAGGCGGGAGTGCGAATAGGCACCCATGGCCAGCATGTCGGCGCCAAACTCCTGGGAAGCAGCCAGCAGGCCGCGGCCAACTTCTTTGTCCAATGGCCGGAACTGGGCGATTTCGGCGTGGATGTCATGCAGCGCCAGATAGCTCGCAAGCTCCCGTGCACCTGGGCCGCGACGCTGATATTCGTCGGCGGTCAGCAGGCGAACGGCCTGCGCGCGCTGCATCCATGGGATGGCGGCCAGCACGGCAGCCGCACTCTCCGCAGTGCCGTTCCAGGCGACGCAGATGCGGGTACCCACCGTCGGTAGCGCCACCTGGGGCGCGATCAGCACCGGGCGCCCGCTTTCGAACAGCACGGCATGCAGCGCGTCGCTGCTGCTCACATCTTCGCCCGCCTCCGGATGCGGCACGACGGTCAGGTCCGTCAGCCGCGCGAGCTGTGCCACCAGGTCGTCTTCCCGCCCGGTGTAGGTCGAGAAATTGGCCGTCGCGCCGTCGCCAGCATGGGGCTCTGCAACCCGCACGCCGTGCTCGGTCACGAACCGGTCGAACATTGCGCGCACCGCATCGCTGCGGTCGCTGCTCTCCCGCTCGGTTGCGGACATCATTTCCTCGATCATGGCACCAGACAGGCCTTCACCCGCCAGCGGTGCCACATCCCGGCTATCGACCCGGACGTGCAGCGCCGTCAGGTGTGCGTCCCACAGGCGCGCGACTTGCAGCGCGGTGGTCAGCGCCGCCTCTCCGGCCGAAGTGCCGGTCAGCGGTAGCAGCAGCTTGCGAATGGCCATGCGCGTACCCTCCCAAACCATGATGTGAGCGGCAGACGTTAGGGATAGAGCGCCTGCTGCGTCCAGCCCCCGGCGCCAGCCTTGTAAACCCGGCGGTCGTGCAGGCGAAACGGCATGTCCTGCCAGAACTCCATCACCAGCGGCTGCACGCGGAACCCGGTCCAGTGTGGCGGCCGGGGAATGGAGTCGCCGGGGTGACGGGCGTCGATTTCACGCACCCGCTGTTCCAGGGTGGATCGGTCCGGCAACGGGCGCGACTGGTCGCTGGCCCAGGCACCCAAGCGGCTGATCCGGGCGCGGCTGGCGTAATAGGCATCGGCCTCGGCATCGGTCACGACCGTCACCGGTCCCTCGATCCGGATCTGGCGCTGCTGGGTCTTCCAGTGGAACAGCAAGGCCGCGTGCGGGTTGGCGTAGAGTTCCTGCCCCTTGCGGCCTTCATGGTTCGTGTAAAATACAAAACCGGCCGCGTCATAATCCTTTAGCAGAACGATGCGCGCCGACGGGCGGCCATCTGGCGTGCAGGTCGCGACGGTCATGGCGTTTGGGTCGTTCGGCTCCGTCGCTTCCGCATCGGCCATCCAGGCAGCGAACAGCGCCAGCGGATCGGCGGCGGGCGGAATGCCACGATCTTGCACGGATGAAGCGTTTTCGGTCTGTGTGGGCATGGCGTTCCTCGGGCGGCCGGCGCATTGTGACGCCATTAAGAGCGCCCGGCTATCCCGCACCCCTTGCCCGGGCGTGGGTGGACGTGTCACGAAGTTGTTACACCGAACCCTACGCTGGATAAGACCCATGCCGGACACCGTCGCCCATGCTGCAACTCGCCCCGCCGGCCTATTGGCAGGCAAACGCGGCATCATCATGGGTGTGGCCAACGACCGCTCGATCGCCTGGGGTATTGCAGCCGCCTGTGCCGCCCAGGGCGCAGAACTTGCGTTCACCTATCAGGGCGATGCCCTCGAAAAGCGCGTCCGCCCCCTAGCTGCGAGCGTCGGCAGCACGCTGGTCACGCCCTGCGACGTGTCGAGCGACGACAGCATCGACGCAGCGTTCACTGCCATCGGCATGGAATGGCCCACGATCGACTTCGTGCTGCATGCCATTGGCTGGGCGGACAAGGCATACCTGCGCGGCCGCTACCTAGACACGCCACGCGCCGCCTTTCTCCAGGCGATGGACATCTCCTGCTTCAGCTTCACGGCCGTGGCGCAGCGCGCCGTGCCGATGATGGCGGCCGGCGGCTCGTTGCTGACCATGACGTATCTAGGCGCAGAACGCGTCATGCCCCACTACAACGTGATGGGTGTCGCCAAGGCAGCGCTTGAAAGCTCCGTCCGCTACTTGGCCGCCGATGTCGGGCGGCATGGCATCCGCGTCAACGCCCTGTCGGCCGGGCCGATGAAAACCCTGGCGGCCAGCGGCGGCATCGGCGATTTTCGCTACATTCTGCAATGGAACCAATTCAACTCACCGTTGGAACGCAATACGACGCTGGACGATGTAGGCGGGGCCGGGCTGTATCTGCTCAGCCCGCTATCGGCGGGCGTGACTGGTGAGGTGCATCATGTCGACAGCGGCTATCACGTGGTCGGTATGAAGAACCCGGCCGCGCCGGACATCAACGTGGCCGGGCCCAGCACACCGGTCGGGGCGCCCCCGCGGGAGACATGAGCCACAATAGCTTTGGCCATTTGTTTCGCGTCACCACCTGGGGCGAAAGCCACGGCCCGGCCATTGGAGCTGTCGTGGATGGCTGCCCGCCCCGGCTGCGGTTGACCGAGGCGGACATCCAGCCTGCGCTCGACCGCCGGCGTCCGGGCCAATCCAAGTTCACGACCCAGCGGCAGGAGCCGGATGAGGTCCGCATCCTGTCCGGCACACTGGACGGGCTGACGACCGGGACGCCGATCGCGCTCGAAATCCAGAATATCGACCAACGCAGCCGCGATTACGGCGCAATTGCCACCCAGTTCCGCCCCGGCCATGCGGACCTCACGTACGAATTGAAGTACGGCATTCGTGACCATCGCGGCGGCGGGCGCAGCAGCGCGCGAGAGACGGCGATGCGCGTGGCCGCCGGTGCCATCGCGCAAATCGTCCTGGGTTCCGCCGTGCAAATCCGCGCCGCGATGGTGCAGATGGGACCGCATGTCATCGACCGCGCCCGTTGGGATTGGAACGCGATCGACGAAAACCCATTATTTTGTCCGGACCCAATCGCTGCAGCCGCGTGGGAGACCGAACTGGCCGCGATCCGCAAGGCCGGGTCCAGTGTGGGTGCAGTGATCGAGGTTGTGGCCGACGGTGTACCCCCCGGCCTGGGTGCGCCCATCTACGGCAAGCTGGACGCGGACCTCGCTGCCGCGTTCATGGGGATCAATGCTGTCAAAGGTGTCGAAATCGGCGATGGATTCGCGGCTGCCGCATTGCAGGGTGAGGGTAATGCGGATGAGATGCGCATGGCCGGTGGCGGGGTTCGGTTTATCACCAACCACGCGGGCGGCGTCCTGGGTGGCATCAGCACTGGGCAACCCATTGTGGCACGGTTTGCGGTCAAGCCGACCAGCTCGATCCTGGTACCGCGGCAATCGGTCGATCGGGCCGGGGCCGAGGTCGATATCGTGACCGGTGGGCGGCACGATCCGTGCGTTGGCATCCGCGCTGTGCCAGTGGGCGTGGCCATGATGGCCTGCGTACTAGCCGACCACCTGCTGCGCCACCGCGCCCAAATCGGCGACGCGACGCTTCACAACCGGCTGCCGCAGCGCTCATGTTAGAACCGTGCGCCACCATCGACGGCGCGGCGCTGAACGCGTTTGCCGGCATTGCCGGCGTACGGGCCTGGCAGAGCCGGCTGAGTACGCTCCGCACCTTCGCAGCCGCGCCGACCCGGTTGGGCCGGCAGGCACTGCAGCGCCATGCGATCGAACTAGCGATCGAGCGGATGCGCCGTGGCCTGTCCGGGCGGGCGCCGAGCCTGGCGGAACGCTTGATCGCTCACCACGCCGGGTCCGCGGTTGCCCTGCACGACGCCCTGCCACCCTCGGGCCGCGCCCGGCTGGAGGCACTGCTGACCGCCACGCTGGAGGGCGATTGCTGCCTCATTCCCCTCTTTCACTTGCTGCGCACCGCGTCGTTACAGCGCGCCCGCGGGTTCGATGTCTTTTATGCAGGGTTGGCCGATGGCGCGCCGTTCGATTTGCTGCTCAGCCGTGACCGGGCGGAGGCGGAGGTCGTGTGCGACGTCCTGTCGGCCGAAGAGGGGCGCGGCGTGCGGCGCGGGGCTTGGTTCAACCTGGTCGATCGCGTGGACCCGGATCTGCAGACCTGGCTCGCCGCGCATCCCGGCCGCTACATCCTGAAATTGACGCTGCCCAATGGCTTGCGGGACGAGGATGATCCGGAGGGTGGTGCCTTGCTCGGCATCTTGCACGACCGCATCCGCGCCATGCTCGCCAGCCAACGCCGCGCCGATTATGACGAGGCCGCAGTGTTGCGGCTCGACCCGCTGATGCTGGCAGCGGCGCAGGCGGACGAGCTGGGCCTGATGCCCCGGCTACGGCAGGAGTTCGGGCCGCAGGCGCAGCTCTCGGTCACGGCCGCCGCGGGGGGTGTTTTCGTGATGGCAGCGCGCGCC
This sequence comes from Rhodospirillales bacterium, assembly GCA_031420655.1. GTDB lineage: Bacteria > Pseudomonadota > Alphaproteobacteria > Acetobacterales > Acetobacteraceae > JANPPS01. The sequence continues at coordinate 5,440 of JANONC010000242.1, read as the reverse complement.
GGTCAGGAGAACGACGTGGCGGTCGCTGTCCGCCGACGGCTCGATGCGCTGGCCCCCACCCGGCTGACGGGCGCGCGGCCGGGCATCCTGGCGCTGTTCCTGGAAGACACGGACCGGGCCGAGTGGCTGGCGCTGCAGACAACCCTGGAGCTGGAGGGCGAAGCGCGGCAGTTTATGACTCACCCGGAAGCGCGGTCGGTCGTTGCCGTCACCTGTGCATCCCGGCTGGAGCTGTTTGGCCTTACCACCTCCGGCGGCGTGCCCGGCGGCGAATTGCGCTTCCGCAACCCGGCCCACCCAGCCGCCAAGGAAGCGGCACTGGCCCCGGCAGTTCTATCGTCGGACTAAGGCAGTGGTATCTTGCAACCCCATACCGGGTTGTCCGTTGTTCTGCGATGCAAACCGACAAGACTATGACCGAATGGGAACAAAACGCCAAACTGGCCGAGCTTGAAGGTTTGTTGAACGATCCGGACGTGCCGATGCAGCCGGGCCGCGTGTGGTCGATCTTGGATGAGCTGATGGAACGTGAGCGCGCGCTGACCTAGCAGCCTAATCCAACCAAAGTGGGTCGGTTTGATCTCTAGGTTTTGAGGTTCGGCAAGCACTACTCCGGTCCAGGTAAAGCAGCCTGGTCGGAAAGTGCCGGACTGGTCCAGCCAAACCAGAGCCCTCCCCCGCTGGCGAGGGAGGTCACAAGCTTACAGTGCGCTGGGCGTATTTGGCCGGGGCGCATCCAGGGCGGCCACGGTGCCGGCCTTGTTGTCGGTGTCGGGAAGCATCTCGATCCGGCCCGTGATCTGCCCGCCATCTTCAACCTGCAGGCGGCGGCAGCGTGCGGTGCCCAGCACCTTGCCCGTTGCGCGGACGACCAGGCTGCCGCGGGCAAGTAGTGTCCCGTCGATGATCCCAGCGATCTCGGCGTCTTCCACCTCCACCTCACCCCGGAACACTCCGCCCAGCGCGATGCTAAGCTCGGTCGCGTGGATCATGCTGGCCTCGACAGTGCCTTCGACCACCAGGCGCTCGGCTTCCGTGACGGTACCCTGAACGCTGATACCGCGACCCACGACGAGGGTGCGGCGTTCGGCCGGGCGCTGCGCGGTGCTGGAGGGCATGTTCGATGACGAACCAGGACCCATTCCCATCCCCGTGTTGGGACGCGGCGGCGGCGCGCTGCCTGGGCCCGGCGGCATCGAGAGCGACGAAGCACCCATCGGCTGTTGCGGTGGCGTGGGCGCAGTCGTGAACGGAGTACGGGCCATGGCGGATTCCTTCGGCGGCTCTGGTCGGTAGGGAGGGACGCCGAGGCCGGTTTCGGGCTTGGCGGGACGGATCGTCTCTACTGGGGTTACGGATGCGCCGGGCGCTGCCGCATTTTGCGCGAACGCGGCCGGCTCTGGCTTGTCCGTGCGCTCGACCTTCTTGCCGCGGTTAAACACAGGCTCCTCCCATCGAGGCAGCGGGCCCGGTGCGGACCCGCATGACGTCCGTGCCCCATCGCGGCCCAGAGATCAAGCGAAGGATCAAGCGGGCGATCAAGCCGTACGGCGTGCCTCCAGCACATGAACCATCGCGGCCGTGCCCAGAACAGGCATCAGCAGGTTGGCAAACGGGATGACGCCCAGCGCCGCCAGCGCCACGCCGGGCAGCACCGCCTGCCCGCGCGCCGCCCGGTAGACGGCCAGTGCCTCCGTCCGCGGCATACGGCGCATGGCGACAGCTACAAACAGGCCGCGCCCGATCGCCCATCCCGTCAGCACCAGGCCGGCTGCCAACCCCAGCCCCGGCACCACGATCGTCAGTAAGAGCGTGAGCAGCTGCAACGGGATGAGCTGCAGGCCGAGGACCACGCCATCCCACGCCTGTTGCGACAGCGGCGCGCCGGTTGGCCGGGGCAGCGCCGGGTAGTAACGACGTTCGACCGCCGTTGCGATCCGGTCCACATAGAACGTGCCAATGAGCACGGCGGCCGGCACAAAAAGCCACAACGCCAGCAATGCCGCCAGCACGCCGCCCACGGCACCGGCAATCCACGCCGCCCATGCCGGACCCGGCGTCCATTGCCCCAAACCCCAAACCGCCGCCACGAGCAGCCCCACGAACACCGCCGTTGCCAGCAGCACCGCACGTAGAATCACGCCCCGGAACACCGGGTCCGCCAGCTGGCTGACGGCAAGGCCAAGGGCATGCATGGGCTGGTTCCATTTGCAGGGCAGCCGCGCGGGTGTTAGGCGCGGAGCCTTCATCTGTGCCGGAGCACCTCTAATGTCCAATGCCACCTACGACATCCTCGGCATCGGCAACGCGATCGTGGACGTGGTGGCGCCCGTGGACGAGTCGTTTTTGTCCCGCCATGACATGCATAAAGGGTCGATGGCGCTCATTTCGGCCGTACAGGCGGCGGCGCTGACAGCGGCGTGGCCCGCGGGTCAGCAGAGCAGTGGCGGATCGGTTGCCAATACCTGCGCGGTGGCGGCCGGGCTGGGCGCGCGGGTGGCGTATGTGGGCACCGTGGCGGACGATGTGCTGGGTGACGCGTTCCGGTCGGACATCGTGGCGGCGGGCGTACATTTTCCATCGGCGCCGTTGCGTGGCGGCGCACCCACCGCGCGCTGCCTGATTGCCGTCACGCCCGATGGCCAGCGCACGATGAGCACGTATTTGGGCGCGTGCGTCGCCCTGGGCGTGCCGGATCTGGACGACGGCCTGATTGCAGCCAGTGCCGTCACATACCTGGAAGGCTATTTGTTCGACCCTCCCGCCGCACAGGAGGCGTTCCGCCACGCCGTCACCATCGCGCACAGGGCCGGGCGGCTGGTGGCGCTGAACCTCAGTGACCCGTTTTGCGTCAATCGCCATCGTGCCGCATTCCAGGCGCTGGTGCGGGACGGCGTGGACATCCTCTTTGCCAACGAGGTCGAAATCACGGCGCTGTATGAAGAGAACACGTTCGACGCCGCTGCACTCCGCGCCGGGCAGGATGTGGCGTTGGCGGCGTTAACGCGAAGCGAGGCCGGGAGCGTGATCATTGCGGGAACCACTCGCATCGAGATCGCAGCGGCCCCGGCCACGGTCATCGATACAACGGGTGCGGGCGACGCCTATGCGGCCGGGTTCCTGGCCGCGCATGCCCGCGGCGCGACGCTTGCACAATGCGGCACGCTTGCAAGCCTCGCCGCCGCCGCGGCCATCAGTGCCTATGGCGCGCGTCCTGCCAGCGTGGCCGGGCTGCTGCAGGCCGCCGGTCTATGACGACGAGTGCAACCTACGGCACCGCTCGTTCGTTTTGCTATCACTACTCACCACGGGAGCTATCCGCATGCGTAAACTATTGATTGTGCCGGCCCTGTTGCTGGCGACGCCCGCCCTGCTTACCACGCCAGCCCTGCTTGCCACGCCAGCATGGGCCCAGACTGACGACCCGGCACCTATGACAGGCGTGCGACCGATGCACGGGCAGTCCCGCCAAGCTGCCCCGCGCGGGACAGCCGCTGGCAAGCCGTCCAAGCCCAGGCAGGGGATGGCAGCCGATGCCGGCAGCCCGACCGACATGAGTGGCAACCGCGAATACCAGGGCGGCGTGGGCTCGCCCACCTCCACCCAGGCCAGCAATACCGGTGCGGCCAACACAAGGTCCGAGATCGCGCCGCGCCTGCCCGACCCGAACGCCGCGTCCAGCACGCCGGAAGCCTACCTCGCCGCCGCCCGCAGCGCCCTGGCAGCCGGCAAGACCGGCATGGCGCAGGAGGCACTGGAGCGGGCCGAGACGCGTATCCTGAGCCGTTCGACCGACCCCAGCATGGCCGCATCCCCGGCCGACATGCCAATGGTGCGCCAGATCGGCGCCGCACGGCAGGCGTTGGCCAACCGCGACACGCGCGGGGCGCAGGCGGCGATCGGCGCAGCGATGGGCGCGCAGCAATAGCCTAAGCAACGGCCCTGCACCGCGTGGTGCAGGGCCGCCATGCCGTTTTTAGCCTCGCAACGGCGGGGCAGGGCGTCTATGTGTGCACCGCACGCGCCAGGCCTTCAGCCTTGGTGCCTATTCCGCTAGGGTCACTATGGACATCCGCAACATCGCCATCATCGCTCACGTTGACCATGGCAAGACGACGCTCGTCGACCAGCTGCTGCGCCAGTCGGGGTCGTTTCGCGAACACCAGCAGGTGGCAGAGCGGGCGATGGACAAGAACGACCTGGAACGCGAACGTGGCATCACGATCCTGGCCAAGTGTACGTCGGTCATCTGGCGGGACACGCGTATCAACATCGTCGACACGCCGGGCCACGCCGATTTCGGCGGCGAGGTGGAGCGCATCCTGAACATGGTGGATGGCGTGCTGGTGCTGGTAGACGCGGCCGAGGGCGCGCTTCCGCAAACCAAGTTCGTGGTCACGAAAGCGCTCGCCCGCGGGATCAAGCCGATTGTGGTCGTGAATAAGGTCGACCGGCAGGATGCCCGGCCCGATGAAGTTCATAACGAGATTTTCGACCTGTTTGCCGCCTTGGGCGCGAACGATGAGCAACTGGACTTCCCCATGCTCTACGCGTCCGGCCGGCAGGGCTGGGCGGATACGACGATGGACGGCCCGCGCAAGGACCTGACCCCGTTGTTCGACCTGGTCATGAGCCACGTGCCGCCCACGGTGCTGGACAAGGAGGCACCGTTCGCGATGGTCGCTTCCATCTTGGACTATGACAACTTTCTTGGCCGGGTGCTGACTGGCCGGGTGGAGCAGGGTCGTGCCCGGCTGAACATGCCCGTGAAGGTGTTGCGGGCCGATGGCACAGTGGTCGAAACCGGGCGGCTGACGAAGTTGATGGGCTACCGCGGCCTGGACCGGGTGCAGGTGGATGAGTGTGAAGCGGGCGACATCGTGGCCGTCGCCGGGCTAACCGACGCGACCGTGCCCGACACGGTGGGCGCGCCGGAGCTGACCGGACCCCTGCCCGCCATCCCGGTCGATCCGCCGACGCTGGCCATGACCTTTCGGGTGAACGATGGCCCGCTGGGCGGCAAGGAAGGCAAGAAGGTCACCAGCCGCCAAATCCGCGACCGTCTGCTGCGCGAGGGCGAGGGCAACGTCGCCATCAAGATCACCGACAGCAACGAGAGCGATGCGTTCGAAGTGGCCGGGCGCGGTGAGTTGCAGTTGGGCGTGCTGATCGAGCAGATGCGCCGCGAGGGGTTCGAGCTGACCATCGGCCGCCCCCGGGTGCTGACGCGCAAGAACGAAGAGACCGGCGCCCGTGAAGAGCCGTTCGAGGACGTGCTGGTGGACGTCGACAACGACTATTCCGGCGTCGTGGTGGAAAAGATCAGCCGGCGCAAGGGCATGTTGCAGGACATGCGGCCTTCGGGCGGCGGCAAGGTACGGCTCACATTCCACATGCCCAGCCGCGGGCTGATTGGCTATCATGGGGAGTTCCTGACCGA